>JBJKRU010000218.1:0-5675 GCA_046704485.1 Candidatus Limnocylindrales bacterium | reverse complement strand
ACTCGTTCCACGCGACGGTGGCCCGCGCTCGGACGTTCGCAGGGCTGCTCCCCGACGTGCCGGTGGACGGCGCGGCGCCCGCGGCGCGGTGGATCTCGGGGGCCCAGCCCGTGCGCGACCGCGAGCTCGTCCTCTCCGAGCTGCGCGAGCCGGCGGGCGCGGTGGTCGTGTCCAACGCCCGATGCCTCACGGAGGGCATCGACGTGCCGGCCCTCGACGCCGTCGCCTTCGCCGACCCGCGGCGCTCCCCGGTCGACCTCGTCCAGGCCATCGGCCGGGCGATGCGGTCGTCGCCGGGCAAGGCGACGGGCTGGATCCTCGTCCCCGTCCACCTCGGCCCGGCCGACCTCGCCGACCCCGAGGCGGCGGTCGAGTCGGGCGCGTTCGAGCCGGTGGTCGCCGTCCTGCGCGCCCTCCGGTCGCACGACCCGCTCCTCGCCTCCGACGCCGCACGCCTCCGGCTGTCGCTCGGCCCGCGATCGCCGCAGCGCGCCCCCTCGGCCGGCGACATGCCGCTCGACATCGTCGGGCCGGCAGGCGTCGCGCTTGACCGCCTGCTCGACGCGGTCCGCGTGCGGGCCGTCGAGGTGTCGGCGGACCCGTGGTCAATCGGGCTCGCCGCGCTCGAGGCGTTCGTCGCGCGGGAGGGCCACGCGAGGGTGCCAGCCCAAGCCTCCGAGGGCGGGATCAACCTCGGAATGTGGGTGGTCGCGCGGCGCTCGGAGCGCAACAGCGGGAGGCTCCGACAGGATCGGATCGCGGCGCTTGAGGCGCTGCCCGGCTGGACTTGGGAGCCGCGCTCGGATGATTGGGCCCAGGCCATCGCCGCCTTGCGGGCCTTCATCGCCCGAGAGGGGCACGCCAACGTTCCAGCGCAGCACGTCGAGAATGGGTTCCGCCTAGGAAGTTGGGTCGGGACACGGCGCATGGACCACACACTGGGCCGGCTGCCGGCCCAACGATCCGCCGAACTCGAAGCACTGCCGGGGTGGACGTGGGATCCAATGGCCGATGACTGGGCGGCATCCCTCGCGGCCCTGCGGGCATTCGCGGCGCGAGAGGGCCACGCCCGCGTGAGAGACGGCCATCTCGAGAATGGGGCGCGACTCGGTGCGTGGGTGCGGAACCGCCGCAGGGACCGGGAGCGTGGGATCCTCAGCGTCGAGCGCGTCCACGAGCTCGAAGCGATCCCGGGCTGGACCTGGCATGCCCACCTGGACGACTGGGCTGGCAACATGGCCGCGCTTCGTGCCTTCGTGGCGCGCGAGGGCCATGCGCGAGTTCCCGCGAAACACGTCGAAGGCGTGGTCAGGCTCGGGATGTGGGTCGCCCTGCGGCGGACGGACTTCCGACGCCGCAGGCTTCGCGCTGACCGGGTCGCCGAGCTCGAGGCCCTTGAGGGATGGACGTGGGACCCGGGAGGCGATGACCAGGAGGCCACGCTCGCCGCCCTGAGGGCCTTCGTCGCCCGGGAGGGCCACGCCCGCGTGGCCGCGAGACACGTCGAGCAGGGCATCCGCCTGGGCGTGTGGGTCGCCCACCAGCGATACCTCTACCGGCGGGGTGAGCTTCCTGTCGCCCGGGCCGTCTATCTCGACGGTCTGCCTGGCTGGACATGGGGACGCCAGCACGGTGAACGGAGACAACCGCGATGATGGAGATGTTCGAGATGGCGCGGCGTTCGTCCGCGCATTCGGCCGGTAACTGAGCCGGGGCGGACGGTTGGCTGGATACGACTTCTCGGTCAAGGTTGGGAGCGACGTAGAAGACGCGCTACTGCGCCCGATGCTCCACGGCATGCAACTGCGCTGCCGGCAGCGCTGGGTTCAACTCCGCTATCGACGGACCAAGACCGGCTACCTCGTCACGGTCGACGGACCGCTCGTCAATATCCAGGCCAGCCGTCAGCCCATCGCCATCGCGCTCGGCGCCATGGCTGACGCCTCTCAGGTCCGCCTGCCACGTGCGCGCAGGCTCCAGCTCGGCCGTCGCCTGCTGCGCGGCTATATGCGCGGCGCATGGGACGCGTCGATGAGAGTGCTCGAGTTGAGCCGCCATCTCGGTGGAACGCCTTCGTCGTACGTTTTCGACGGCGTGGAGGACCCTGTCATCCAGTACCGACTCGATGGGCTCACAACCATGCTGGAGTCGTGGCAGAACGAGGACGCGTCTTCCGAACAGGTGGTCGAGGAGCTGCACGCAGTGACCGAACTCTCCATGGGGTTCCTGCTCGGGACCGGATGGGACGACCGGTCATACGCCGACCAAGTCGGCGAGATGGTGCGGCGGGGCAGGATGACCGCCGAGGATTCGACCGCGCTGCTCGGCTGGAAGGAACGTCGCCGGGCGGTGCGCCACCACCTCGCCACGCTCACGCGCGAGGACCTTGCGGAGCGACTGCCGGGCGCCCTGAGGGCCGTGCACGCGCTCGTCGCCCAACTCCCTGGTTGAGCGGTTGGGTGCACGCCCAGGCGTGGCGGGCATGCGGGACCTGGGTTGTGCATTCGGGCTCACGCTCGGCCCGGCAGATCCGCAACCTGACCGACCTTGGGTCAAATCGGCAACTTCTGAGCCCTCTAACTACTACCCCCACCCCCTCGTTGACGGCCCCGCGCGGGAGGTCTATGCTCAATCCCGACCCGAACAGTCGGAATTCCCCGGCGCGGCGGCCCTCTCGCCGCGGGCGTCCCCCCGGCGAACTCCGACTACTCGGGTCGCCATACGGCGCTGAGCGCCACCGCGAGGCGGGGCCAGAACGCCGCCTCCAGCCGCACCACCCGAGGACCCGTTCCCTGACCGCCACCGCCTCGCACCGGACCAAGCACCACGGCACCGGCGCCGTCGCCTTCTCCACCAAGGGCGAGTACGGCGTGCGGCTCATGGTGCAGCTGGGCCGGCGCTACGGGAGCGGGCCGGCCAGCCTGTCCGAGATCGCGGCCGACGAAGACCTGCCGCGCGCCTACCTGGAGCAGCTCGTCACGAGCCTCCGCGAGGCCAACCTCGTCACCGCCACCCGCGGCGCCCATGGCGGCTACCAGCTGACGGCCCCGCCCTCGGAGATCCGGATGGGCGAGGTGCTCCGCGCGCTGGAGGGGCCGATCGCCCCGATGTTCTGCGCTTCAGACGACCCCGATCACGCCGAATGTGCCCGTTCGGCCCGCTGCACCGTGAACCTGCTCTGGATCAAGGTGCGTGACGCCATCACGGGCACCCTCGATTCGCTCACCCTGGCGGACCTCGTCCCAGTCCGCCACATCGTCCTCGACCCGCGCGAGCCGGCCGCGTCCCCGGCTGGCCTCGCGTAGGTCGAGGACGAGCCCACTCAGCACACCGCCGCGCCCCCGGCGCCCGCGAACCACCAGGAGCAGACCTTCGTGACCGACGCGACCGACCGCGAGATTGTCATCCGTGACCTCCGGGTCGCCCCGGCAGCCAGCCCCGACCGCGAGATCCTCCAGGGGATCAACCTGACGATCCGCAAGGGCGAGACCCATGCGATCATGGGTCCCAACGGCTCGGGCAAGACGACGCTGTCGTACGCGCTCATGGGCCACCCCGCGTACGTGATCAAGGGCGGCGAGGCGATCTGGAAGGGCCGCGACCTGCTACGCCTGTCGGCCGACAAGCGCGCCCGGCTCGGGCTGTTCCTCGCGTTCCAGTACCCGACGGCGATCCCGGGCCTCAGCGTCGCGTCGTTCATCCGCTCGGCGCTCAACGCGCGCCTCCAGGGCATCGACAAGAACCCGGAGATCGACCCCACCGACCCGATGCGCGGCGGCGTCTCGATGCTCGAGTTCCGCAAGAAGATGCGGGCGAAGATGGCGCTCCTCAAGATGGAGGACACCTTCGCCACCCGCTACGTCAACGACGGGTTCTCGGGCGGCGAGAAGAAGCGCCTCGAGATGCTCCAGATGGCGATGCTGGAGCCGGAGTTCGCGATCCTCGACGAGACGGACTCGGGGCTTGACATCGATGCGCTCCGGATCGTGGCCGAGGGCGTGAACGCGCAGCTCAACCCCGACATGGGGGTGCTGCTGATCACGCACTACCAGCGTCTGCTGAACTACATCACGCCCGACGTGGTGCACGTGCTGGCGGCGGGGCGCATCGTCACGAGCGGCGGCAAGGACCTGGCGCTCCGCCTCGAGGAGGAGGGCTATGGCCCGATCCTGCGCGAGGCCGGGCTCGACGCCGGGGTGTCCGACGACGACATGGCCGTCCCGCAGGAGCCCGAGACCGCCGGCGCGGGCCGGTAGGGCGCCCGATGACCACCGAGACGCGCCCGGCTGCCACCCCGGTCGATAGGCTCGACGCGGCTGTGCTCCGCGCCGACTTCCCGATCCTCGACCAGGATGTGCGCGGCCACCATCTGGTCTACCTCGACTCGGCTGCCACCTCCCAGAAGCCCACTGCGGTCGTCCGCGCCATGGACGACTACTACCGGCACGACAACGCCAACGTCCACCGCGGCATCTACGCGCTCTCGGAGCGGGCGACCACCGAGTACGAGGCGGCGCGGGTGAAGGTCGCCCGGCTCATCGGCGTGTCCGACCCGCACACGATCATCTGGACGCGCAACGCCACCGAGTCGCTCAACCTCATCGCGTACTCGTGGGGGCGCCGACATATCGAGCGGGGCGACGTGATCGTGCTCACCGAGATGGAGCACCACAGCAACCTCGTCCCGTGGCAGATCCTCGCCCAGGAGAGGGACGCGGACCTCGAGTTCATCCCGATCAACGACGACGGCGTGCTGCGGCAGGACGTGTACGAGGTGCTGCTGCGCCTCAAGCCGAAGCTGGTGTCGTTCACCCACGTGTCGAACATGCTGGGCACGGTGAACCCGGTCGAGGAGATGACCCGGAAGGCCCACGAGGCTGGCGCCCTGGTCGCGATCGACGGGGCGCAGGCGGTGCCCCACATGCCCGTGGACATCGAGGCGATCGGCTGCGACTTCTACGCGTTCTCCGGCCACAAGGCGATGGGGCCAACCGGCTCGGGCGTGCTGTGGGCTCGCCGCGAGCTGCTCGAGGCGATGCCCCCCTTCCTGGGCGGCGGCGACATGATCCGCGAGGTGCATCTCCGCCGCTCCGAGTGGAACGACATCCCCTGGAAGTTCGAGGCGGGAACGCCGGACATCTCCGCAGCGATCGGCCTCGGCGCGGCGGCCGACTACCTGCGCGATCTGGGCATGGACCGGGTCCGCGCCCACGAGCAGGACCTGGTGGCATACGCGCTCGACGTGCTGCCGCGCGAAGTCCCGGGGATCGAGCTGTACGGCCCGCCGGCGGACCAGCGGGGCGGCGTGGTGTCGTTCAACCTGCCGGGCATCCATCCGCACGACGTGGCGCAGGTGCTTGACCGGTTCGGCGTCGCGATCCGCGCCGGACACCACTGCACGATGCCGCTCCACGAGCGGCTCGACCTGACGGCGACGGCCCGCGCCTCGTTCGGGGTCTTCAACACGCACGCCGACATCGACGCGCTGGCGGCGGCGCTGCGAGAGGTGCAGGCGCTGTTCGGCGGCGGCTGAGCGCCGAGCCGTCGAGTCTTCCAGGCGGTCCCTGGCCCCCGCGTCGCGGGTGTGATCGGGGATGCGGAACGCGTCCGCCAGCGATGCGCCGCAGGACTGCTAGGCGCACGGACACCGCCTGACGCCGCCTTCCGCCGGCCGC
>JBJKRU010000217.1:0-3010 GCA_046704485.1 Candidatus Limnocylindrales bacterium | reverse complement strand
GCCGCGACCGGGCCGCGACCGGGTCGCGACGGGGGGCGCGACACCCCGCCCGATCGCGCCTGAGCACGGCGGCCGAAGTGCGGCACCCCTACGGGGTTGACTCGATCACGCGTGCGCCCGCCCGCCGCGGCCGCCCGGCCGTGCGAACTGGTGCTCCCCGCCTGGCGGTCTCTGGCCTCGTGATGGTGGACGCCGAGAGCCCCGGAGAGGCGGTCAGATGAGGCGCGAGTCCCTGACCCCCAGCGAGCGTGTCATGCGCGCCCGCATGGCCGCCTACACCCTCCACGCCCGCCGCGACCCGCGCGAGACCACCCGGCCCGCCCGCCGCGCCTTCGACGAGCGCTTCCTCGACGAGGTCGACCCCAACCGCCGCCTCCCCGAGCGCGAGCGCCTCCGCCGCGCCGACGCGGCCAGGCGAGCGTACTTCACGAGGCTGGCCTATCTCTCGGCACGGAAGCGTCGAGGATCCGGTCAGCGATCCGCGCAGTGACCTATGGAGAGGTGGACCGGAGGCGCCGCAGGAGCTGGTCGACACGGGCGAAGGCCAGCGCCACGACGCGATCGGCCTCCGAGCTACCGAGCGGCACCCTTCGGTACAGTGCGACGCTCGCGGGCCCGATGGCGTCGATCGAGGCGAACTTGTCCGCGAGGATGCCCACGGCCTTCGCCACCGGGTCGACGATGCCCATGGCGATAATCCCGGCCGCCACCGCCTCGACGCCGACATGGCCGAGCAGGTAGTCGATGTCGTAGGCGTCCTTCGGCTTGTCCCGGTGGCCCATCGCGAGCGCCTTGAGGATGACCAGGACAGAAGGGGTCGCGACGCGGACGGAGACACGGTTCGGGCGCCCGTCCGGCAGCAGGCCCCCGATCTCCTGATCGACGAAGGCGGTGCGTACGAGCTCGGCGCCCTCCGTCCGCCGGGCCAGCGGCTCGCCGCCGATCCGCTCGTGGCGATGGCCCGCGCCACCTCGAGGTGTTGACGGGGCGAGGAGGTCCACCTCGACGTCGATTGCACGCCCGTCAACGACGACCGACCGGAGCCAGCGGAAGGGCTGGTCGAGTTGGGTATAGCCCCGATCGCGGAGGAGTTCCGCAATGGTCCTGTAGACGTCGTCCGGGACGCCGATCGGGTCGACCACGAGGTCCACGTCGAGCGTGCCGACGTAGGGGTCGTCCGGCCGGTCTCCGGTGAGCAGTGGGGGAGCGCTGCCGCCCACGATCGTCATCGCGTCGGCGAAGCCGGCCAGGATCGTCCAGAGCTCGAGCAGGACGCGTCGCGCCGCCACGACCGAAGCGGGGTCGTCGCGCGGGTCTACCGCGGCCACAGCTCGCCCCGCTCGCGCAGGAAGGCAGCCGCCTCGGCTGCCGCGCCGCCGCGCCGGACCAGGTCCACGTACAGCTGCGGGCGGCTCACAAGCACCAGCCCGTCACGTTCCTCCATCCCGTCGAAGACCCCCCTGTCCGGGTTTGCGAACAGGATGACGTTGCCACCGCGCGGGACGGGCGTCAGGCTCAGGACCTTGTCCCACGCCGCCGCGTCCTCCACATAGGCCTCGACGCGGCTGAACCGCGCATATGGGGCGACCCGCTCCGCGGCAGCCTCAGCGGTGATCGCGTAGCGGCCCAGATCGGTGGCGCCCGCGATCGCCCTGAGCACCGCTTCAGCGCCGCCCGCCAGCGCCACCCGCTCGGCGGCCGCGATCGACGGCGCGGGGGCGGCGGCCCAGGCGCCCAGGAGACCCTCCCGATCCGCGAGGCTGCTCGCCCCGCGGGCACGGCTCAGGTAGGCGTCACGGGCAAGCGTCTTGAAGGTCCTGCTCACGAACCCCTTGCTGAGGCCCGTCTCCCACGCCATCTCTTCGAGGGTCCAGGAGCGCTCCGGGTCGATCAGCAGCCAGCGGACAATGCGCAGCGCGGCGCCCGAGAAGAGGTCGGCGACGAAGCGAGTACCCGGCGCATCTGCTTCGCGGCGCGCGGGTCGGCGGCCTAGCCGCTCGATGAACAGGCTGCCCAGTGCAATGCGGCAGTCCCCGTCGGGCTCCATCCAGCTGATGCCAGCGCCCGCGAGGATTTCGCGAGTGCGCGCGCCCACCACGGGCGCGACCAGGATGGCCGCGCCGCAGCGCTGGAGCCACGGGACGAGCCGGACGACCTCGGCGGGCTCGGCGCGAGCCTTGAACTCCACGCACGCCGTCGTCCGTTCGCCCGAGGGCGCGGTGAGGTCAATGTAGGCGTCGACTCGGGCGTCCTCACTTGCATCGCCCGATTGCACGGCCATCGCCCAACCCGACGGAAGGATTGAGGCAACGGCACGTTCGAAGGCACGCTCGAGTGCGGGGCCGTCTCTGAAGTCTACCATTGGTGTAACTGTACCACAGTGGTATATCAAGCGAGTTCAGTATATGTTCGGCCCTGCGAGGCCGAGCTACCGGGCCTTGGATGGCACAACAAAGGGCTCGTCGAATGACCGAGTCGCCACTCAGGGCTTGTAGCCGAATTCTCCCCTTCGGATCGCCCGGTTGACGGCTGACCTGTCACACGTCGTCGCCATCCTCCCGTCGTGAGCTTCGCGATCGCCCTGTCCGACGAGCAGTGGGAGCTCGTCGCCGACCTGTTTGACCCGCCTGGCCGGCGTGGCGCGCCAGCGCAGATCAGCCGGCGCGACATGGTCGACGCGATGCTGTTCATCGGGCGGACCGGGATCCAGTGACGCGTCCTGCCCGAGCGCTACCCACCCTGGACCGCGGTCTCGAGCCAGTGGCGGCGGTGGCGCTCGAACGGTGTGTGGGCACAGGCGAGGACGCGCCTGGCGGCGATCGTGCGCTTGCTTCACGACCGTGAGCCGGTGCCATCGATGGTCATGGTCGACGCCCAGACCGCGAAGGGCGCCCGCTACGGCCCGACCTTCCACGAGCCGGGAGGCCGCGGCGGCCGGACGATCGGCACGAAGCGCACCCTCCTCGTCGAGATCCTCGGGTTGCCGGTCGCCGCGGCGGCCTGCTCGGCT
>JBJKRU010000216.1:0-2588 GCA_046704485.1 Candidatus Limnocylindrales bacterium | reverse complement strand
CGTCGGCGGAGGGCACGCGCCCGTAGCTCGCCACCTGCCCGTCGATCACGAGTCCCGGCGTCGACAGGATCCCGTACGCCATGATCCCGGCGTCATCGGTCACCTTGGAGATCTCGCCGGGAATGCCGGTGCGCTCGAGCGCCTCGCGGGCATTCGCCTCCAGCCGGTTGCAGTTGGCGCAGCCGTGGCCGAGCACCTTGATGTCCTTCACGGGTTCGTCCTTCCTGGTTCAGGGGGCGATGGCATTGAACAGGTAGCCGATGGCGACGATGCCCACCGCGACGACGCCCACGAAGACCGCCAGCAGTCGCGGCTTCATGACCCGGCGCAGGATCACCCACTCGGGCATCGACAGGGCGGTGACGGCCATCATGAAGGCGAGGGCCGAGCCGAGCGGCAGCCCCTTGCCGATCAGCGCGTCGACGATGGGGATGGTCCCGGCGGCGTTGCTGTAGAGCGGCACGCCGAGCGCCACCAGCGCGGGGACGGCGAGCGGGTTGCCCGACCCGCCGACCGCGACCACCAGGTCGGTGGGCACGTAGCCGTGGATGAACGCGCCGACCGCGATGCCGATGACCACCCACGGCCAGACGCGGCCGATGATCTCGGTCGTGGCGCGCCACGCGTCGCGGACGCGGTCTGCCATGGTCGGGCTGAAGGCGATCGCCGCGCTGCCCGCACGGATGGTCCACACGTAGTCCTCGACGTACCGCTCGAGGCCCAGGCGCCCGATGACAAGGCCGGCGCCGACGGCGACGACCAGCCCGGCGGCCATGTAGGCGAGGGCGATGCCCGGCCCGAACAGCCCCCACAGGAGCGCGAGGGCGACCTCGTTGACCATCGGGCTCGTGACTAGGAACGCGAAGGTCACGCCCAGCGGCACCCCGGCCTCGACGAAGCCGATGAACAGCGGCACGGCCGAGCACGAGCAGAACGGGGTGATGATCCCGAAGGCGGCGGCCGCAGCGGTGCCAGGCAGCACGCCGCGGCCCGCGAGGGCCATCTTCACGCGCTGGGGCGACACGAACGAGCGCAGGAACGACACGAGCGTGACGACGCCCGCGAGCAGCAGCAGCACCTTGGGCGTGTCGCCCAGGAAGAACTCGACGGCATCGCCGAGGTGGGTGCCGGCGGCCAGCCCGAGGACGTCGTGGGTCAGCCAGGCCGCCAGCGGCATGTGCACGAGCCAGGCGACCAGCCACAGGAGCACGGCGACGAGGACCGCGAGCCACATCGGCGGGTGGACCCGCCGCACGACGAGGGTCGGGCCGGGGACGGTCACCGGGCCCACGCCTCCCCGGACCGCACCGCCGCAGCCGTCCGGACGGCGACGACCACCCAGAAGCCGACGAGACCGGCGAACAGCACCACCCCGAACGCCTCCAGCCAGCCCGCGTGCCAGGCGCGCGCGATCGCGATCGTCGCCGCGGTGAACGCGCCGAGCGGGAACGTGAAGCCCCACCAGCCAACGCCGTACGGGAGCCGACCGCGACGCAGGTACACGACGAGCATGACGATCGACGCGGCAAGCCACCACAGGCCGAGGCCCCAGAGCGTCGTGGCGGCCACCGCCGACGCGGCGGAGATCGTGGGCGCCGCATCGCCCCACACGGACGCCGAGGTCGTCGCCAGCCGCATCAGCGCGAGCGATCCCACCCCGACGGGGCCGAGCCCGATCCAGATGGACGGGGCCAGCGGGGCGCCTGGCAGCGGGTGGAACACGAGGCGGTCGTAGAGGAGCGAGGCGACCAGCAGGAACAGCAGGAGCCCCATACCCCAGAACGCGTACTCCAGCGCGGCCAGAGCGGGGAGGTCGCCCGCGGCCACGTGCGGCGTGAAGGTCGCGAGCACGACCGGGACGATGATCGTCACGACCGGCGGGATGAACCAGGCGCCATTCGCGGCCGGCGCCTCGACACCCGTTCGCAGGAATAGCTGGACCGTGAACGCGACGCTGATGGCAAACGCGAGGGTGACGCCCACCAGCGCGAGCGCGAGCACCGCGGCCGTCACGGCGCCGTCGTCGGCCACGGACGGACCCACCGTCGCGATCCCCAGCGCGAGCACCAGCAGGCCGCCGGGGAAGGTTCCGTACAGGCCGCCCACGGCCGGGTTCGCGAGGTCGGCTTGGGCGGCGGCGGGGTAGCGCAGCCAGCGGACAACGTACGGGATGCCGAGCGCAACGGCCAGGGCGGCGGCCAGGCCCACCATGGCGACGCCGACCGCGCGTCCGGCGTCGGCGAGGGAGGCGACGCCTCCCGGGTTCTGGTAGGCGATCACCCCGATGACCGCCGTGCCCATCACCGCCCCGAACCAGCCGGGGTGGAAGCCCTGCACGCGGGCTGCGCGCACCATCGCGCCAGCGTCGACCGCAACGCCCTGAGCGCTCATCGTAGGCCCCTTCGGGCGACGCTCGCCGTCACCGCCACCGGTGTCGTCATCGCAGGACGTCCTCGAGCGCGGCCCGGGCCGCGGCGACCGCGCGCTCGTCACGCTCGTAGTAGAGGAACCGCGCGTTGGCCTCATGCCGGACGGCGTGGACCAGCCCCGCATCGCGCAACTTCGCGAGGTGGTTCGACACGTTGTTG
>JBJKRU010000215.1:0-13185 GCA_046704485.1 Candidatus Limnocylindrales bacterium | reverse complement strand
CGCGCTGCGGCTCGTCGATGGCACCGAGGTAGGCGTCGACGGTGGCGGGGAAGTACATGCGCGAAGCCTAGCCGGTCCTCCCATTCGGCGATTGGGAGGCCCACGCCGCCGCCCTCGAGACGAGCTCTTCAAGCTCGGGCGGGAACACGATGTCGGGGGTCGCGGCCAGTTCATCTCGCGCCCACCAGCGGTGTGCCGCCACCGCCCGCTGCTCCCCGTCCCCAGGCCGTCCCGACCCGATGCGGGGGCTCGGGACGCACCCGGCCACGTACCACTCGTCCTGGACGATCCGCCGACCGCGGAAGGTGAACGACACATCGGGGCGCTCGCCGATCACCGGGCCGATGGCCACCTGGTGGATGCCGGTCTCCTCGAGCAGCTCGCGCCGGGCGGCGGCCCCGATCGACTCGAACGGCATGATCCCGCCGCCCGGCAGGTACCAGTAGGGGCGGCTGTCGGGATCCATCGACGCGTCGAGATGGAACAGCAGCACCCGCCCTTCCGGGTCGAGCAGGACCACGCGCGCGGAGCGCCGGCGCCGCGGAGGCAGGAGCCGCCACCATCCCATCCGCAAGTCGACCTCCCGGGCCTCGAGCTCTCTCAGCCCGGAGGATAGTGCGATGGCCCTACCTCGTCGGAACCCAGTAGCGCAGCTTGCCCCCGCGCTCGTCCTCGAGGACGCCGCCGTTCCGCTCGATCACGGCCCGCGACGCCACGTTGCCGCTGTCGCAGGTGACGAGCGCCGAGTCGATGCCGATCTCGCGCGCGACGGCCAGTGCCCGGCCGAGCATCTCGGTGGCGTGGCCGCGCCGCCGCGCCGACCTTCGGACGTCGTAGCCGATGTGGCCGCCTGCCTCGAGCAGGGTCGGCGTCAGGCGGTGACGCACACCGACCCGGCCCAGGAACTCGTCGCCCTCCGCCCACCACAGCTCCGTGGTCGGCACGAAGCCGTCCGGTCGCGGCGTCTCGTCGAGGCGGTCGGCCCGAACCCAGTCGACGAACGCGCCGAACGCCGTGTCGTCGGCCGGCGCGTCGGCATGGTCGCGCAGGTATCGGCCGATGACTGACCGGTCGTCCGGCCCGCCTCGACCCTCAGCCCGGAACTCCGCCATCGCGGCGGCGAACGAACGGCGGAAGCGGACGTCCGGGGCGACGAGTTGCGGCATCGACCTAGGCTCGGCCGGGGCTGGCAGCCGCGGGTTCCCCGAGGCGCTGGGCGGTCATCACCCGACGATCATAGGGGTCGCCGCGTCTGGCGCCGCCGGCTCATCCGGCACCCACCCCGCCGCCCGCCGACACCAGCCGGGCCACCACGGCTTGCGTGAGCATCCAGGACGCGAGCGGATCGCGCGGCAGCCGGATGCGCACCTGGTTCGACGCGAACGTCATGTCGCCCGGTCGAACACCCGGCAGCGGCGCCGCCCCGCCCGCCGCGCCCGGCGCCAGCAACTGCATCGCCGTCGCCCGCGACAGCCCGGCGCCGAACCGCACCACCAGCCAGCCCTCCTCGCGTGCCAGGCTCGCGACGCCCGCGGACTCGGCCGACAGGCGCAGCTCGGCCACCTCGACCAGCCGCAGCACCGGCGCCGGCATCGGCCCGAAGCGGTCGGTGACCTCCTGGCGGAATGCCGCCACGTCCCCGGTCGAGCGAGCCCGCGCGAGCCGCCGGTACAGCTCGAGCTTCTGCGCCTCGTCGGGCACGTAGGCATCGGGGAGGTGCGCGTCCACTGGCAGGTCCACCACGGCCTGCGGCACCTCGCGGACGGGCTCGCGATGCTCGCGGCGCGCCTTCGCCTCCTCGACCGCCTCGGCGAGGAGGCGCGAGTACAGGTCGAACCCCACCGACGCCATGAACCCCGACTGCTCCCCGCCGAGGATGTTGCCGGCGCCGCGGATCTCGAGGTCGGCGAGGGCGATCTGGAACCCAGCGCCCAGCTCCGACGCGTTGAAGATCGCCTGGAGTCGCTTGCGCGCCTCCTCGCTCATGCGCTCCCGCCGACGGTAGAGGAGGTACGCGTAGGCTCGCCGCGACGAGCGGCCGACGCGACCGCGGAGCTGGTAGAGCTGCGCCAGGCCGAGCGTGTCCGCGCGGTCGATGATGATGGTGTTGGCGTTGGGGATGTCGAGACCGGACTCGATGATGGTCGTGCACACGAGCACGTCCGCCTCGCCGGCCGCGAACGAGAGCATGACGCGCTCGAGGGCGCCCTCGGCCATCTGGCCGTGACCGACCACGATCCGCGCGCCCGGCAACAGCCGCCGCAGCTGGTCGGCCTGCGCCTCGATCGTCTCGACGCGGTTGTGGACGTAGAAGACCTGGCCGCCCCGGTCGAGCTCGCGGAGGATCGCGTCGCGGACCAGGCCGGCCGACGCCTCGGCCACCCGCGTCTGGATCGGCAGGCGGTCCTCGGGCGGCGTCTCGATGACCGAGAGGTCCCGGATCCCCGCGAGCGCCAGGTTCAGCGTCCGCGGGATGGGCGTGGCGGAGAGCGTGAGCACGTCGACCGAGGTCCGCAGGTGCTTCAGCCGCTCCTTGGCGGCCACCCCGAAGCGCTGCTCCTCGTCCACGACCACCAGGCCGAGGTCGCGGAACGCGACGTCCTTGGACAGCAGCCGGTGCGTCCCGATGACGATGTCCACGTTCCCGGCGGTCAGCCCGGCGACGGTCGCCTCCTGCTCGCGCGCCGAGACGAAGCGCGAGAGGAGCTTCACCGACAGCGGGAAGGCCGCGAAGCGCTGCGTGAACGTCGTGTAGTGCTGCCCTGCCAACACGGTGGTGGGGACCAGCACCGCCACCTGCTTGCCGTCCTGGGTCGCCTTGAACGCCGCCCGCAGCGCCACCTCGGTCTTGCCGTAGCCCACGTCCCCCACCACCAGGCGGTCCATCGGCCGGCGCGTCTCCATGTCGGCCTTGACCTCGACCGAGGCGCGCAGCTGGTCCGGGGTCTCCTCGTACGGGAACGACGCCTCCATCTCGGCCTGCCACGGCGTGTCCCCCGCATAGGCGAAGCCCTCGGCGGCCTCGCGCTTCGCGTACAGCGCGAGCAGCTCGTCGGCGAGGTCGGTGACGGCCTTGCGGACCCGCTGCTTGGTCCGCAGCCACTCGGTGCCTCCCAGGCGGGACAGCGCCGGGTTCTCGCCGCCCGAGTAGCGCGAGACGCGGTTGATCTGCTCCACGGGCACGAAGATCCGGTCGCCAGCCGCGAACGACAGCTCGAGGTAGTCGCGCTCCTCACCCGACCCGCCGCGCCGGAGCATCTGCTCGTACCGCGCGATGCCGTGGTCGATGTGGACGACCAGGTCGCCGGGCGTCAGGCGCTCGAGGATGTCGCGCGGCACGATACGCCGCATCGCCTTGGGCCGGCGCACACGCACCGAGCCGAACAGCTCGCGGTCCGTGACGACGGCCAGCCCGTCCGGCCCGCCAACAAAGCCGCCGTTGAGGCTGCGCTCGACGAGGGCGATGGCGCCGGGCGGCGGCGCGGCCGACACGCGGGAGACGATCCCGACCGCGTGGCCCGCCTCGCCGAGGAGTTCGGCCAGCCGTGGCGCCTGGTCCGACGCGAGCACGACCCGCGCGCCCTCGCCAAGCCAGTGCTCGACGCCGTCGACCAGTCGCTCGGTGCGGCCGGGCGGCAGGACCGGCTCACGCCAGCCGAACAGGTCGCCGCTCGTCAGGCCCTTCGACGCGTACGCCATGCCGTCGGCCTCGGACGCGTCGGACTGCCACGTGAGCTCCAACGTCCTGGCGCCGTGGAGGCGGCTCTTCCAGTCGCGTGGCGGCAGGTAGGCCGGCGGCCAGTCGCGTGGCAGCTCGCCCTGCTCGATCAGCTCGCGATGACGCTCGTCCGCCTGGCGCCAGAGGAAGTCCGCGGCGTCGGCGAGGTCACCCGGCTCGTCGAGGATAAGCAGCGTCGTGGGGTCGAGGTGGTCGAGGGCGGTCGCCGGCGCAACCAGGCGCGCCCACACCTCGGCCGCGTCGCCCGCCTGGAGCGCCCGGCCTTCCGGCGAGGCCCCCGCCCCCTCGGACACGGCCTCGCCCGCGAACCGCGCGAAGTCGAGCGCCAGCCGCTCGGGCAGTCGCTTCGCCAGCCGCCCGAGCCGCGTCCGCAACTCGTCGGCACCGCCCGACGGCAGCAGCAGCTCGGTGGCGGGGAGGAGGCGAACCTCGCCCACCTCGCCGACGCTCCGCTGGTCGGTTGGGTCGAAGGCTCGCATCGAGTCGATCTCGTCGCCGAACAGCTCGATCCGCGCCGGCAGCGCGGCCGACGGCGGGAACACGTCGATGATGCCGCCGCGCCGGGCGAACTCCCCCCGACCTGCCACCTCGAGCACGGGCGCATAGCCCAGGTCGAACAGCTCGGCCAGCAGCCGGTCGAGGCCCACGCGGACGCCGGGCTTCAGCACCCGTGGCCGTTCCGGGAGGTCGCCTGGCGCGATCGTCGCCTGCAGCAGCGCCTGCACGCTCGCCACTAGAATCCGCGCCCTGCCGCCACGCCACGCCGCCAGAGCCGCCACGCGCGCGGCCGTCTCGTCCGCGACCAGCTCCGAGCGCTCGTAGGCGAGCGCGGTCCGCGGCTCCAGCACGGCCACCGAGGACGCGTCGCCCAGCCAGGCGCCCAGCTCGTCGGCCACGCGGTCGCCGATCTCCGCGTCGCGGGCGATCCAGCAGATCCGCTCCCCTGCCTCCGCCATGGCCAGCGCCGCAGCGAGGTACGACTTCGCGCCGTGCGGCACCGACGTCAGCCCGACATGGCGGCCGTGCATGCCGGGCGCCGCCCCGTCACCCAGCCGCTCTCGCAGCGAGGCGAACGATCCGGACTCCTGGAGCAGCCGCGGCAGGACCGACAGGTCCGGGACACGCCGGCCCGCGCCCTTGGGAGCGCCACCGACGATGCTCGGTCGTTCACGGGTGCGAGGCCGCGCAGGCTGGGCGGCCGGACCGTCCGCGCTTGGCCGGGCAGCGGGGTCGAGCAGCTCCACCTCCGCATCGGCCGACGCACGATCGAGGTCCACCTCGCGCTCGGCCGCTTCGGCTGCGGCCCGGCGCTCCGCCCATTCGCGGGCGACCTTCTCGGCCAGCCGGCGCTCGCGGGTGGACCGGCCGCGGTAGGGGCCTGTCACCGGCGCCCGCTCGGCTCTGGCCCGTCGCCGCCAGGGAGGATCCGTCGCCAGCCGGTCCTGGTGCGCCGGACGCCGCGCTCGTCGGCAGGACCGCCGGGCTCGCCGGGGGCGGGGGCCGCCGTCCCGGCGGTGGCGCCCGGGCTACACTGCAGGTCGAACGCGTTGAAGCGGTTGGCGGCCTTGGACGTCCCCTCGCGCGCCCACGCCTCGACGGCCTCCGCGGCCGCGTCGAGCAGGATCGGCAGGCAGGCGCGCTCGTCGGCCGCGAACCGCGACAGCACGTGGTCGATGGCGCCCCGGCCCGGCTCGCCGATCCCGATGCGCAGGCGGCTGAACTACTCCGACCCCAGCTCGTCGACGATCGAGCGGAGGCCGTTGTGCCCGCCATGGCTGCCGGCCTCGCGGAAGCGCAACTTGCCGAACGGCAGCGCGAAGTCGTCGGCCACCACCAGCACGTCCGCCATCGGCACGTGGCTGCGGGCCATGAGCTTGCGGACCGCGATCCCCGAGTCGTTCATGTAGGTGAGCGGCTTGGCGAGGATGAGGTCGAGCCCCTTCGTGCGAAGCTCGAGCACCTCGGATGCGTCGCGCTGGCGGCCGCGCCCGCCCCGCCCCGCCCGGTCGGCGATCCGGTCGAGCACCATCCACCCGATGTTGTGGCGGGTCTCGAGGTACTGGCCGCCCGGATTGCCCAGGCCTACGACGAGCTTCACGATCTGCTGTGTTCCCCTTCCTGCCGCGTTCGGTTCTGCCGCGTTCGTTTCCGCCGCGGTCGTTTCCGCCGCGGTCGTTTCCGCCGCGGTCGTTTCCGCCGCGGTCGCTGGCCGCGTTCGCCTTCAAGCACGGCGAATGGCCCCGGGACGTCGTCCGACGGGGCTGTCGCGCCATGGTACCGCCGCGGGGCCGCGGCCCACACAGGCGCCCTCCCGCACGGTGCCCTGGCGAACCCGCCGGGCCGCGGCGTGGCCTCACCATGGCGAACCCGCCGGGCCGCGGCGTGGCCCTATGGGCGCGCGAAGGGTTGAACGGCGCGCGCCGTGGCCCGATTGCCGCCAGTCACGCCCCGCACGGATCGCTTGGCCTGCCCCACGGCCCGAGCGATCCGTCACGTCACCATAGGGCCGCTATGTGGCCCGGCGCCCCCGGGTCGATAACGTGGCCCGGCGCCCCTGGGTCGACAATGCTGCCCGGCGCCCCTGGGTCGATAATGCTGCCCGGCGGCCCGAGGGCATCCAAAGAGACTCCGGGCGAGTCCGCGGTTGGCAGGATGAACGAGCGGCTGCGGCGGACGCCGGTAGCCCGGGCGCGAGGCCGCAGCCTGGGCGCGAAGCGGCCGTCAGCCGAGCAGCCGCCGCTCCAGCGCGCGCATCGCCGCCTCCTCGACCGGGTCCGCGTGGTCCCAGCCGCAGACGTGCAGCGCCCCGTGCGTGACCAGCAGTCGCAGCTCGTCGCGGGCGTCCCAGCGGACGTCGCCCGTCTGGCCACCGCGGCCGGCCTCCGCCTGGTCGACCGCGCGCTCCACCGACACCACGATGTCCCCCAGGTGGGGGCGGGCGCCCGGGGGCAGCGCGAAGCCGCCTGGGCCAGCGGGCGTGGTTTCGGGCGCAGGCGCCGCGCCCGCCTCCTTGCCAGGGTGGTCCGGGTACGCCGACGGCGCGACCAGCGGGAACGAGAGGACGTCGGTGGGGCCGTCCTTGCCCATGTGCACGGCATTGAGCTCGCCGAGCTCGGCGTCGTCGGCGAGGATCAGCCCGATCGACGCTGGCCGCGGCGCCCCGGCAGCCTGGAGGGTGGCGGCCATGGCCCGAGCCAGCGCGGCGGCCGGCAGCAGGCGCGGCACGTCCTCGCGCCGCTCGACGTCGATCCGCCAGCCGGACAGGTAGTGGGTGCTCATGGCGGACACGGTAGCGCCGCCGACCGTCCATCGGCGCGCCGCCCGCGCGATACCATCGCGCCCATGGCCCTCCGACCCATCGTCACCCTCGGCGACCACCGCCTCCGCCTGCCCGGGCAGCCCGTCGTCAAGTTCGACCGCGAGCTCGGGGAGCTCATCGACGACATGATCGAGACCATGGACGCGGCGCCGGGCGTGGGCCTGGCCGCCCAGCAGATCGGCCTCGACCTGCAGCTGTGCGTCATGCGCGTGGACGACGGGCTGTACGAGGTGGCCAACCCCGAGATCGTCCACCTGTCCGGCGAGGAGGGCGCCTGGGAGGGCTGCCTCTCGGTCCCCGGGTACCGGGCCTGGCGGGTCCGCGCCGAGCACGCGGTGATGACCGGCCAGGACCGCCACGGACGCCGGGTCACGGTCTCGGGCCACGGGTACCTCGCCCGCGCCATCCAGCACGAGTTCGACCACCTGCACGGCGAGCTGTACATCGACGCCCTGCCCGAGGACGCCGAGATCCTCACCGAGGAGGAGCTGGACGAGCGGCTCCACACGGAGGACGACGCCGGACCGGACTGACCGGGGCGGATCGAGCCCGACCCTGCGCGCGGCGGCCACGACCAGCCGCGATCCAATCCCGACTTGCCGCACTACCGCCACGGGCGGTGCTACCGGGAGCTGCTCGGGTAGTCGGAGCGTGCCGTCAGACCTCGGCACTGCCGGGAGCGGTGCAACGGCACGGTCGCGCGGATAGCACCGCCCTCGGCGGTATCGCGGGAGGAACCGTCATCTCGGCACACCGGAGCGCTGACCCCAAGCGCCGCGCGCCAAGCGCCGCGCGCCAAGCGCCGCGCGCCAAGGAGGTTGCCGCCGCTGGCCGCCCGAAGTGAACCGGCCGCCGCCAGGAGGCGACGGCCGGAGGGACGGCTGGCGCGGGCGGGCGCGCTACCGAACCTTGAGACTCACGGTGGTGGAGTGGCTGAGCGTGCCGCTGGTGCCAGTGATGGTCAGCGAGTAGGTGCCCTTTGGCGTGCCGTTCGTGGTGACGTTCACCGTGGAGGTTGTCCCAGTGGTGGTTGTCGGTGATGGGCTCGCGCCGATCGTCGAGCTCGACGGCGCCACGTCCACGCTGAACGAGACGCTGCCGGTGAAATTGTTCGTCCGAGTGACGGTGATCGTGTAGCTCGTCGAGCTGCCGCTCTTGATCGACCGCGACCCGGGGCTGACCGAGATCGAGAAGTCACCCGAAGTGGCTGGTGCAGTCACCGTGATCTGGGCGGCATTTGAAACGACGCCGCCGTAGGAGGCCGTTACGGTGTAGGTGCCGGCAGTGGTGGTGGTGAAGTCGGCGGTCTGGGTGCCGGTTGAGGTGATCGAGCCACCACTACTGACGGACCAGTTGAAGACCGGCTGGTTCGTGACACTGCCACCGGTTGTGTCAAGCGCAGTCGCCGTGAGTTGCAGCGGCAGATCCCCGACAACCATGGACGAGCTCGGCGGCGTGACGGAGATCGACGCTGGCACGACGCTGCCGGGCGTCGTGCCGGGGGTAACGCTGTCATTGGGTGTCGCCGTCACCGTGAAGGAACCAAGCGATGAGCCGGCGGCGAAGTCGGCGGTCTGGGGGCCTGTCGAGGTGATGCTGCTGCCGACCCCAGCGAACTTCCAGGTGAACGTCGGCTGGGTCTGCATTGGGCTGCCGTTCTGGTCGAGCTCTTGGGCGGTGTACGATTGGGTACCCCCCGCCGGCACGGACGCATCGGCCGGCGTGACCGAGATGGACGTGGCCGTCTGTGTCACAGACCCCATCTGGATGCTGCCGAGGCCGGTGGGGCCGTCCCAGCCGGTGCCCGCATTGCACAGCACCGAAGGGCGGCAGCGGCGGCCGTTCGAGCCCGATGTCACGTCGTAGTAGCTGGCTGCGGACCAGGCGTACTCGCTCGCAGTGGGATACGAGGTGGTCGGGCCGTAGCCGCCCTGCATGGCATACAGCGCACCCATGATCGGGGACGACAGGCTGGTGCCGCCGAAGATCCACCAGGTTGTGGTGTTGTTGTAGGTGGTGTAGATCTGCAGACCCGAGTTCGGATCGGCGTCAGCGGACAAGTCGGCGATCGCCTTCCTGGTGCCGCAGGGGCTGCCGCTTATGACCTGCCACGAGGGGGCCACGTTGTAGGACGAGCAGCCGCTCCCGGATCCGGACCACGCCGTCTCGGAGGACCGGGCGCCGCTGCCGTCCACCTGGAGGGTCGTGCCGCCGACTCCGAGCACGTAGGTTGCCGAGGCCGGGAAGCCGACGCCGTAGCCGCCGTCACCGGTCGATGCCATGACCGCGATGCCCTTCGAGGTCGTGGCCGCTTGATCCCACTGCGGATTTAGCGATCCGGGCGCGTCGCCATTCGAGCTGTAGCTGTTGGAGATGGCGCGCACGCCATCGACGGTCGACGCATAGGTGACGGCAGCGCCGAGATCGGCGAACGAGGCGGAGTTGGCCTCCACGAGCAGGATGCTGCAGTCGGGGCAGATCGCCGAGGCCGCCTGGAGGTCGAGGTCGATCTCCGTGGCCCAGCCGGAGTTGGCGGTCGGGTACGAGGTGCCGCCTGACTGGTTCACCTTGGCGAAGCAGGGGTTCGGCCCGCTGGTGAGGCTGGACAACGAACTCGAGCAGTCGCCCATCGGGTACGAGGCATTGAGATTCATGCTGTCCCGGTAGGTCGTGAGGTGGCTGTAGGCGTTCGGGTTGTCGTAGGCGTCGACGATCGCGATCACCTTGGAGGGGTCCCCGGCCCCCGTGATCCCGTAGGCCGTGCGCAGCTGGGCGGCTGCGAACGACACGGACGCCGCCGGCTTCGCGATGCGGCCGAGGTCTTGGGGGGACCTCGCCACGAACTGCTGTCCATTCTGGAACAGGACACGTGCCACGCTGTCACAGGCGGCGGTGCCGGCGCTGGCCGGCCCGCAGACATCGACATCGTGGTGACTCCACGTCGGGGCCGCGGCCGTCGCCTGCGACGCGATCAGGCCGGACATGAAGAAGACGGCGGCCGCCACCGCCGTGAGCCTGCGAACGACCGAGTGCATCGCCGAGTTGCCTCAGATCCGGGGAGAACGCTTCGGCGCAAGTAGTACTGGCGCCCGTGGGTACTCATGGTGGGCGTGTGTTGTCGATCGGTCAACCGGGGCGGGACCCAACCGTTGCGGGGCGTCACCGCCCGTTGCGAGACCTCCCCGAGGGGCGGGGCCCGCAATGCAGGGAAGCGGCGAGGTCAGGCTAGTGGTCCTCGCCCGACGCGGCCCGGCGCGACTCCAGCTCGACCACCTTGTTCTGCGGGTACGCGATCCGCTGGTGGTACATCCCGAGCAGCTGGCCCACGAACGCCTCGCGGATGTGTTCGAGGTCGCGCAGCGTCAGGTCGCACTCGTCGAACTGGTCGTCGTCGATGCGCTCGTCGAAGATCCGGCCCACCATCGCGCGGATCGCCGCCTCGTCACGCGAGGACAGGGATCGCACCGACGCCTCCACCGAGTCCGCCAGCATGATGATCGCCGCCTCACGCGACTGGGGCTTTGGCCCGCCGTGGCGGAACTTGCGTGCGTCCACCGCGTCAGCCGCCTTCTTCCCCTCGGGCGTCTCCGTGCCGCCGTACGGGGCCGCCGCCAGCTCCTTCGCCCGGGCGAAGAAGTACGACATGACGCCCGTGCCGTGGTGCTGGGGGATGAAGGCGATCAGCTGCTTGGGCAGCCCCGCGTTGTACGCGATGTCGATGCCGGCCGACACGTGGCTCTTGAGGAGCACCGCCGACTGCTCGGGGTCAAGCTCGTCGTGGATGTTCTCGCCGCCAGCCTGGTTCTCGATGAACGCGGCGGGGTTGGAGAGCTTCCCCACGTCGTGGTAGTAGGCGGCCACGCGGGCGACCAGCGGGTCGGCGCCGATCGCCTCGGCGGCCCGCTCGGCCAGGTTGCCGACCATCAGGCTGTGGTGATAGGTGCCGGGCGTCTCCACCAGGAGGCGGCGCAGGAGCGGCGCGCTCGGGTTCGCCAGCTCCAGCAGCTGGAAGACAGTCAGGATGCCGAACACGGAGCCCACCACCGCCACCGAGCCCGCGGTCATGACGGCCGCGCCGCCCGCCGACACCGCCGACGCGCCAATCAGCTCGAGCACGCCCCGCACGTCCTGGCGGCCTAGGAGAGCGAAGGTCACGATGACGGTGGCCTGGACGACGAACACCGCCACGCCCGAGCGCACGAACACCGACAGGCGGTCGCCGCGCCGCACGGCCACGATCCCCGCGATTCCGCCCAGCAGGATGTAGGCGGCCAACTCGAGGCCGCCGCCGTAGCCGCCGCCGTTGACGGCCGCCGCGAGGATCGCCAGCAGCGAGGTCAGCACGAGCGCCGCCCCGCCGTCGAGGAGAACGGTGACGAGCATGCCGACGGCGCTCAGCGGCAGCGCGTAGGGCAGCCAGTAGCGGCCCGCGGTGAGCTTGAGCGCGAGCACCGCCACCAGCAGGATCAGGCTGAGGAGCAGCAGCACGTTGTTGCGGTGCCAGAACTCGCGCCGGAACCGCCGGGTCCACACCAGCAGCAGGGCCACGGTGAGGATCGAGAGCACGACGAAACCGACCAGCCGGGCGACGTCGAGTCCGCCCTGGTTGAGTCCGAAGTAGGTGATCGCCTCGTAGGCGACGGCGTCGATCCGGACCCCGTTGGCGACGATCGTCTCGCCCTGCTCCCACGTCTGCTGGACGGGCTGGACGGCAGCCGCAGCGGCGGCCTTGGCCTGCGTGGTCAGCTGCTCGGAGTACGTCGAGTTCGGCACCAGGAGCGGGCGCACGATCGCCGCCGCGAGCGAGATCTCATCGGGCGACAGGCCGCCGGCGATCCGGTCGGTCAGGTTCGCCTGGACTAGCGCCAGCTCGCTGTCGCGGAGCTCCGAAGTCTCGAGCGAGGAGAGGACCCGTGCCGCCTCCGTCCGGACTGCCGACCAGCGTTCGGGGGTGAGGTTCATGAGGGTCTTCCGGTCGGCCGAGGTCAGATTGCCGAGCGCGCTGGCCAGGATGGCCTGCCGCCCGAGATCGGTGACGCCGGGCGCGTACGCCGCGTCGACGACCTGCGCCTCCTGCTCGAACGCCCGTGCCTGCTGGGCCGCGACGGCGGCTGCGCCGGCGGCCGTGTACGTGTACTGCGGATCGACCGCGTCGCTGGCGGCCTGGCGCGCCTGCTCGGTCAGGACCTGGCTCGTGTACGCGGCGGCGCGCGGCGCCTGGACGACGGTCGGCGCGGGCATGCCCAGCTCCAGGCTTGGCTGGGCCGGCAGGACGTCCAGGCCGAGGATGGCCGACATCGCCACGATCAGCAGGGCGGACGCGGCGAGCAGCCGGCCGAGGTCGCGGCGGGTGAAGGCGGCCTCGGCGGGGGAGGACGACGATGTGAGCATCGGGGCGGCCTAGCGGACGGCCTCGCGCGCGGCCGCTTCCGCCCGGGCGAGCGCCTGGGCGACGAGCCCGGAGGCGACCTTGCCGTCGGCGCGGCCGCGGATCCTCGGGGACAGCCAGCCCATGACCTTGCCCAGGTCGCGGGCGGTGGCGGCACCGGTGGCGGCGACCCCCTCGTCGACGAGGGCGCGCAGCTCGCCTTCCGTGAGCTGTTGGGGCAGGTAGCCGGAGAGGATGGCGATCTCCGCCTCCTCCTTCGCGGCGAGGTCCTCGCGACCTCCCTTCCGGAACGCCTCGACGCTCTCGCGGCGGGTCTTGACCTCCCTGGTCAGCACCGCCAGGACCTCGTCCTCGGGAAGCTCGACCCTCTTCGCCTTCTCGGTCTTGTAGACGGCGTCCTGAACCATCCGAAGGACGTCGCGGCGCAGCACGTCGCCCGACCGCATCGCTGCGGTCGTGTCATCGTGGAGTCGTTCGCGTAGGGTCATCGGACCCTCCTGAGGTGTGGCGCCCCCGGCGGGGGTGCCGCGGGCCCGCGGCGGGCTCGGGCGCCGTCATCGGCCCCGGTACCCGGTCGCGAACCCGGTCTGGCTCAGCCCTGGCTCGCTCTCGCGTTCTTCTTGCGCTTCGCTTCCTTGCGCTTCCGCTTCACCGACGGCTTCTCGTAGTGCTCGCGACGACGCGCCTCGGCGAGGATCCCGCTCTGCTGGATCTTCTTGTTGAAGCGGCGGAGGGCGC
>JBJKRU010000214.1:0-11787 GCA_046704485.1 Candidatus Limnocylindrales bacterium | reverse complement strand
CGGCGCTGGTCCTCGCGCCCACGCGGGAGCTGGCGATCCAGGTCGCCGAGGCCGTCCACCGCTACGGCCGCGAGCTGGGGGCCCGCGTCATGCCCGTCTACGGCGGCCAGCCCATCACGGCCCAGCTGGCGCGCCTCGCCCGGGGCGTGGACGTGGTGGTCGCCACGCCGGGCCGCGCCGTGGACCACCTGGAACGGGGCACGCTGCGGTTCGACGAGGTGTCCACCGTGATCCTCGACGAGGCCGACGAGATGCTCGACATGGGCTTCGCCGAGGACCTCGACCGGATCCTGGGCTCCCTGCCCCGCGAGCGGCAGACGGCCCTGTTCTCGGCCACGATCGGCGGCGCCATTGCCGAGCTGGCCGAGCGGCACCTGCACGACCCGGTGCGGATCCGCGTCCAGCACGAGGAGGCGCCCGAGGGGGAGCCCGCCCGCGTCCGGCAGGTGGCGTACGTGGTCCGCCGGGCAGACAAGCTGGCGGCCCTGGGGCGGATCCTCGACCTCGAGGACGGCGCGGCCACGCTCGTCTTCGCCCGCACCCGGGGCGAGGTGGACGACCTCGCGGAGGCGCTCTCGGGCCGCGGCCGCGACGCCGCCGCGCTCCACGGCGGCCTCGCCCAGGAGCAGCGCGACCGGATCATGGGCCGCTTCCGCGACGGCGCGCTCGACGTGCTGGTCGCGACCGACGTGGCGGCCCGCGGCCTCGACATCGAGCATGTGAGCCACGTCGTCAACTTCGACGTGCCTTCGTCGCCCGACACGTACGTGCACCGGATCGGCCGCACCGGCCGCGCCGGGCGCGAGGGCGTGGCGATCACGCTCGTCGAGCCGCGCGAGCACCGCCTGCTCCGCGACATCGAGCAGCGGGTGGGCCAGCCGCTTGAGATCGCCGGCCTGCCGACCGTCGCGGACCTGCGCGAGAAGCGGATGGACCTGCTGCGCGGCTCGCTGCGCGAGGCGCTCCTCGCCGGCGGGCACGACCGGTATCGGGCGGTGGTCGAGCCGCTCGCGGACGAGTTCGACCTGGTGGACATCGCGCTCGCTGCCGTCGCCCAGGCCGACGAGGAGGCGCGCGGAGCCGAGGACACGACCGAGCTCGCCCCCGCGACGCTGCCGTCGCTGCCGCCGCGCGGGGGTGGTCCGCGCGGGGCGGGGCGCAGGCCGACCGTCCGCTCGGAGGGCGCTGCCAGCCGGTCCTTCCGGCCGCGTCCCGGCCCGATGCCGCGTCATCTCGGCGAGGGGGCCACGCCACGGCATGAGCCCGCCCGCGCCCCCGCAGGGGACGGCGCCGCGGTCACTCGTCCACGGCCGGCCGCCGGCCGGTTCACCAAGCCCGCCGGGACGCGCGGCCCCCGGCCGTCGGGGTGGGAGACCGCCGATGGCCGGCCCGTCCTCCGAGGCCCTGCGCGCGGAGCCCGGGGCAGCGGCGTGACCCGCCTGTTCATCGGCCTCGGGCGGGCGGGCGGCGTTCGGCCCGGCGACCTCGTCGGGGCCATCACCAACGAGGCCGGGCTGCGCGGCCAGGACATCGGCGCCATCCAGATCGCCGACGGCTTCTCGCTGGTGGAGATCCCCGAGGCCGCGGCCGACCGCGTCATCGG
The DNA here is from genome assembly GCA_046704485.1 of Candidatus Limnocylindrales bacterium. Classification (GTDB taxonomy): domain Bacteria; phylum Chloroflexota; class Limnocylindria; order Limnocylindrales; family CSP1-4; genus CAIXZV01. The sequence goes on along the minus strand of JBJKRU010000214.1, from coordinate 10,184 downwards.
CGCGCTCCGCGGCGCGACCATCCGCGGCCAGAGCGTCGTCGTCCGGCGCGAGCGCTACTAGTGCCACTCGTCCATGGCGCCCTCTAGCCCCGGGTGCCCCCGTCCCCGCTGCGGCCCTCGCGGAGGAACCGCTCGATGTCGCTGATCAGGTCGTCGCCGGCCGGCTGCCGCTCCTCGTCCACCATCGCCTCGAGGCGCTCCACGTACGAGCGCGTGGTCTCGTCGGCGGCCACCGCGGCGTCGAGTCGCGCCCGCAGCCGCCCCGCCTCCTCGACGAGGTCGCCCCGCGGCAGCTCCACCCCCAGGTGCTGCTCGAGGGTCTGCAGCAGGGCCACCGACGCCGGGGCGTAGGTGCCCGTCACGTAGTGGGGGATCTGGGCGAAGTAGCCGACGGCCGGCAGTCCGGCCTGGACTGCCGCCATCTCGAGCACCGACAGGGCGGCCGCCGGGACCCGAAGCAGCCCGGTGGGGCCTGCCGCGACCTCGCCCCGCAGCAGCCCGAGCTCCGATTCTGTGCCCAGGATCGGCACCGGCCGCGCGTGCGGGACGGCCGCCGGGATCGCCCCCAGGCTGATCCACTCGGTCGCGCCGAGACGCCCGAGCAGCTCGAACAGGTCGGCCGACAGCGCGTGCCAGCGGAAGTCGGGTTCCGGGCCGCCCAGGACCAGCAGGTCGCGGCCGCCGATGCGCACGTGGCGGAGGCGCAGCTCGGGCCACTCGAGCGTCGCCGGACGGCCGTCGCGGATCTCGAGGGCGGGGCGGCGCGCCCGATAGTCGTACAGCGCATCGGCGTCGAACGTGGCGACGATGGCGCCGCCCTCGCCGATCATGGCCAGCGCCGCACTGGCCGCCGTGCCCGCATCGACCCAGCCGTCGAACGCGGCCACAACGGCCGGGTGGTCTAGGGCGGGGAGCGGATGCTCGAGGCGGTACAGGGACATCGCACCGACAGGATACGGATTCCAGGCGGATCAGCGTCTGGGGTCGCCCGGCAGCTCGGGTCGAGGGTCTGGCGGGCGCGAGCACGGTTCGTCGCCTGGCGCTTTGCGCGGCGGCCGATACCGGGTGCGGGGCCCGCCGAACAGCCGCTCGCGCTTGACCGTTTGCGCCGCGAGGACCAGAGTGGCTGCAAGATCCATCCGGCCCGCGAGGCGCGTCCCGCCGACCGGCTACTCGACAGACCGGAGCCGCTCACATGACCAAGACCGCGCACCATCCCGCAGCGACGGGCTCGGTTGGCATGCCCGCCGCCAACCAGGCCGGCGCCCGCCTCAACCCCAACGCCTACGATGAAGCCGGGGACTTCCTCCCGCTCGACGGCATCGACCACGTCGAGTTCTGGGTCGGCAACGCGCGGCAGGCGACCGCCTACTTCAGGGCGCTGTGGGGATTCACCCCGGTCGCGTTCGCGGGCCTCGAGACCGGCGTCCGCGATCGCGCCAGCTACGTCCTGCAGCAGCACGACATCCGCCTGGTGGTCACGGCCCCGCTCACGCCGGACGGGGAGATCGCCGAGCACCTCCGGCTCCATGGTGACGGCGTGCACGACATCGCCTTCGCGGTCGGGGACGCCGCGGCGGCATGGCGGGAGACGACCGCCCGCGGGGCGCGCTCAGCCGCGGTGCCGAGGGAGCTCGACGGTGGCGAGGACGGCGTCCTGCGGCAGAGTGCGGTATTCACCTACGGCGAGGTCCGCCACTCGTTCGTGGACCGACGCGACTACCACGGCGTCTTCGCCCCGGGATACCGCCGCATCCGCAAGCCGGCGAGCGCGGCGGGCGGCCTGAGCATGCTCGAGATCGACCACTGCGTGGGCAACGTCGACCTGGGCGACATGAACCGGTTCGTTGACTTCTACCGCGACGTGTTCGGCTTCGCGCAGCTCATCCACTACGACGACACGGTGATCCACACCGAGTACAGCGCCCTGATGTCCAAGGTCATGACCAACGGCAACGGGCGCATCAAGTTCCCGATCAACGAGCCGGCGACCGGGCGCAAGAAGAGCCAGATCCAGGAATTCCTCGACTGGTACCACGCGGCCGGCACGCAGCACATCGCGCTGCGCACCGAGGACATCGTGGGCACGGTCCGGCGGCTGCGCGACAACGGCGTCGAGTTCCTGGGCATGCCCCATGCCTACTACGAAACGCTCGCGAGCCGGGTCGGCGACGTCGGCGTCCCGATGGACGTGCTCGAGGAGCTGGGGATCGAGGCCGACCGCGACGAGGAGGGCTTCCTGCTCCAGATCTTCACGCGGCCGATCCAGGACCGACCCACGTTCTTCTTCGAGATCATCGAGCGCCACGGGTCGCGCGGCTTCGGCGTGGGCAACTTCAAGGCGCTCTTCGAGGCCATCGAGCTCGAACAGCGCCGGCGCGGCAACCTGTAGTCGGAGGCCGCCATGCGTCTCGCCCACGTCCGCGAGCGGCATGCGCCGGCCGGCGCCGAGTGGCGTCTCGTCGCCGCGCTCGACCCGCCGGCCGCCAGCTGGCTCGACCTCGAGATCGCGCGGCGGCGGCTCGTCGCCGCCAGCCCCAGCCTCGCGCACGACAGCCGGCTCCACCGCCAGCCGGTCACGACGCTCGACGACCACATGGCCCGCGGGCTCCGGGTCGAGGCCCTCCGGGACCTCGTCGAGGGGTTCGCGGCACGCGACGAGGACGACGAGGCGGTCCTCGACGCCGAGGACCTCGACTTCGGCCCGCCGGTCCTGCGGCCGCCCTCGTTCCGCGACTTCTACGTTTTCGAGCGGCACGTCGGCGCGATGTGGGACCGGCGGGGCGAGGAGATGCCCGAGGCCTGGTACCGGCTGCCGATCTTCTACTTCTCGAACGTCTCGGAGCTGCGGGGCCCGGGCGAGGCCGTCTGGGCGCCGCGCGGCAGCCGGGAGCTCGACTACGAGCTCGAGGTCGGCATGCTCATCGACACCCCCGTCCACGACTTGGCGGCGGAGCGCGCCGAGGAGGCGGCCGGCGGCCTGTTCATCCTCAACGACTGGTCCGCGCGCGACCTCCAGCGGGACGAGACGACCGTCCGGCTGGGACCTGCCAAGGGCAAGGACTTCGCGACCTCGATCGGCCCTTGGCTGGTCACGCTGGACGAGGTCGCCGGCCGACGGCGGCCCGGCACGACGATGCCGGATCTGGCGATGACCGCGACGGTGCGGACCGGCGGCGGGAAGGTGCTCCAGACGTCGCGGGGCACCCTCGCCGCGGCCCACCATGCCTTCGGCGCAATGATCGCCCGCGCCTCGGCGGACGTGCATCTGCGGCCCGGCGACATCATCGGCAGTGGCACGGTCGGCGGCGGCAGCCTGCTCGAGGTCCGGGAGGAGACGCTCGGCCGCTACCTGCTGCCCGGCGACGAGGTGACCCTCGAGGTGGAGGGGCTGGGCCGCCTCGTGACCCCGATCGCGAACGGCCCGAGCGGCCGGAACCAGACGTGAGCACCTGACGCGAGGAGGCCGATCGTCCCATGTTCTACGTCGCCCGCGGGAGCATTCCTCCGACGCGCCACACCCAGCACCGGGCACCCGACGGCCGCCTGTACGCCGAGGAGCTGTTCGGCGTCGAGGGGTTCACGGGCCGGAGCTCGCTCCTCTACCACCTCGTCCCGCCCACGCGCGTGACGCGGATCGACCCGCTCGGGCCCGCCAAGATCGAGTCCGCCGACGACGGCTCGCACCACCACCAGCTCATCGACACCGCCGGCCTCGTGTCCGCGGGCGACGCAATCACGGGCCGGGTGCCCCTGTTCCACAACGCCGACGTGGTGATGGGCGTCGTGCTGCCCGGCGAGGCGATGCCGCCCGACACCTACTACCGGAACGGTGAGGGTGACGAGCTGCTGTTCGTCCACCAGGGGACCGGCACGCTGCGCACCAACTTCGGCGACCTCGCCTATCGGCCGGGGCACTACCTGGTCCTGCCGATCGGCACGACGTGGCGCCTGGATCCGGATCCTGGCGTCGGCCAGCGGATGCTCTACCTAGAGTGCCCGTCCGAGCTTGAGCCGCCGCGGCGCTACCGCAACGACTACGGCCAGCTCCTGGAGCACGCCCCGTACTCGCAGCGCGACCTCCGCGTGCCGTCTCTGCAGGATGCCCGCACCGAGCACGGCGACTTCCGGGTCATCGTCCGGGCGCGTGGCCGCCACACTGCCTACCACTTCGCCACACACCCGTTCGACGTCGTCGGCTGGGACGGCTACCTGTGGCCGTTCGCCTTCGACATCGCGGATTTCCAGCCGATCACGGGCCGCGTCCACCAGCCGCCGCCCGTGCACCAGACGTTCCAGGGCCGCAACTTCGTGGTGTGCTCGTTCGTTCCCCGCAAGTTCGATTACCACCCGCTTGCCATCCCCGCCCCGTACAACCACTCGAACATCAACAGCGACGAGGTCATCTACTACGTCGCCGGCAACTTCATGAGCCGGCGCGGCGTGGGCATCGCCTCGTTCACGCTCCACCCGGGCGGCATCCCGCACGGGCCGCACCCGGGCACGGTGGAGGCGTCGATCGGCAAGGAGGCGACCGAGGAGCTGGCCGTCATGGTTGACACCTTCCGGCCGCTGTACCTGACCAGGCAGGCGGCTGAGCTCGAGAACCCGAGCTACCCGTACACGTGGCTCGAGTCGACCGAGGCGGCAGCAGAGGCGCGTCGCCTGGCCGAGCGTGGCCCCGAGGCGTTCCCGGACTGAGGAGTGCCGGCGATGAGCTTCGACCACCACGACCCGGGCTTCGTCAGGGAGCCTGCGCGCGTCTTCGGGCCGATCCGCGAGGAGCGGCCGCTCCTGCACTCCGACCTCTACGGCGGCTTCTGGCTGCTCACGCGCTACGACGACGTGACCGCAGCGGCGATCGACCACGAGTCGTTCACCTCGGCGGTCGCCGGCACGACGCTCATCCCCCCGACACAGCCGCGCTCGGACCCGCTCCTCCCGATCGAGCTGGACCCACCCGAGCACACCCGCTATCGAGCGCTCGTCAATCCCGTCTTCGCCAAGCCGCGCATCGACGGCCTGCGCCCGGACCTCGAGGCGCTCGCGACGCGACTGCTCGAGCCGTTCGCCCGCAAGGGCGGCGGCGACGTGATGTCGGAGTTCGCCTACCCGATGTCGCTTGGCTCCCTCGCGCGCCTGATGGACCTGCCCGGAGAGGACCAGGGACGCTGGTTCGACTGGGTGGAGCGGATGTACTCGAACGCACTGCTCGACGCCGACGACCACGCGGCGGCGGCACGCGAGGCGGAGGACTACATCGACGCCCGCATCGCCGAGCGCCGGCACGAGCCGCGCGACGACTTCTTCGGCACGCTCCTGGCGGCCGAGCTCGATGGGCGCCGGCTGTCCGACGAGGAGGTCCGCCAGTTCGGGATGCTGATGCTGCTCGCTGGCTACGAGACGACCTCGGGCGCGATGGGCATGAGCCTGCTCCACCTCGCTCGGCACCCGGAGCAGCGCGCGCAGCTCTTCGCCGATCCCGACCGGCTCGTCCACACGGCGGTCAACGAGCTGCTGCGGTTCGTCTCGCCCGTGCAGGTGTTCGGCCGCAACGCGGCACGCGACACGGAGATGCACGGCGAGACGATCCCGGCGGGGGACGTGGTCCTCCTGGGGTACGGCGCCGCCAACCGCGACCCGCGCGCCTTCGACCAGCCGGAGGAGTGCATCCTCGACCGCCACCCGAACCGCCACGTCGCGTTCGGCCACGGCCGACACCTCTGCCTCGGAGCGAATCTCGCGCGCCTGGAGCTCGCGATCATGGTCGAGCGCTTCGCGGTCCTCTTCCCGGACTTCCGGGTGGATCCGGGGCGCCCGCCGAGATGGAAGCCGCGGGGCGACGTGCGCGCGCTGGCGTCGCTCGTCCTGCTCTCCGGCGGCTGAGAGCCCGGACTGCGGACCGGCTGGTGCGGGGGACCGCCTGACCCGCCACGGCGCGTGGGGCCTGTGGAGGTGGTCTCACGCTCGAAGGCAGTCGAGCAGTGGCGTGAGATACTCCGCCCCGTGGACCTCGACCTCCCAGGCGAGCACGCACTCCTTCGCCAGACCGTCCGCGACTTCCTCGCCGACGAGGTGGCGCCCTTGGTCGACGTCCACGAGCACGAGCGCCGGTTCCCGACAGAGGTGGTGCGCCGGATCGGCGACATGGGCTGGCTGGGCATCCCGGTGCCGGAGCGATGGGGCGGCGCGGGCATGGACACGCTCGCCTACGCCGTGGCGGTCGAGGAGATCGCGCGCGTGTGGGGGTCGCTGGCGCTGATCGTGGCCGCCCACACCTCGCTCGCGATCGGCGGCGTCCTGCTCGGTGGGAGCGACGAGCAGCGCGACGCCTTCCTCCCGCCAATGGCCAGCGGCCGCGTGCTGGGCGGGTACGGCCTCACCGAGCCCGGCGCCGGGTCCGACGCGAGCGGTACCCGGACCGTGGCCCGCCGCGACGGCGACAGCTGGGTCATCGACGGGTCGAAGCGGTTCATCACCAACGCCGGCCAGGCCGGGACGTACGTGGTCGCGGCGCGGACCGGGACGTCGCCGCAGGGCCGGGCCGAGGTCGGCGCGTTCATTGTCCCGGCCGACACGCCCGGCTTCTCGGTTGGACGCCTGGAGGACAAGCTCGGGCTCCACGCATCGGCGACGGGGAGCTGCGGTTCGACTCGGTGCGCATTCCGGCCGCTAACGTTCTCGGGAATCCTTCAGGTGGCTTCCCGCTCTTCCTCCGGATCCTCGACGGCGGGCGCATCTCGATCGGCGCCCTCGCCGTCGGCCTCGCCCAGGCCGCGTTCGACACTGCGGTCCCGTACGCCCGCGAGCGCTCCCAGTTCGGGCGCCCCATCGGCACGTTCCAGGCGGTGGCGTTCCGCATCGCGGACATGGCAACCGAGATCGAGGCCGCTCGGGCGCTCGTCTACCGGGCCGCCTGGCTCCGCGACCAGGGCCGCGACTTTGGGTTGGCCGCGGCGCAGGCCAAGCTGTTTGCCTCCGAGGTGTCGGCGCGGGCGACCAACGCGGCGCTGCTCACCCACGGCGGCTACGGCTACATCGAGGACTACCCGGTCGGGCGCTTCCTGCGCGATGCGAAGCTGACTGAGATCGGAGAGGGCACAAGCGACATCCAGCGGCTCGTCATCGCCCGCCGCATCCTCGGCCTGAGGGTGGTGTAGGTGGGGGCGCTCACGTCGCACCTGGACCCGGCGTCTCCCGAGGCGCGCGCCAACGAGGCGGCGATGCAGGGCCTCGTCGCCGAGATGCGCGGCCGGACTGCCGCCGTGCTCGGCCGTGGCGCCGGGGGTGACGATCGCGCGATCGCCCGCCACCGCGCGCGGGGGAAGATGCTCGTGCGCGAGCGGGTCGGGCGGCTCCTCGACCCTGGTGCCGCCTTCCTCGAGCTGTCGCCACTCGCCGCGGACGGCCTGTACGACGGGGAGGTCCTCGGCGCGGGCATCGTCACTGGGATCGGCCCGGTGGAGGGCCGGCTCTGCATGATCGTGGCCAATGACGCCACAGTGAAGGGCGGCAGCTACCTGCCCGAGACCGTCAAGAAGCACCTGCGCGCGCAGGAGATCGCGCTCGAGAACCGTCTGCCGTGCCTCTACCTGGTCGATTCCGGCGGCGCCTACCTGCCCCTCCAGGCAGAGGTGTTCCCCGACCGCGACCATTTCGGCCGCATCTTCTACAACCAGGCGCGGATGTCGGCGCAGGGCATCCCGCAGGTGGCGCTCGTCATGGGCTCGTGCACGGCCGGGGGTGCGTACATCCCTGCTATGAGCGACGAGACGGTGATCGTCCGCGGCACGGGGACGATCTTCCTCGGCGGTCCGCCGCTCGTGCAGGCGGCGACCGGCGAGGTGGTGAGTGCCGAGGACCTCGGCGGCGCCAGCGTGCACACGCGGACGAGCGGCGTGGCCGACTACGAGGCGGGCGACGATGAGGAGGCGCTCGCGATCGCCAGGATGATCGTGCGCCACCTGGGCGGTCGCCCCCCGTCGCTGCCCTGGGAACGGCTGGCCTCGCGGCCGCCGGCCATCGCGCCGTCTGGCGGTGGCGGCACCGCCTCGCTCTACGCGGCCGTCTCCAGCGACCCCCGCCGCTCGGTCGACGTCCGCGAGGTGGTCTCGAGGCTCGTCGACGGCTCTGAGTTCCACGAGTTCAAGCCCGCCTATGGGGAGACGCTCGTGTGCGGATTCGCGCACCTCGACGGCTGGCCCGTGGGGATCCTCGCCAACGATGGCATCCTGTTCTCGTCGTCCGCGCTGAAGGGTGCCCACTTCATCGAGCTGGCCGCCCAGCGCCGCGTGCCTCTGGTGTTCCTCCAGAACATCGCGGGGTTCATGGTCGGGCGCGAGGCGGAGGCGGGAGGGATCGCGAAGGACGGCGCCAAGCTCGTGACGGCCGTCGCCGACGCCGACGTGCCCAAGTTGACGGTGCTGATCGGCGGGTCCTTCGGGGCCGGCAACTACGCGATGGCCGGCCGGGCCTACGGGCCGCGCTTCCTCTGGACCTGGCCGAACGCCAGGATCTCGGTGATGGGCGGGCGCCAGGCGGCGCGCGTCCTCTCGACCGTGCGGGCCTCGTCGCTGCCCGACGGTGCTTGGGCGTCGGAGGAGGAACGGGACGCGTTCGAGGCGCCGATCCTCGCGAGGTACGAGACGGAGGGCAGCCCGTACTACGCCACAGCTCGCCTCTGGGATGACGGCATGATCGACCCGCTCGACACGCGGCGTGTGCTCGCGATGGGGATCGAGGCTGCCATCCAGGCGCCGATCTCCGCGTCGAGCTTCGGCGTGTTCCGGATGTGAGCAGCCGCGAGAGGCCGGCAGGTGCGCCGCTCCGCGTCGAGCGCACTGGGCCGGACGGCGTTGTCGCGTGGGTCGTGCTCGCGCGGCCGGAAAGGCGCAACGCCCTCGACGCTGCCGCCATCGCCGCCCTGGGCGACGTGTTCGCGCGACTAGGGGACGAGCCCCCGGCCACCCTTCGAGCGGTGGTTGTCGCCGGCGACGGCCCCGCCTTCTGTGCAGGAGCTGACATCGCTTGGATGCGGGCGTCGATGACGCTCCCGCCGGACGAGAATGTGGAGGACGCCCGTATCCTCGCCGACGTGCTGGCCGCCATTGACGCCTGCCCCGTCCCGGTCGTGGCCCGCGTGCAGGGGGCGGCGCTCGGGGGCGGCGCGGGCCTGTGTGCCGTCGCCGACGTGGTGGTGGCCGAGGCGCGTGCCCGCCTCGGGTTCCCGGAAGTGCGGCTGGGGCTCGTGGGCGCCACGATCGCGCCGTACGTCGTCCGCCGGATCGGGGAGGGGGCCACACGCGCGCTCTTCCTCACCGGCGAGCGGTTCGATGCCGCGGAGGCGCGCCGGATCGGCCTGGTGCACCGCGTGGTGGACGGCGAGGCCGCGCTGGATGCCGAGGTGGCAGAGACGGTTTCGGCGGTCCTGGAAGGCGGACCCGTGGCCGTCCGGGCGGCCAAGGCGCTTACGCGCGGCGCGGCGCGATCGATGCTGGCCGACGCCGATGCAGTCGAGCTGGCGGCGCGAACCGCTGAGGTCCTCGCCGAGCGCCGGGCATCGGCCGAGGCGGCGGAGGGCTTCGCGGCGTTCGAGCAGCGCCGCCGACCTTCGTGGGCGCCGCGCGAGGGTGGTGGGTCGTGAGGCGCCTGTTCATCGCCAACCGCGGCGAGATCGCGCGCCGGATCGCCACGAGTGCGCGCCAGCAGGGGATCGAGCCTCTGCTCCCAAAGCTGGGCGGCCCGGACGACGTCGACCTGCTCGACCCAGCCGACGTGGTGCGGGCGGCGCGACAGGCCGGTGCGGACGCCGTCCACCCTGGCTACGGGTTCCTCGCCGAGAGCCCGAACCTGGCCATCGCGGTCCTGGACGCTGGCCTCGTCTGGGTCGGCCCGCCCCCCAGGGTGATCGCGGCGCTGGGCGACAAGGCGGCGGCTCGCGCCGCGGCCCGGCGGGTCGACGTGCCCGTGGCCGATGGCGAGTCGCCGGTCGACCAGTCGGACCGCGCGCTCGCGGCCAGCGCCGCGAGGATCGGCTACCCGGTGCTCGTCAAGCCGGTCGCCGGCGGCGGCGGCAAGGGGATCAGGACCGTGGCCGGCGAGGCCGAGCTCCCGCCCGCCCTGGCGGCCGCGCGGCGCGAGGCCGTGCGCGCCTTCGGAGACGCGCGTCTGCTCGTCGAGCGCAG
>JBJKRU010000213.1:0-2874 GCA_046704485.1 Candidatus Limnocylindrales bacterium | reverse complement strand
ATGCTCCCTCCCCAACCTCGCCAGCGTGGGACTGCCGCAGACGCCGATCAATACTACGGCCTCATCGCCCTCGAGCACCGCCGACGCCGCCTCCCAGGGCCCCACCGTGCTCCCCGAGCCGACGCCGGTGCCCACGCGGACCCCGTCCGCGCCGCTCACGTTCGCGACGCGGTGGGTCGATGCCGGAGCATATTCGGGGGCCGCGGTCGACGGCCTGTCGGCGACGCGGTTGGGGTCCGGACGGGTGCTGTTCCTCGGCACGGTCACCGACCAGGAGACCGGCGACGCCTCCCCGTTCGCGTCGGTGTGGGATCCGGCGGCTGGGGGGACGGCCGCGAGCGTGGCGGTCTTGCCGAAAGTCCGCACGCACGCGGTGGTCGAGGGGCTTCGCGACGGGCGCGTGCTGGTGGCGGGCGGACTGAACGGCGCCGGGTCGTTCTCGGACGCCCAGTCCTACTCCAGCGCCTACGCGTTCGATGCGGTCGGCGGCGGCACCTGGAGGAAGGTCGGCCTGATGCACTGGGCGCGGACCGATGCGTGCGCGGCGGTGCTGGGCGACGGACGGGTGCTCGTCGCTGGCGGGTACTTCCACGTCGCCCCGAACTACGGGTCCGTCGACCCGGGCGTGACGCTGGCGTCGGCCCGCACCCCGTCGGCCGGCAGCTGGTCAGGCTCCGCCGACGTCGTGCCACCCGATGTCGGCGCCGCAATGGCCACCGCCGAGCTGTTCGACCCCGCGACCGGCACCTGGTCGGACGCCGGTCCGATGCACTATGCGCGCGTCGGGTGCGCAGCCACGACGCTCGCCGACGGGCGCGTGCTCGTCGCCGGCTCCTCAAGCGGGCAGGGGGTCAGCGTGCCGGCGCGGGCCCTTGAGACCGCCGAGGTGTTCGATCCGGCCACCGGGAAGTTCGCGTTGACAGGCGCCATCCCGAAGCCGGACCTGGCCCGGTACGGGGACCTCCACGACCTCTGGCCGGCCGGGTACAGCGGCCACACGGCAGGGACCCTGGAGGCGCTGCCCGACGGCGGCGCCCTGCTCGTCGGAGACTTCACGTCGCTCAAGCACGAGGGGTCCATGACCAGGACTCTCCGCTGGAGCGCTTCCGGGGCGTGGTCGGAGGTGTCGCCGACCTATGCCTACTACGGCAGCCCGGTCGGAACCCCCACGATCCGGACCCCCGGGGTGCGCGACCTGAGCGCGGCCATCACCACCGTGCTCTCCGACGGGCGCGTGCTCGCTGCCGGCGGCTACGCCGCGAATCGGGACCCCGGTTGGGGCGCCTATGCGATGGTGGCCACCGTGCAGGCCTGGGATCCGGCCAGCGGAAAGTGGGCCAACCTGCCGTCCCTTCCGACGCCAAGGGCCGACGGCGTCGCCGTCGCGCTCGTCGACGGGTCGGTGATGGTGGCTGGGGGGTCGACGGCGTCGTCCGCAGGTGAGACGACGGCCACCTCGATCCTCCGGCTGGGGTCGCGCTAGCGGCGGCGACAGGCGTCAGGCGAGGACGCCCGGCCACACGCCCGCAAGCGCCACGCCGACGAGGAAGGACGCGGCGTTCGCGGTCAGGGAGGCAGCGGCTGCTCGGCGGATCGACACGCCGCGGAGGGCGGCCCAGTAGAACACCGCCTCCGCGATGACGGCCCACGCCTCGGTCGCCACGGTGAACTCCGGCGTGCCGTACTCGAGCGCCTGGGTGGCAACGAACCAGATCAGGGGGTGCGTGGCGAGATTGGCGAACAGCACCAGCAGCGTGAGCCGTCCCACGTCCGGCGCGTCGGCCCGCAGCAGGTACGCGACGATCGGCAGTTCGACCGCGAACGTGAGCAGGAAGGCCCTGAACCAGAGGTCGGCCGGGAAGAACACGCCTGGCCCCTTGTCGCGATGGCGTTTCAGGCGGGCGGTCGCGCGGCGGACCGCCTTAGCGGGTCCGCGGCGCAAGGTTGATCGAGGTGATCTTCCCCGCCTCGACGCGGAACTGGGCGTCGAGCGCCTGGCTGGGCGCGCCCGGCCGGACCACGATCAGGTCAGCCTGGTAGGTGTTCCCCAGGTCGCGCACCTCGCCCGGGACCATCTTGAGGCCCTTGTCGGCGCGCAGGAACCAGCCGCCCACCTGGTCGAGGCCGCGCAGGGTCCGCGAGTTCTCGCCCACGTGGACGCGCAACTCGCAGCGTTCGTCCATCAGGGCGACCGCCCCGTTGACGTCGCCGGCGTTCAGCAGCTCGAAGAAGATCTCCATGGTGTCGGCGGCTCCCATGCGCCGAGTGTAGCGGTGCAGCGGGATCCGCGGTGCGTCGCTTGCGGCGCACCTCCGCGCCCCCGCGACCGGGCCGGACTCGGGCGGGGTCCGTCGGGCGCCTCTTCTAGCGTCGCGCCACGCGCCCCCGCACCCGGCCGAGGACGAGCGTGCCGTCGGGCTCCGCCAGCACCTGGGGGATCGCCGGGCGGCCGTTGTAGGCCATCGACATCGAGGCGGCGTAGGCGCCGGCATCGGCGATGGCGATCAGGTCTCCCCGGCGCACGGGCGGCAGGACCTGGTCGCCGAACGTGTCTGTGGCCTCGCATACGGGGCCGTCCACCCGAGCCGGCGCGCCGCCGCCGCTGGCAGCCTCCGGGTCCACGGGCTTGCCGAGCGCTGTCAGCGCGACCAGCCGGTGGCGCGCCCCGTACAGCATGGGCCGGATCAGCTCGGTCATCCCGGCGTCGACAACCACGACGCGCCCCCATTCCGCCCGTTCGCGCACGTGGAGGACCCGCGCCACGATCACGCCTGACCGGGCGACGAGGAACCGGCCGGGCTCGGTGGCCAGGCGCGCCGGGCGCCGCCCAGCCGGGAGCGCCGCCAGCAGGCGGGCCGCCTCCTCGGCGAATCG
>JBJKRU010000212.1:0-8429 GCA_046704485.1 Candidatus Limnocylindrales bacterium | reverse complement strand
TGCGAGCCCCGGCGGCTGCGACGCCTTGCGCCAGCCCGGGAGGCGCCCGAAGATCGCCCCATGCTCAATCCTGATCCCGAATCCCGCGTCACCCCTGCTCGAGTTCGACCCCGCGCGCAGCGCGGTCATCGAGCCCGAGGCGGCCGTCGGCGGCTTCGTCGTGCCGGAGGTGGTGGTGATCTGCTTCTTCCGGGAGGCGATCGAGCAGCTGTTCGAGGCGGAGGGCGGCACGAGGTCGGCCGTCTCGTGTCCGAGATGGGCGAGGTGCCCGTCCGCACCGTCGACTGGAAGGGGACCAGGGTCGGCATCGCGCAGGGCGGGGTCGGCGCGCCGCTGGCCGCTGGCTGGCTCGAGGAGCTCGTTGCGCTGGGCGCCCGGCGTGTGGTGGTCGCTGGCGGGGCGGGCACACTCGTGCCGGGACTCACCCTGGGCCACGTGGTGGTCCCCACGGCGGCGGTCCGCGATGAGGGCACCAGCCACCACTACCTTGCGGCGGCGCGGACGGTCGAGCCCACGCCCGCCGCGATGGCGGCGATCACCCGGACGCTCGAGCGCGAGGGCGTGCCGTACATCACCGGCCTCACATGGACGACCGACGCCTTCTATCGGGAGACGCGCGCCAAGGTTGAGCGCCGCGTCGCGGAGGGCTGCCTGACGGTAGAGATGGAGGCTGCGGCGCTGTTCGCCGTGGCGCGGTTCCGCCACGTCGAGCTCGCCCAGATGCTCTACGCGGGCGACGACCTGTCAGGCGAGGCGTGGGACCACCGCGGCTGGCAGGGCCACACGACGGGGCGCGACCTGCTGCTCCGGCTCGCCTGTGACGCGGCGGTGGCGATCGAGCCTGCCGCGAGCCGATGAGGCGGCCATCGGCCGCCGCCGGCTGACTCGCGGGACCGCTCTTGCCGTCGGGACCGTCCGAGATCAGCCCGCCTGCGGCCGCGCCTCGGCCTCGAGGCGCATGAGCAGGGCGCGGATCTCGGCAAGCTCATCCGCCTCTTGGCGGCCGAGCGTCGAGCGAAGCAGTTGGAGCGCCGTGCGGACGAGCTGCAGCTCGTCGGCGTTCAGCTCGAGCGTCACCTTGAGGGGGGCGATGGTCTGGGTCATGGCGGGCACCTCCCGCGATGAACGGCCCCGGACGGCCGGCGGCCGCCCTGCCGAGAGCTCGATCGTGACCGCACCCGCCCGCCCCCGCAAGGGCCCGAGGTCCTGCGGGAGTCGGGACGGGGGGGTTCGCGAAACACTGCCGGCGGGCCGCACCGTGAGGGCAGCGGGGCGGACGGCTTCGTTGGTGCAGCCGCGTCAGACCCGCTCGAAGGCCATGGCGACGGACCCGCCGCCACCCAGGCAGAGCGTCGCGAGGCCGTAGCGCCCGCCGCGGCGCCGCAGTTCGTGGAGCAGCGTGGCGACGATCCGCGCGCCGGAGGCGCCGATCGGGTGGCCGAGCGCGATCGCCCCGCCGTTGACGTTGACCTTCGACCAGTCGAACCCGAGCTCCCGACCGTCCGCGAGGACCTGTGCCGCGAACGCCTCGTTGACCTCGACCAGGTCGAAGTCGGCAGGGGCGAGGCCGGTCCGCCGCTCGAGCGCCCGGACACCCTCGATGGGCGCGAGGAAGAGCCACTTGGGCGTGGTCTCCGCCTGGGCGTACCCCACGATCCGTGCGAGCGGCTGCAGGCCGTGCCGCTCCACCGCGCGCTCCGACGCCACCACCGTGGCCGCGGCGCCATCGGTGATCCCGGGCGCGTTCCCCGCCGTCACGGTCCCCTGGGTGGCGCCGCCGCGGTCCTCGCCATCGGGGAGCGGGAACACCGCCGGCAGCCGCGCCAGCTGCTCGGCCGATGTGTCGCGCCGCGGGCCCTCGTCGACCGTCACCACCGTCTCGCGGCCCTTCGCGTCGCGGATGGTCACGGGCGCCGTCTCGTCGTCGAACCGGCCGGCGTCAATCGCCGCGACTGCCCGCCGATGACTCTCGAGCGCGAGCGCGTCCTGGTCTGCGCGTGAAACGCCGGCGCGGATCGCGACCCGCTCGGCATGCGTGCCCATATGGCAGTCGTCCACCGCGCACCAGAGCCCGTCGAGCACCGCGGCGTCGTCGAGGGTCCCCTGCCCCAGCCGGTAGCCGAACCGCGCCTTGCGGAGCAGGAACGGGGCCTGGTTCATCGACTCCATGCCGCCGGCGACGTACACCTCGCCGTCTCCGGCCTTCACGCCCGCCGCCGCGTACATGATCGCCTTGAGGCCCGAGCCGCAGACGCGGTTGATCGTGGTGGCCGGGACCGTCTCGGCCATGCCGGCACGGAGCAGCGCCTGTCTCGCGGGGGCCTGGCCGGCGCCCGCTTGGAGCACCTGGCCCATGATCACCTCGGCCACCTCGGCATCGGGCGGCAGGCCGGACCGCTCGACCGCGGCTCGGATTGCGGTCGCCCCGAGCTCCACGGCCGGCACCCCCGCAAGCGCGCCGCCGAACTTGCCGATCGGCGTCCGGGCCGCAGCGACGAGAAATGCCCTTCCGTCAGGCCCGGCGAGATCGTCCATGGCCGCGACTGTACACCCCCGGACGCTCCGCGCCGGTCCCGAACCCCCGTCAGCCTCGCCGCCCGTCAGCCCGGCTCGTCACCGCGGACGGGCTGGTCAGCGCGGCTGGTCAGCGCGGATAGCTGTGGAACCCGTGTCCCGTCTTCTGGCCCAGGTGCCCGGCCTCGACGAGCTCCACGAGCACCTTGGGCGGTTCGAACTGGGGCCCGCCTAGACCGTCGTGGAGGACCCGCATGACCCCCAGGCACACGTCGAGCCCGATGAAGTCGGCCAGCTCGAGCGGCCCCATCGGGTGGTTGAGACCCACCTTCGCGCCGGTGTCGATGTCCTCGGCGGTCCCCGTCCCCTCCTCGTAGGTGCGCATGGCCTCCGCGAGGAGCGGCATGAGGACGCGGTTGACGATGAACCCGGGCCGGTCGGCACTCACGATGAGCTTCTTGCCGAGCTCGGCGGCCAGCGCGCGGATCGCGTCAGCGGTCGCGTCATCGGTCGCCGCGCCGCGGATCAGCTCCACGAGCGGCATCACCGGCACCGGGCTGAAGAAGTGCATGCCGACGAACTGCGCGCGGCGCGCCGGGGACGTGGCGGCCGCGAGGCGGTCGATCGAGATCGACGAGGTGTTCGACCCGAAGATGGCACGCGCGGGCGCGACCGCATCGAGCGAGGCCCAGAGTGCGGTCTTGACCGCCTCGTCCTCGAACACGGCCTCGATCACGAGGTCGGCGTCGGCAGCGGCGGCCATGTCCCCGACTGGGGCCACGCGGGCCAGCACGGCGTCGCGCGCGTCCTGGGCCAGCCTCCCCTTGGCGACCGCCCGGTCGAGGCTGCCCGCGATCCGCGCCTTGCCCGCCTCGGCCCGGGCGACGTCAGGCTCGTAGAGCGTCACCCGCTTCCCGATGGAGGCGTGCACCTGCGCGATGCCGTGGCCCATCAGGCCGGCCCCGGCGACGAAGACGTGGTCGATGCTCATGGGATCTCCTCCCGGCCCAGGGCGGCCAGCAGCATGTCGGCGGCGGCATAGGGGTCGGATTCATGTCGGGCCACGGCGTCGAGGGCGGTGCCGGTCTGGCCCGCGAGCGCGCTCGATGACAGCCGTTCCCAGAGCCGCTCCAGCAGCACCGCGCGGACCTGGGCGGCGGCGCGGGCGCGACGAGCCGCGGGGGTCGCATCGGCAGCACCATCGTCCCGCTGGCGGTCCAGCGCGGTGAGCAGCTCGGGGACGCCGTCGCCCGTCGTTGCGGTGGTCACCAGGACCTCGGGGCGCCTTGCACGCATGGCAGCCTCGCGACCGGCCCCGCCCGGCGGGGTCAGCATCGCGCGGAGCTGTGCGGCGGTCCGCTGGGCACCGGGCCGGTCGCCCTTGTTGACCACCACGATGTCGGCCACCTCGAGGAGGCCTGCCTTGATGGCCTGGACCTCGTCGCCCATCTCGGGCGCCTCGAGCACCACCGTCGTGTCGGCAGCGGCCGCGACCTCAACCTCGCTCTGGCCCGTGCCCACCGTCTCGAGCAGGACGATGTCGAAACCCGAGGCGTCGAACACCGCCGCGGCTGCCGTCGAGGTGGCCGCCAGTCCGCCCGCGTGCCCGCGCGAGGCCATCGAGCGGATGAACACCCCGTCGTCGGATGCGTACGACTGCATCCGGACCCGATCCCCGAGGAGCGCGCCGCCGGTGATGGGCGAGGACGGGTCCACGGCGACCACGGCCACGGTGCGGCCGGACGTGCGCAGCTCCGCGATGAGCGCCGCGACCAGCGTGGACTTGCCCGCGCCGGGGGGCCCCGTGATCCCGACGAGGTGGGCGCTGCCGGCCTGCGGGTACATGAGGCGCAGCGCCTGCTCGGCGACGGCCGTGTGGTTCTCGACCGCCGTCAGGAGGCGGGCAAGTGCCCGACGGTCGCCGGCGCGAGCAGCCTCGGCGAGCGCCGCGGCGCGTTCGGCGGGCGTGCCGCCCCGCTCGATCACGCCTCGCGCGGCGTGGCGTTGGCGCGGATGAAGTCGGCAACCTCGCGGATTGTGGTCCCCGGGCCGAACACGCCGGCGACCCCCGCCGCCCGCAGCGGCTCGATGTCGTCGTCGGGGATGATCCCGCCAACCGTCACCAGCACGTCGCCCATGCCCTTCGCGCGCAGCTGCTCGCAGACCCGGGGCACGAGCGTCATGTGGGCACCCGACAGGATGGACATCCCCACCACGTCCACGTCCTCCTGGAGGGCGGCCGTGACGATCATCTCCGGGGTCTGGCGGAGGCCCGTGTAGACGACCTCGAACCCCTCGTCGCGCAGGCCGCGGGCCAGGACCTTGGCGCCCCGGTCGTGGCCGTCGAGACCGGGCTTCGCGATCAGCACCTTGAGCGGTCGGTCGGTCATGGCGCGAATTGTAGGGCCCCGTGGGTGGCGGCTGGCGACGTTCGGGCGGCCCTGGATGCGCCGCGCGCGACTCGTCAGGCGTCGAGCGAGCGGCGTCCGATGTGGGCGAAGAACTCGGCGCGGGTCTTGTCGTTGCGGCGGAAGAGCCCCAGGACGGCGGCCGTGGTCATCACCGTGCCGGGCTTGCGGACGCCGCGCATCGCCGCGCACAGGTGCGTGGCCTCGAGCACCACGCCCACCCCGTCGGGCTGCAGGCGCTCCATCAGCAGCTCGGCGATCTGCTGGGTCATCCGCTCCTGGACCTGGAGCCGGCGCGCGTACATCTCGACGATGCGCGGGATCTTGGACAGCCCGATCACGCGACCCTTTGGGATGTACGCCACGTGGGCGCGCCCGAAGAACGGCAGCATGTGGTGCTCGCACAGCGAGTGGAACTCGATGTCCTTGACCACGACCATCTCCGAGTAGTCGACCTCGAAGATGGCGCGGTTGATCAGGCGGTCCACGTCCACGTGGTAGCCCGCGGTCAGCTCTTGGTACATCCGGTGCATGCGGGCGGGCGTGTCGGCGAGGCCCTGCCGCGTCGGGTCCTCGCCGATCTCCAGGAGGATCCGGCGGACCGCCGCTTCGATCCCGCCGTTCGAGGGGCCCGCTTCCGACGGCGCCAACACGTCGTCGCCCTCGTCGGTCTCGATCTCGTTGACGATCCGGCGGACGTGATCAGGGAGGGAGGCGGGGTCGCTGCTCGGCATCGGGCCGATGGTACCGCGTCAGCGAACGGAGTCGACCCAGGCTTCGACCTGCGCGTGGTGCGGCGCCCATGCCGCCCAGACGCCGCGCACGTACGCCTGGACGGCCGCGTCGAGCGCCGGACCTCGCTCGGATGCCGCCTCCTCGAGGCTGGCCATCGTCAACGCCCCGTTCGGCTCGGGCGGGTCCAGCCATCGCCAGGCCGGGGGGCGGGCGACGATGCGCTGGAGCGCCGCGGACAGGTCGGCCGGCGGCAGGCCGTGCTCGAGGACGAGGCACAGGCCGACAAGGTGCAGGCCAACCGACTGGATCGCCCGCCGCTCGGGCACGCCCGGATGCTGGACCATGTACGCGTCGGTCACGAGCCGCCGAAGGGACGTGCCGCCCTCGGGCAGGGTGGCTGACAGCTCGGCGAAGCGGGTCCAGCAGGAGGACGAGGCGCCGACGTAGGGGTGGGTGGCGCCGTCGACGTCGGGCAGGCGGTCGCCGCAGCCGGGGCAGGCGAGCAGGCGATTGAGTTCGGCGCCGCGCGGATTGCCGCCGCCGCTCATGCCCCAGCCCCGCCGCTCATGGTTCAGCCGCCGCCGCGTCGGATTCGAGCGCCGGTCGCGGGTCGTGCGGCCGGTCCTCGGCGCCCCGCAGCCACGCGCGCGCGTTCTCGCCGAGCGCGGGCAGGTGGTAGCCGCCCTCGGCGAGGATCACGAGCCGCTTGCCGAGCGACGCCGAGCGCCGCCCCACCTCGTGGTAGATGTCCGTCGTCAGGGCGAAGTCGCCGATCGGGTCCTGGCCGTAGGTGTCGAAGCCGAGCGAGACCACCATCACCGAGCCGGGCTCGGAGCCGATGCGCTCGAGAGCGCGGTCGAGCGCGACCAAGTACTGCCCGTTGGTGCAGCCGGGCGGCTGGGGCAGGTTGAGGTTCGCACCCGCGCCGTCACCCTCGCCGACCTCGTCGGGCCAGCCCAGCACGTAGGGGTACTGACGGTCGGGGTGAGCATGGATCGACACGTATAGGACGTCGCCGCGGCGCCAGAAGATCTGCTCGGTGCCGTTGCCGTGGTGGTAGTCGACGTCGAGGATCGAAACGTGTTCGCCGGTGCGGCGGGCGATCGCCTCAGCGGCGATAGCCGCGTTGTTGAAGTAGCAGAACCCGCCGTACATCGACCGGGCGGCGTGGTGGCCAGGCGGCCGGCAGATGCCGTAGACCGCCTGCTCCCCGCCGTCGAGGACGAGGTCCACGGCCGTGAGCGCCGTGTCGACCGCAGCCAGCGCCGCGACGTACGTCCCGGCGACGATCGGCGTCGATGTGTCGAGCGCCCAGTAGCCAGGCCGGCCCTCCGGACTGGGCGTCTCGTGACGGAAGCGGTCCGACATGCCCTCGGTCATGCCGGCGGCCATGATGGTCTCCGGCGTCAGGTGGTCGTACGGATGACCCACCCGCCCCGCCTCGGACCAGGCTTCGGCCATGAACTTCAGGAGCCCTGGGTGGTGGACGGCGGTGATCGGCCCGTCTCCGTGCTCGACCGGCTCGGAGAGCGTGAACCCGCCGTCGGCGAGCAGCGTTGAGCGGATCGCCTCGGCGCGCGCCGCCACCTCGTTCGCCGGGATCTGCACCCCGAGCACGGTCTGCGTCGTGATGTCGTGGCGGAGGTGGAGCGGCGAGTAGACGACGCGCATCGCGGGTGGTCTCCGGGTCGCGGTCGGGGCGGTCCAAGGGATCGTAGCGGCCGGTGGAGACCGCGGCAGCGCCGTCTCAACGGGATGCTCGCTAAGATCGCCCCGTGGCCCTCGACGACCCGGCCTTCGTCCGTCGCCAGTACGCCTGCACCGACCGCCTCGCGACCCGGTCGTCGGTCTGGCGGGACGACCCCGCGTCGCCGTCGCCGCAGGACGTGGCGATCGCCGCCCTGGCGGCGCTGCCGACACGACGCCTGCTCGAGGTGGGCTGCGGGACAGGCGCATTCGCGGCCCGCTGCCTCGCGGAGCTCGGGTGCGACGTCACCGCGCTCGACCTGTCGCCGGCCATGGTCGAGGCGACCCTAGCCCGTGGAGTCTCGGCCGTCGTCGGGACGGTGGAGGACCTGCCGTTCGCCGACGGCTCGTTCGATGCGGTCGTGGCGGCGTGGATGCTCTACCACGTGCCCCGGCTGGATCGAGGCCTGCGGGAGATCTCCCGGGTGCTGCGGCCCCGCGGGCGGCTGGTCGCGATCACCAATGGCGACGAGCAGTTGGCTGAGCTCTGGTCCGCGATCGGCGAGTCGGCGCCTCGCGTGTCGTTCAGCCGGGAGAACGGCGAGCCACAGCTGCGGCCGTGGTTCGGGGCAGTCGTGCGACGGGACCTGCGGTCGACCGCGGTGTTCCCGGACCGGGTGTCGGTGGCCGCCTACCTCGACAGCATCGGCGTGGAGGCGGATCCGGGGCGACTGGCGCGCCTGCCGGAGCCGTTCACGGCCCGAGGAACGCCGACGGTGTTCGTCGCCGACAGGTAGGCGTCGAGGCGACTGCGCCCGCGGCGCCTCGCCGCGACGGCCGTGCTCGCTTCAACCCGCCGCAACGGCCGTGCTCCCTTCAACTGCGCCGCAACCTAGTCTCGGACACGGCCTTCGCCCGGGCCGCCTGGACTGGAGGTCCAGATTCCGGGAGACAGACCGGCCCCCGCTGGACCCATGGTCCAGAGCAGGACGCTCCCGGGCATCGTTCCTGGCAGCCGGAGGGCGACAGCTGGACCCACCGTCCACATCGGCCCCCAGCAGCCCTCAGAGTCTGGACTCCCAGTCT
>JBJKRU010000211.1:0-8518 GCA_046704485.1 Candidatus Limnocylindrales bacterium | reverse complement strand
TCGCGGTAGGCGAACGCGAGCGCGGGGTCGCGCATGAACCGGCTGAAGTACGGGACGAGGCCGACCCGCACCCGTCCCTCGGCCGCCCAGCCGAGCGCGGGCTCGAGCCGCCCCGCGTCCCAGCCGGGCGACGCGTCGCGCAGCTCAAGGCCGGTCGGCCGGTCCCCGGTCCGGTGCTCGGCGAGGTCGAGCTCGTGCGCCTGCCCCTCGGGGCCGCCTCGGTAGTCCTGCGCCTCGGTCGAGACCCGGATCACGCGGAACGACGGGAGGCCGGCGAGGTCCTCCTCGTTCATGGGGAGCCGCCGGAAGGCGTCGGGCACGCCGATGCGGCGGCGCGTCGTGCGTCGCGGCACGGTGCGCTCCTTCCTTGTCTCGCGTACCCGGCCCCAGTGTAGCCGCCCGGCCGGCCGGCCCGGGCGCGCACAGCGCCTCGGCAGCGCCGACCAGGCGGGCGAGGGCGGCCTCGAACGCCGGCGGGCGGCTGCGGGCGGGCTGGCGCGTCGGGTGGTCCACGACTTGGACGCTACGCGGCGGCCGGTCACGGGGGAAGGGCCCCCGTGTGCGCGGACGTGGTCACCGCTATGTCCGCAGCAGCGCGGCGTGGGAGTGCGCACGCCTCGGCGCACACCACGCTTGAGGGGCAGGTCCCTCAGCGGCGAGGCTGGCTGTTGCGGCGGGCGCCACGGAGCGCGTACCCAGGGCGCCCGCCGTCCCATTGGGACACTGAGGTCGCACGCCCGACTGGATTCGAACGCGCGCGTACCCACTCGGGCTTGAGGCTCATCCCGATCGACGGCGCCGCGGAGTGGGAGGCCGGCTGCCTGCGGATTGCATAGGGAGAGGTTCACTTCAGGGCCTCGTCACCGACGCTGGCTGACTTGAGTGCGAACCGCCCGACAGCGTCGCCGCGAACGGCGACGCCTGTCTGCCGCCGATGTTGGTGGCCGTGGTCTAGCCGAACTCAACCCGTCGGGTCGCGCCTCCGGACCTGAATGGCGACTCCGGTGGTATTCAGCCGCCACCGAGCGAGCTGTTCACTTACTCCGTAGGCCCTAGCGATCGCCGGCGCGGACATCCCGCGAGCATGAGCGGCCACCAAGAGCGGGCGGGGCAGCAAGAGCGTTGACCCAAGCGCGTCCGCCTGCTCCTCCTGGGCTGCATCGCAGGTCAGGAATACGAGTCCCGCGATGCGTTCGAGTTTCCGTGTCTGATGTCGAAGGAGGATGTGGCTGAGTTCGTGCATCGCATCACTCAACTGCCGCCCTTGGCTGTTGAGGGGATTCACCACGATAACCGGGCCATTGTCCGGACCACGCAAGGTGCATGCCGAGAAGCAGCCGGGCTGGAGTCGGTCGAGCGCTTCGAGCGCTTCTCGCGGAACCAACTCGTCGGCGATCCTGAAGCCCACGTTCAAGTGGGCTGCGAGATCCTTCGGGGGCAGTGCGTCGCTGGGACCAAGGCCCAACTCGGCTCGCAGAGCGATGGCACGACGCTCGGCGTCGGCCTTGAAACCCCGGGGCAGCATCAGGAGTCTCGGAGCAACCCGGCCTGCATCCGAGCGAGCAGGTCCGCGAGCCCTTCGGCGGCAGGCGGCGAGAAGGTCCGAGCGGCCCGGAGATGGAGTGGCGCGGCCGCGGGACGGGCTGCCAGGGCGTCGTAGAGATCGCGAACGATCGCCGCGATCCGGTCCGCAGCGTCGACAGGGAGGAGTGGGTCGGTACGGAGATGCGCGGCGATGGCCTCTGGGGTCGAAGTCGGCTCCATTCGCGACTCGCCGGGCGCATCCGGGGTTGTCGGGTCACCGAGCCACTGTTGGAGCCGCCGGAAGTTCTCGAGGTCGGGAAGATGTCCGCGCTCCACACGTGCAAGCGTGTTGAACGAGATGCCAATGTCGGCGCTGGCATCCCGCAGGCTCAGGCCGAGTCGTTTGCGCTGGGCGGCCACGCGGCTGCCCAGCCTGCGCAACTCGCCTGAATCGGCCGTTGATCTCTGATCCATGAGTGATACGCTATCCTCTGCGCAAGGCGTGCCGACCGCGTTTCGGCGGCGCACGACTCGTACAGAGGATACGCCCTGTGAGGCGAGGAAGGGACTTCGAGATGAACACCGTCCACGCGTTCACGATCACGGTCGACGGCGAGCCGCTCGAGATTACCGAGCATGAGCTGACCCCTGCCGAGATCATGACGCGCGCCGGGATCGACCCGGCGACCAACTATCTCCTCGAGATCCGCGGTCACGAGCGTGTCTCACTCGAGGGGAAGAACGACATCCCCATCCACATCCACGAGAAACTCCAGCTCGTCTCGGTCAACACCGGGCCCAAGCCCGTCTCCTGATGGGCCCGGCCGACCTTACCGCCCAGCTGCGGCTCCTCGGATACGAGGTCAACGAGATCGGAGTCGACAAGGTCTCCTTCGCGTACGAGATCGAGGTGGGCTCGCGGGCTGGTCAGGTTGTCACGCTCGGCTTCGCGCTGCCCGGCGACTTCCCAGCGTCGCCGCCCAGCGGGCCGCACGTGTCGCCTCGGCTGTTGCCGCTCCGATCCGACGGCGAACATCCGACGGGCCGGATCCACGCATCGCCGCAATTCGGCGAGGCGTTCGAGTACTGGAGCCGTCCATTCCCTACGGGTGAGTGGGCCAAGAGCAAGCGGAATGCCGCAACGTACATGGCGTTCATCCGCGGGCTCTTCGCGAGCCTGTGATGCGAAGCGCTGTCCTCCTCGAGGACCTGCATCGCGAGGCCGCGGCCCCGTGGGGGTCAGAAACCCCGATTCCATCACGCTGCGACTCGGTGGTACTCGTGGATCAGCCCGCCGAGCAGGTCCCGCCGGCGGACGTCGCGCGGGTCGGCCTGGATCGGGACGGGGGCGGGGCTCAGCGGCGCGTCGAGGCCGATGGCGCGATGGGGCCGTTGGTGGCTGTAATGCTCCGCGTACGTGCTGAGCGTCCGGTCGAGATGCCGGCGGCCCCAGACCAGGGTCCAGTCGAGGCACTCGGACCGGATGGTCTCGATGACCCGCTCCGCGTGGGCGTTCGCGTTCGGCGCGCGGACCGGGGTGCGGATCACGCGGATTCCCTCCGAGCGGAGCACGGCGTCGAAGGGGCGGCTGAACTTCGCGTCGCGGTCGCGGACGAGGAACCGAACCGGGGTGGGCCGGTCGTCGAGCCGGAGGGCGAGGTTCCTCGCCTGCTGGGTGACCCAGGCCGAGTCCGGGTGCGCAGTCGCGGGGCTCAAATGGATCCGACGGCTACCGAGCTCGATGAACGCCAGCACGTAGAGCGTCCGGAGCCAGGCGGTCTCGACGGTGAAGAAGTCGCAGGCGACGACGCCCTCCGCCTGGGCCCGCAGGAACTCCGTCCACGTCGGGCCGCTCCGCCTCGGCGCCGGACCCTCCCGCGCCCTCCGGAGTAAGGTGCGGACCGTCGTCGCGCCGACGCGGATCCCGAGCCCGCGGAGTTCCCCCTGGATCCGGATGCAGCCCCAGCGCGGGTTCTCCCTGGCGAGCCGCAGGATGAGGGCGCGGACCTGAGGGTCGATCGGCCGCCGGCCCGGGCGGCCCCTCCGCCGGTGGGTCCACTTCCGCCGGACGAGCTCGCGGTGCCACCGCAGGAGCGTCGCCGGCGCGACCACGAACGAGACCCACCGGTCGCGCGGGATCGCCCGGCTCGCCGCCGCGAGCAGCACGCGGTCGGCGGGCCTGAGCCGCGGCCTGCCCGCCGTCCGCTGGAGCACCCGCAGCTGGTGGCGGAGGACGAGGATCTCGAGGTCCTTGGCGCCATCGTCACGGTCGCGCCCGCTGGTGCTGGCGACACGGGCGACAAGAGTGCGCAGGAGCAGGTAGACGAGCGACCACATCGCGGGATCGTACCGGGCGACGGAGCAGGAATCGGGGTTTCCGACCCCCACGGGCGCCTCGGGCAGGCACGAGGGCTGCTCCGTGCGATCCGAGAGCGGACCGGGGATGCGCTGAGGGAGGAGGCCGAGCGCCTGCTGGGCCTGTCCGGGGGCCTGCTGGCCGAGTTGACCCACGATCACACCGAAAGCTGGGACGATGATGCTGGCCACCATGAGGTCGTAGCCAAGGCTGAGGATCAGCCCCTGGGAGGGATCGGGCTCGCGCGCACCTTCGGCATCTCCGTCCCCCCGGGTCAGCGCTGGGCAGGGGCAGGTGCGCACTTGCAGGCCATGTACTTGCTGAGCCAGGAGCTGCAGGGCCCGTTGCTGAACCTGCTCCGCGTGCAACCGGGCATCGTGCCCACCGGCGACGGCATGCGGCTGCAGGCGGCGATCGTGGCCCCGGGACCCCTGGCGACGGCGTACCTGCAGACGCTCGACGAGGCGAGCTGGCCGGCAATCACCTTCGTCGGCGACCTCCTGCGCATCGACTGGCGTACGCGCCGCCGTTGTGGCCGCTGCTGGAAGACCTTCAGGCCCGCACGCAAGGATCAGCGATGGTGTAGCCCGCGCTGTCGCTGGGCCGCGTCGAAGGCCGCCACCGCGCACCCGGGCGCACGCGCACGTGGCACGCCGACCCGCACCGAAAGGTCAGCTGCACGCTGACCTTGGAACCGTGCGGCGGATGGCTGCGTTCCGAGTTGCCCGAAAGGAGGTCCTTCTGGGCGGCCCACGCCTCCACGGCGAATGTCATCTCTCGCTGATGACCGCCTGGAGGACCTCGATGCCGTCCGGCTACCCGAGACGCACCGCGAAGGCTGGACACGGCGGTCGCGGGAAGCGCGAGAAGGCGACGATGGCCGCCCGAGCCCGGCGACCTCAGAGCGGAGGCTCAGCCGCGAGCCGTGGCAAGCTCATCGTGCTGACACGACGCGTGTTGTTCGAGCACGCCGTCCTGCCGGAACACATCCGGCATGCACAACAAGCCGATCGCATGGCGCGAGCCATCGGACAGGTCAAAGACGACAAACACTGCCTTCGCCAGTCCGGCCTGGACGCAGACCGTGCGATCGGCCGGGTTGCAGCCGGGCTCGGCCATGCTCGTCGCGATTATCTTGGCCTGCGGCAGCGTATGGAGCAGTACGTCCTTGGCGGTCGCGATGGCTAGATCGCAGTTGGGCGCGATCGCAGTTGAGCACGATGTCTCGGTCCCGAGCCGATAGCCATCGACGAAGTGGCTTGGCGGGGCGGAGCTCGAGCCGCACGCAGCCGTAAGCATCGCGACCATGAGGACGACGATCAGCGTGCGCCTGTTCATCGCAACGATCGTCTGATCGCTATACGACGAAGTCAATAGCCCGTTTTCGATCACGCCGACAGTGTGCTTGTGGAAATCATGAGGCCGCGCTCAGAGACACCCCCTCGGGATCCTGGTTCTTCGTCAAGTCTCTCTCGACGGCGCCCGCACAGGCTGCTGCGGCGACCGCAGTGACAAGGTGAGGCGTACGGGTGAACGGCCTTCCCATCACACGCTGCAAGTGGCGAGAGGCCCCTCCCTCAAGGACCACTCACCTCGGGAGAGTGAACGACCTGCCACTGGCGGACCGCGTCGGCCAGCCTCTGCCTGCCCGATGTTGTCCCGTGCTTTCGTTGCGCCACAATCCGGGTGACCTCGGCCTGAGCGCCGAGCGCAACGACCGGGCTGGTCATAGACTTCGAAGCGCAGCCGCGGGGCCGACGATGATCGTCTAGCAGACACCTGGCGTCGCAGACGCCACTTCGAGGGGGATCCGTGAGCCGACTCGCAAAGAGACTCGTTCCGTTCTCCTTGGCAGTCTCTTGCCTCGCCATCACCGCAACGATGTCAGCGCCAGCACTTGGGGCGGACCCGGGAGGGACGCTCCCACCGGGCTCGACATCAACAGTTGGCGCGTCCATTCCGCCCGGTCAACTGGTGCTCCCGAGTGTCCCGAAGACGCCGGCCGGACAGGGACAGGCCCCCGCTGGCCCGCTGGTCTACTCCGGGAGCTGCGCGGCCTATGACAACGCCATCTATCACCAGCTTCGGACCAGCCTGACCTTCACGGGCTCTCGCGGGCAGGCGACCATCCAGAACGGCTTGCACGCCTGTTCGGGTACCGCGGGCACCGGCGTCAGCCTCGTAAACCTCGCGAACATCGAGGGTAACGGCAACCTTGCCCAATGCTTCATGGGCCATGTGACGGGCTACTCGTGGAACTACTGGTACACGCCGCTCGACAACGGGCAGCTTGGCAACTTCACGAATGCGCCGCGCTATCAGGTCGGTGATGTTATCCAGTGCACGATTACCCAGGGTGGCTCGGGCTGGCTCTACACGCTCACGAACCTGACCACCGGGGTCTCTGCGACGCAAGGCACCTCGAGTCGCGCGGGCACCGGTGGCAGCAAGGTTTGGTGGGGCCATGAGGTCTATAACACGGCGGACGAAATGGGCGGCGACGGCACGAACATCTCCATCACCTGGCCCGGCTATCAGTATTCCGGGGGCGGCACAGGCTGGTTCTACGCCGCTGGTGACTCAAGCGGTTTCGTTGCCAATGGAACGATGCAGTCGTATTGGCACGGCTCCGTAACCGGCAGCCCCTCCGACACCATCAGCGCATACACGTCTAACCACTAGCACGTCGCGTACGGCCATATCCGAGACCGAAGAGCAACCGCCGACTGGGGTCGCACAACGCTCCGGCGTCCCAGGGCCGGGGGATGCCAACGCACTCGCCATTCGGGCGGCCCGCTGCTGCGCGCAACCCGGACGTGCCGACCATCGGGGACCGCCTAGAAGGACCTCATTTCGGACGTGGCGCGCCAGGAGCCCGACCATGCAGGTAGGAACGGCCTCAAACGGGGCTGCCCTATTGGTGCGCCTGGCTAGCCCTCGGATCGGACCATCGCGAACGACGATAGGCCCGTGAACCCCTCGGACCAGCACCCCAGCCCGAAGGCAGGCGACATCTTCGATGAGATGCTTTGCCTCATCCTGGAGCGTGCGGAGCCGGCCTCTTCCGATGAAGTCCTGCCACGATGACTGGCTGGGGGGTACCGAGTGCTTGACGCAACCGCGATTCTCGTGGGCTTCGTCGTACCCGGCGTGGCCGTGATCGTGACGATCGCGCTCCTCGTGCCTGCTCGCTCGGGGACGTGGGCTGTCGGTCGACGACCGGAGCTCGTGGGGCCCGCTCCAGGTCGCCATCGGAGACTCCGTCGTCGGCCACGTCGACTGCGACCAGACCGTGACGGTCGCTCCCGGCGACCCAGGCGTCCCGCCCCTGCCGTGGACGGTGCGCCTCGTGACGGCGGGCGGCCAGACCGTCGACCAGCGCACCGAGGACGGGGCCGGAGGGCCGAGCTACCTGCTCGTGTTCGACGCCCTGGTCGAGGAGGGCCGGGGCCCCGCGCTCGGCCCGATGCCCGCGTGCGCCATGCCGAGCCCGAGCATCGAGCCCCTGCCGACCGCCGGGCTGACGAGCGCGGCCGCCGTCGACGCCGGCGCCAGGCTCCTCGCCGGCCGGGCGCCCGGGGGCGTCGCGGTCCAGACCGCCACCATCGGCCGCCTGGCGACCTACGCGACCGTCGCCGGCGTGGACCCGCAGACGTTCGTCTGGGCGCTGACGTACTCGGGCGCGTTCGCCGACCCGTCGAGCTGCGTAGCGTCGCCCCCGTCGACGCCCTGCCCGAGCCAGGCGTCGGCGCTCGTCGTCCTGGACTTCGCGACCGGGACGGAGCTGTCGGTGGCGGTCCCGGCGCCGCAGCGTTGAGGGGACCGGCGCGCGTCAGTGCGGGTAGGTCGGGGTCCCCACGCATCCGTTGGGCGGGCAGTAGACGCCCGCCGCGCGCTCCGACCCGTCGGCCAGCTTGAACACGACGATCCCGAACCCCACGCCGCGCGACCGCAGCACGCTCTGGTCGGGGTACACCGTGGTGTTCCCGAAGTCCTCGCCGTGCACGGTGGCGGACACGACGGCCGCGTGCCCCGGGTCGCGCTGGTCGAGCGCCGCCTGAGCCAGCCGGATCCAGTCCTGGC
The DNA here is from genome assembly GCA_046704485.1 of Candidatus Limnocylindrales bacterium. GTDB lineage: Bacteria > Chloroflexota > Limnocylindria > Limnocylindrales > CSP1-4 > CAIXZV01. The sequence goes on along the minus strand of JBJKRU010000211.1, from coordinate 555 downwards.
ACTGCTGCGCCGCGTCCTGCTGCGCCGCGTCGCAGGAGATCGCGTCGCCGACGGGGAACCCGTCGATGGTGGTGCCGACGACCGCCTGCCGGGTGGCGGCCCACGCCGCGACCGCCAGCGCCGCGACGAGGACGGCGGCCCCGACGATCGCCAGCCGCCGCGATCTGCCGAGGCGCGTCACTGCCCGTACCAGACGACGGTGTCGAGCCAGTAGCCATCCGTGCCGCCGCACGCGCCGCTCACGTGGGACCCGCCGACGATGGCGACCCTCCCCGCCGCGTTGAGCACGTCGAACGCCCCGGCCTGGCCGAACCGCACCGTGAAGCCCGGGGGCCACACCAGCTCGATCCGCCTCCCGCCGGGGGCGGCCGAGAGCCAGACCTTCCGTGGGTCGGCCGAGTCGCCAACGAGCACCGCGTCCAGGCCGACGCCGCCGCACGCGATCGGCACGCCGCTGGCGCCGCTGGCACCCGCCGCGAGGCTCGGGTCGGCGGGCAGCGCGTATTCGCTCGGCCCGGGGGTGCGGGACGAGATCGAGGATGGTGCGGGCGACGC
>JBJKRU010000210.1:0-4625 GCA_046704485.1 Candidatus Limnocylindrales bacterium | reverse complement strand
GGGCGGGAGCGGCGGTGGCGGGCTCGGCGGCCGGAACGGGATCGGCGGCCGGAGCAGGCTCGGCGGCCAGAGCGGGATCGGCGGCGCCGGCATCAGCGGTCCCCGCAGGCGCATTGAGCTGGTCGAGGTGGATGCCCCGTTCGGCCAGAACGTCGGACTTGAGGGCCACCGACTCCGCCGCGGCGTCGGCCTGTTCGGCCTCGAACCGGAGGCGGAGGATTTCACGACGCACCGCGTCCTCGGGCGGCGCCAGCGACTCGGGAGACTGGGGACCGCTGGGCTCGGGCAGGTCGCGACCGGTCAGGAACCCGAGCAGGCCGCCCCGCGATCGTCCAGCCTCAGACCGTGCTCGGAGGATCGCCTCCGCGTCGAGCGCCGTGACGCCGGGGACGTTGGGCTCAGAGCCGGATACATGGGTCAACTGGGCCCCGCACGAGGGGCACCTGTCAACAGCCGGATCGGGCAGAACGGCGGAACACCACGGGCAGCGACTCTCGGACGTGCTCATCGGCTCGGACATGCGGCGAATTGTGGACCCCCCGACTGTCGTTTACACCCCTGACTTGACTGGTACGAGACTCCCACTCGCCCAGCTCGGGTCTCGAGTTGGCCGCTCTCCGACACGGACCAGACATCGCCGCGCGCAGCTCGGCCGCAGCAAGGTCTTCGCGATCGGTCAGGTCGTGTCAACGTCGGGACGGCGGCGTCACTCCCATTCGATGGTCGCGGGCGGCTTGGACGAGATGTCGTAGACGACCCGGTTGACGCCCGGCACCTCGTTCACGATGCGCGACGAGATCTTGGCCAGCACGTCATAGGGCAGCTTCGCCCAGTCGGCAGTCATGCCGTCCTCGGACGTCACGGCGCGGATCGCCACGACGTTGGCGTAGGTGCGGCCGTCGCCCATGACGCCCACCGAGCGCACCGGCGTGAGGATCGCGAACGACTGCCAGACGCTCCGGTACAGCCCGGCCGCCTTGATCTCGTCGATCACGATCCAGTCCGCGTCGCGCAGGGTGTCGAGCCGCTCGGCCGTGACCTCGCCGATGATGCGGATCGCCAGGCCTGGGCCGGGGAACGGCTGGCGCTGCACCATCGCGTCGGGCAGCCCGAGCTCGGTGCCCACCAGCCGGACCTCGTCCTTGAACAGGTAGCGCAGCGGCTCGATCAACTGGAACCGCAGGTCCGCCGGCAGGCCGCCCACGTTGTGGTGCGTCTTGATCTTCTGGGCCGTCTTGGTCTCCGGAGCCGTGCTCTCGATGACGTCCGGGTACAGCGTCCCCTGCGTGAGGAAGTCGATCCTGCCGAGCTTGGCCGCCTCCTCCTCGAACACGCGGATGAACTCGTCGCCGATGATCCGACGCTTCTGCTCGGGGTCGGTCACGCCGGCCAGGCGGGCGAGGAACCGCTCGCGCGCGTCGACCATGACCAGGTTCATGCCCAAGTTGGCCTCGAACGTGGCGCGCAGGAGGTCGGACTCCTTCTTGCGCATCAGCCCGTGGTCGACGTAGATGCAGGTGAGCCGATCGCCCACGGCGCGGTGCACGAGCGTGGCGGCCACCGACGAGTCCACGCCGCCCGAGAGAGCGCAGATCACCTTGCCGTCGGAGCCGGTCGCCCGCGCGTGGCGGTCGACGCGCTCGCGGATCCCGGCGACCGTCGTCTCGATGAAGTTGGCCGGCGTCCAGGCGGGCGAGATGCGCGCGATGCCGGTGACGAAGTTGCGCAGCACCTGCTTGCCGCGCGGCGTGTGGACCACCTCGGGGTGGAACTGGATGCCGTACAGGTTCCGGCCCGGCGCGCGAAGCCCGGCAAACGGCGTCGAGTCGGTCTGGGCGGTTGCCTCGAACCCGTCCGGCAGGCGGGTGATCGAATCGCCGTGGCTCATCCACACCGGCTGCTCGCGGTCGATGTCGGCGAACAGGCCGTCCTCCCGCGTGACCTGGACCGTGGCGGGGCCGTACTCGCGCTTCGTGGACGGCTTCACGTCACCGCCCAGCTCGAGCGCCATCAGCTGCGCGCCGTAGCAGATCCCCAGGACGGGGAGCCTGCCGCTCCAGATCGACGCGTCGGCCTTGGGGGCGCCATCGTCATAGACGGACATCGGCCCGCCCGAGAGGATGATCGCGCGCACGCCCCGGCGCTCAAGCTCGGCCAGCGGCGTGTCGTGCGGGAGCAGCTCCGAGTAGACGTTGAGCTCGCGAACGCGCCGCGCGATGAGCTGGGCGAACTGGCTGCCGAAGTCGAGGACCGCGACGACGCCGGGCTCCGGCTCGAGCGCGGCGACGGGCGGGTCGGTGGGGGCACGATCGGGAGCCGGGGCATCGAGCGCGACCTCGAGGTAGGCCTCGACCTCTGCGTCGTCGGGCGCGAGGACGCGGTGGCCCGAGTTGGCAGCCTCTCCGTGGACCGTCTTCCCGCGCTCACGCGCGCTCGCGCTCGCCGGGTCGCCCGGGGCGCCTCCAGCGCCCTCCGACCCCGGCTGCTGGTCCTCCTCCGGCTCGGCCAATGGCCCCTCCCGCGGTGCTGTGGGCTGCTTTGGGGCAGTCTACCGGGCCGCGGGTTGCGGTTCGAGGGTCGAGACGGGCGACGCTGGCGCGCCCGTGGCCGGGCTCCCCAGCTCGGCCACGCTCTGGGCTCCCGGCACTCCCTGTCCAATCCCAACGGCCCTTGCTCGTCCGCCGCGCGCAGCCTATCCATGCGACGCGGCTGGCCGCGAGGGGATCAGGCGCGAGGGGATGAGACAGGGAGGCTGGGCAATGCGTGGTCGTCGGAGCGGGTTCGATGCAGGCGCCCTCATCTTCGGGGCGTTGCTGCTGTTCGTCGGGGGCTACTACCTGTTCCGCAACACGCTCGGCTTCGCCCTGCCCGAGCTCGACAGCGACAAGGTGTGGCCCGTGGTCGTGATCGCCATCGGGCTGGCGTTCGTGCTCCGCTCCAGCTTCAGGACGCGCCCGGGATCGGTGGACGAACCGCCGCACTGACGCGCCCGAGCGGCCTCTGCGCGGGCCCCGTACCGGTCCGTCCCGATGATCTTGGTTCGCGCGATCCTCAGGTACAGCCGGCGCCGGTGCAAGAGGACGGCCCGCCGAGGCCGCCCCGCTCAGGCCGATCTCCGGTACCGCCGAGGGCGGTATCTGGGCCTGCGGCGGGAGTGAGCACCGCCCAGGGTGGTTTCTAGGCCTGCGCGGGGCGTGTGCACAGCTGGGGGCGGCAGTGCGCAGAACCGCGGCGGCGGTGCGGTGGCTGGACGACGCGGAGCCACTCGGACGGCCCGCAGGCCGCTGCTACTTCCCGCGCAGCTGCCAGCTCTTGCCCTCGGTCACCACTGACGGCGCGTACACGATCTCGACCTCGTGCATGTCCGCGATCGTCCGTGCGCCGAGTGCCGCCATGGACTGGCGCAGTGCGCCCATCAAGTTCTGCGACCCGTCCGTGACGTGTGACGGGCCGTTGAGGATCTGGTCGAGCGGACCTGCCGTCCCCACCTTGATCCGCGTGCCGCGGGGCAGGACCGGCGACGGCGCAGCCATCCCCCAGTTGGTGCCCCGACCCGGCGCCTCGACCGCACGGGCGATCGGCGACCCCAGCATCACGGCGTCGGCGCCCGACGCGATCGCCTTTGCGATGTCGCCGCCGCGCTTCATCCCGCCGTCGGCGACCACGGGGACATACCGGCCGGTCTCCGCGAAGTAGGCGGCACGGGCGGCTGCCACGTCGCACACCGCGGTCACCTGCGGGACGCCGATGCCGAGCACTTCGCGGGTGGTGCACGCTGCGCCCGGCCCCACCCCCACGAAGACCGCCGCCGCGCCCTGCTCCATCAGCTGGAAGGCCGCCTCGGCATTGGTGGTGTTGCCGACCGCAACCGGGATCGGCATCCGGCGCGTGAACTCGTCGAGCGAGAGCGGCTCGTACCCCGATGCCACGTGGCGCGCGGAGCTGACCTGGCTCTGGACGAGGAAGAGGTCGGCACCCGCCTCCGCACACAGCTCGCCGAACCGGAGCGCGATGCCGGGCGTGGCCGAGAAGGCCGCCCTAGAGCCCGCGGCGTGGAGCTCCTCGATGCGCCTGGCGATCAGCTCCTCGCGGATCGGGGCCTTGTAGGCATCCGCCAGGACGTCCTGGACCTCCCCGTCGGCGGCGGCGATGATCCGGTCGAGGACCTCTCCCGGGGCGTCGTAGCGGAACTGGACGCCCTCGAGGTTGAGGACCGACAGGCCTCCGAGGCGGGCCAGTTCGCCCGACAGGCGGACGTCGGCCACCGCGTCCATGGCGGCAGCGATCACCGGGATGCCGAGCTCGATGCCGCAGAACGTCTGCTCGAGGGCGACGTCAGCGGGGTCCACCGTGTCGGTGCCCGGGGCGAGCGACACGTCCTCGAACCCGTACGTGGGGCGGATCGTGTCCACCTTCGATCGGAACACGCGCCGGTTTGCCAGCGCCTCAGTCATCGTGTCGCCCTCACGCGCAATCTGAAGGTCCTCCGTCGGCTCCGGACAGTCTACCCGGCAGTCGGCCGACGCCATACTGGTCGTCATGCTGCGGTCTGCCGGCCGGCAGCGGTGTGACGAGGTGGCGCGATGGCGAAGCGCAAGGACAAGGCCGACAAGCTCAGCCCGCCC
>JBJKRU010000209.1:0-7292 GCA_046704485.1 Candidatus Limnocylindrales bacterium | reverse complement strand
GGTCATCGCCGCAGCGCGCACCCCCGCTCGACGCCGTCGCCCGACGCCCCCCCCCAGCGCCCGCGGGCCCCCGCGCCGTCGCCCGACGCGCGCGCTCGGAGCGCAGGTCAGCCCTGCCCCGCCTCCTGGATCGTCGTCGGCGTGTTGTGCACCCCGTGCACCGCCGGGATGGTCCCCAGCCGCCCCGCCTGGTAGTCGGTGAACGCGGCGACGACCTCGTCGCGCGTGTTCATCACGAACGGGCCCATCCAGGCGATCGGCTCGCGGATCGGCTGTCCGCCGAGCAGCAGCACGTCGAAGGTGGGCGCGCGGCTCTCCTGCACTGGGTCCGCCGAGAACGTCAGCGTGTTGCCCGGGCCGAAGACCGCGAGCTGGCCCATCCGTGCGGGGCGTCGCTCGGACCCGACGGTGCCGTGGCCGGCGAGCACGTAGGCGAGCGCATTGAAGTCGGGGCGCCAGGGGACCGTCAGCTGGGCGCCCGGCGACAGCGTCGCGTGGACGAGCGTGATCGGGGTGTAGGTGGAGCCCGGCCCCCTGTTGCCCGCCACGTCGCCGGCGATGACGCGCACCAGCGAGCCGCCGTCCGGCGAGGACGCCAGCGCCACCTCGCCCGCCCGGATGTCCTGGTAGCGCGGCAGGGAGAACTTCTGGGCGCGCGGCAGGTTGACCCACAGCTGGAACCCGTGGAACAGCCCGCCCTGGGCGACGAGCCACGCGGGAGGCCGCTCGATGTGGAGGATCCCGGCCCCGGCGGTCATCCACTGCGTGTCGCCGTTGGTGATCACGCCCCCGCCGCCGTTGCTGTCGCTGTGCTCGAACACGCCGTCGAGCATGTAGGTCACGGTCTCGAAGCCGCGGTGCGGGTGCCAGGGCGTGCCCTTCGCCTCGCCCGGTGCGTACTCCACCTCGCCCATCTGGTCGAGGTGGATGAACGGGTCGAGATCCTCGAGGTAGGCCCCGGCGAACGCGCGCCGAACCGGGAAGCCCTCGCCCTCGAAGCCCGACGGCGCCGTGGTCAGGTTGACGACGGCGCGGTGGCGCGCAGCCAGCGGGTCGGGGGAGGGGATGCGGGGGAGGACGGTGATGTCGTCAACGCTGACGGCCGGCATGGGACGCTCCGATCGAGTGATTGCATGCGCAACTATTCCACGGGCGCTGGCGCGACGTCAAGGGGTCGGCCCCGGACGCTGCGGCGCCGATCGGCACCGGCGCCCCCTCGGCTACGGCGCGTACGAGGGTGATGCGATCAGCTCGAAGTCCGCGAGCGGCCAGTAGCGGACGATGGCCCTGCCGATCACCGACGAGGTCGGGATGGGACCGAAGGCCCGGCTGTCCTCCGACACCTGGCGGTGGTCGCCCATGACGAAGAGGTCGCCGCGGGGCACGGTCCACGTCGTCTGGCTCGTGAGCGGATCCGTGGGCTCGATCTTGCCTGCCGAGTTCCGGTACAGGTACGGCTCGTCGAGGGCGGTGCCGTTCACGTACACCACGCCGTTGCGCAGCGAGATCGTGTCGCCGGCCACGCCGATGACGCGCTTGATGAACGGGTAGTCGCCGCTCTCGACGCCGACAGGCGGCTGGAACACGATCACCTGACCGCGCGTGTAGGGACTCCAGTCGGGGGAGATCCGGTCGACGAGCACGTACTGGCCGTTGAGGAACGTGTCCTCCATCGATTCGCCGTCAACCTTGAACGGCTGGGCGATGAAGTTCTGGATGACCAGGAAGATGACGAGCGTCAGGACGATCGTCTCGACGATCTCGAAGACCCAGCCCCGAGCCGAACGGCCCGACGCCGGGCTGGGCGCCGCTGCGCTGGGCTCGGCCGTGCCCGTCGAGGCCTCGTCGTGCGGCGCCGTCATGCAAGCTCCCGTGGGTGGACAAGGCGCCGTTCGCGCTCGGCGATGGTCGGGCGGATCGGCCGCGCGGTCAAATGCCAACCCCCGGCGGCGTGCTGCCGACGCCCGCCGCGCCGGTCCGTTCCGGCGGCGACGAGGCCCGGAGCACGACCCGCCGACTCGGTACGCTGTGCGGGCCAGCAGGAGGATCCGCCGATCAGCACCGCACTGACGAGCCCCGCCGTGGACCCGGCCGACCTCGCCGCGTTCACCGCGCGCCTCCGCCGCACGATCTCGGGCGAGGTGCGCGACGACCGCGAGATCCGCGCGCTGTACAGCTCCGACGCCTCGAACTACCGCGTCCTGCCGGCGGTCGTGGCCGCGCCGGCGACCGTGGACGAGCTGGCGGCGACGGTGGCGCTGGCGGTCGGGGCCCGCGTCCCCCTGACCATGCGCGGCGCCGGGACCAGCATCGCCGGCAACGCGATCGGGCCCGGGCTGGTGGTGGACGCGCGGCGGCACCTGGGCGGGATCCTGGAGCTCGACCCGGTCGCGATGACGGCGACGGTGCTGCCGGGGACGGTGCTCGACGCAGTCAACCTGGCCGCGGCGCCGCACGGGCTGCGCGTCGGGCCGGACCCCTCGACGCACAGCCGCGCGACCGTCGCCGGCATGGTGGGCAACGACGCCTGCGGTGCGCACTCGGTGCGCTGGGGCACCACGGCCGAGAACGTGCTGGGGCTGGAGGTGGTCACGGCCGACGGCACGCGCCGGCGGATCGGCGCCCTGGGCCCCACGACGCCTGGCGCGACGGAGGGTGCCGGCCCGGCGATCGACGCCCGCCTGCGCGCGCTCTACGCACGCCACGGCGACCTCGTCCGCCGGGAGCTGACGCCGTGGGCGCGGCGGGTGAGCGGCTACGCCCTCGACTGGCTGCTGCCGGAGCGCGGCCTGGACGTCGCCCGCGCTCTGGTGGGCACGGAGGGTACGTGCGCCGTCGTCTCGGCCGTGACCCTGCGGCTGGTGACGGCGCCGGCCACGAGGGGGCTGCTGGTGCTGGCGTTCGCGGACGACGTGGCCGCGGCGTCGGCGGTGCCCCAGCTGCTGCGCGAACAGCCGCTCACGGTGGAGAGCCTCACCGCCGAGCTCCTGGGATCGGACCCGGGAGCCGCGCGACAGCGGCTCGGCCTGCCGGGCGGCGGCGCCTGGCTGCTGGTGGAGGCCGGCGGCGAGGACGCGTCGGAGGTGCGCGACCACGCGGCAAGGCTGGCGGCGGCCGTGGGCACGGCAGCGGGCCGATCGGATGCCGTCCTGCTCGAGGCCCCGGCAGCGCAGCAGGCCCTGTGGCAGGTCCGCGAGGACGGGGCCGGGCGGTCCGCGAGGCTGCCCGACGGGACGCCGGCGTGGCCCGGCTTCGAGGACGCGGCGGTGCCGCCGGAACGCCTGGCGGGCTATCTGCGAGAGCTCCGGGCGCTGCTCCGGTCGCACGGCCTGCGCGGCGCCACGTACGGCCACTTCGGCGAGGGCTGCATCCACCTGCGCGTCGCCTTCGGGCTGGACCGGCCCGGCGGCACGGAGCGGTTCGCCGCCTTCGTCCGGACAGCGGCCGACCTCGTGGTCGAGCACGGCGGCACGCTGTCGGGCGAGCACGGCGACGGGCGCGCCCGCGGCGCCCTGCTGGAACGCCAGTTCTCCCCCGAGCTCCTCGCGGCGTTCCGCGCCTGGAAGGCGGTCTGGGACCCGGCGGGCGTGCTCAACCCGGGGGTCATCGTGGACCCGCCGCCGATCGATGCGGACCTGCGCCGCCCCCGGCCGACCCTGCTGGACATGGCGCCGGCGCAGGCGTTCGCGGACGACGGCGGCGACCCGAGGTCCGCGATCGAGCGCTGCATCGGCATCGGGAAGTGCGTGGTGGATATCGGGCCAGGACGCCTCTGCCCGAGCTACCGCGCCACGGGCGAGGAGCGCGAGTCCACGCGAGGAAGGGCGCGCCTCCTGCAGGAGATGGCCGCCGGGTCGCTCGCCTCGGAGGGCTGGCGGAGCCCCGAGGTGCTCGGCGCGCTCGACCTGTGCCTCGGCTGCCGCGCCTGCCTGTCCGACTGCCCCACCGGCGTCGACATGGCCAGCCTCAAGTCCGAGTTCCTCGACCACCACTACCGCGGCCGGCGGCGGCCCCGCGCCCACTACACGCTCGGTCGGCTGCCCATGTGGCTGCGGGCGGCCCGGCGCGTCCCTGGCGGTCCTCGGCTCGTGAACGCGGCCGCCGCGTTCCCGCCGACACGACGGCTCGCGGCCATGGTCGCCGGACTGGCGGGCGAGCGGCAGATCCCCGCCCTGGCGCCGCACACGTTCGTCGACGGCTTCCGGTCGCGTGGCGCGCCGGGCGCGCTGCCGCCCCGCCAGCCCTCGCACGGCCAGCCCTCGCAAGCCCTGCCATCGCAGGGCCGGCCATCACCCCCCGCGTCGTCTCGCCGCCGCGTCGTCCTGTGGCCGGACACGTTCACCAACCACCTGGCCCCGGGCGTCGGCCACGCGGCCGTCCGAGTGCTCGAGGCGGCCGGGTTCGAGGTGGCCGTGCCCGGCGACGACGTCTGCTGCGGACTGACGTGGCACACGACGGGCCAGCTCGACGGCGCCAGGCGCGTGCTCTCGGCTGCGCTGGGCGCCCGCGGCCTCGACGGCGACGAGCCGGTGGTGGTCCTCGAGCCGTCATGCGCCGCGATGCTCCGTCGCGACCTGGTCGAGCTGCTGCGCGGAGACCCCCGCGCCCCCGCGCTCGCCGCCCGGGTGGCCACCCTCGCCGAGGTGCTCGACGGTGCGGACTGGCAGCCCCCGCTCGGCGCCTCCCTTCCCGCTGTCCACGCGCTGGTCCAGCCGCACTGCCACCAGCAGGCCGTCCTGGGGGACCGGGCGGACCGCCGGCTCATGGCCGCGGCGGGGATCGAGGCCGACACGATCCTGACCGGCTGCTGCGGGCTGGCTGGCAACTTCGGCGCCGAGGCGGGCCACGAGCGGATCACGCGGCAGGTCGCCGAGCTGGGACTGCTCCCCGCGCTGCGCGCCGCCAGCGAGGAGACGGCGTTCCTCGCCGACGGCTTCTCCTGCCGGACCCAGGTGGCGTTTCTCGGCGGCCGCCGCGCGCGCCACCTCGCGGAGATCCTCGCGGAACGGCTCGACGCAATGCCCTGAGCCCGCCCAGAACGGCCCATCCGGGGACTGGCACATTCGGCTGGTGGCACGCTGGCTGGCCGCGTGAGAGACTGGGGTCCAAGTACGGAGGCCCGCCGTGCCCGATCAGCCCGACTGGATAACCACTCGCCGCCTTGCCGGTGAGGCGCTGGCGGTGGGCGGCTCGCCCTATCCCCCGATCTCGGACTACGCATTCCTCTCGGACTGCGAGGTCACCGCGCTGGTGGCCCCGTCTGGCAATGTCGAGTGGCTGTGCCTGCCGCGCATGGACTCGCCGAGCGTCTTCGGCGCGATCCTCGACCGGGACGCGGGGGGGTTCCGATTCGGCCCGGCCGACGTGATGGTCCCGGCCGACCGCCGATACCTGCCGGGCACGATGGTGCTCGAGACCAGCTGGGGGACGCCCAACGGTTGGGCGATCGTGCGCGACGTCCTCCTCATCGGGCCGTGGGCTGACGACGGGCGCGAGGCCCGATACCGGCGCTCGCCCACCGACTACGCGGCCGAGCACGTCCTCCTGCGGTCGATCCGGTGCGTCAACGGCGAGGTGCAGCTGACGCTGGACTGCGAGCCCGTGTTCGACTACGGCAGCACCCTCGGCCGCTGGAAGTTCACCGGCGAGGGCTACCACCAGCTGCGGTGCGAGGCGCTGGGCGCGCACGCCGAGCCCGGCTCTGACGAGCGGATGGTGGCCAACCACCACGCCGGGGCCGGCGCCGCGGCGGCCAGCAGCCCGGCCGAACGGGCGCGCATGGACGTCGACCGCCTGGCCGTCACGCTGACCAGCGACCTCAACCTCGGGTTCGAGGGGCCGCGGGCGATCGCCCGGACCCTGATCCGCGAGGGCGAGACGCGCTTCTGCGCCCTGTCGTGGACCGACGCCAGGCCGCCCAAGGACGCCGACGACGCCTACCAGCGCCTCGTCTGGACCGCCCACCACTGGCAGCACTGGCTGGCCCGCGGCCGCTTCCCCGACCATCCGTGGCGGACGTACGTGCAGCGCTCCGCGCTCACCCTCAAGGGCCTGACCTACGCGCCCACGGGCGCGGTGGTGGCGGCGGCCACCACCTCGCTGCCCGAGACGCCCGGCGGGGAGCGCAACTGGGACTACCGCTACACCTGGATCCGCGACTCCACGTTCGCCCTGTGGGCCCTCTACACGCTGGGCTTCGACTGGGAGGCCAACGACTTCCTCTACTTCATCTACGAGGCGGCCTCGGACGGGCACCCGGGCTCGCAGCGCGACCACGACCTCCAGGTGATGTACGGCATCGGCGGCGAACGGGAGCTGGTCGAGAAGACGCTGGACCACCTCCACGGGTACGAGGGGGCCCGGCCCGTGCGGGTGGGCAACGGGGCGTACAACCAGGTCCAGCACGACATCTGGGGCGCCATCCTCGACTCGGTGTACATCCACACCCGCTCCCGCGACCACCTCGACGAGCGCGTGTGGCCGATCCTGGTCCGCCAGGTCGAGGCGGCGCTCGCCCACTGGCGCGAGCCCGACCGCGGCATCTGGGAGGTGCGCGGCGACCCCAAGCACTTCACCTCGTCGAAGGTCATGTGCTGGGTTGCTGCCGACCGCGGCGCCCGCCTTGCCGAGCTCCGCGACGAGCAGGAGACGGCCGCCAAGTGGCGTGCCGCCGCGGAGGAGATCCGGGCCGACGTCCTGGCCAACGCCCTCGACGAGCGCGGCGTGTTCAAGCAGCACTACGACGGCGACTCCCTCGACGCATCGCTGCTGCTGATGCCCCTGGTGCGCTTCCTACCGCCCGACGACGAACGCCTCCGGCGCACCGTGCTGACCATCGCCGACGAGCTGACTCAGGACGGGCTCGTGCTCCGCTACCGCACCGATGAGACCGACGACGGGCTCCACGGGACGGAGGGGACGTTCACGATCTGCTCCTTCTGGCTCGTGTCGGCGCTGTGCGAGATCGGCGAGATCGACCGCGCACGCCGCCTGTGCGAGCGGCTCCTCTCGTACGCGAGCGCGCTGGGCCTGTACGGCGAGGAGATCGACACGCAGACCGGGCGCCACCTGGGCAACTTCCCGCAGTCGTTCACCCACCTCGCGCTGATCATCGCGGTGATGCACGTGATCGAGGAGGAGCGTGATCCCCGGGCGCACGAGTTCCTGGGGCCACACGCCGCGCCCCGGGCGCCCGAGACGTCCGCGCCGCACGCGGCGGAGGGCACGGCTCCCGCCTGAGCGGCGGCCCCCGGGCGGCCGGCTCGGGTTCGTCGGGGCCCCCGCCCGAGGTG
>JBJKRU010000208.1:0-15895 GCA_046704485.1 Candidatus Limnocylindrales bacterium | reverse complement strand
GCTCTGCTCGCCGGAGAGGGCCGCCGCGAGCTGCGAGCTGTCCTGGTCGATCCGGGCGACGACGCCCGTGGCGTGCTCGAACTGGTAGATGGTCTCCTGGAGCTGGCGGTCGAGGACCACCCGGTCGGTGATGACGACGACCTTGTCGAACACGGGCCGGTCGTCGGCGCCGTGGAGGCTCATCAGCCGGTGGGCGAGCCAGGCGATGGTGTTGCTCTTGCCCGAGCCCGCCGAGTGCTCGACGAGGTAGCTGTGGCCTGGGCCCTCGGCGCGGGCGGCGGCCTCGAGCCGGCGGACGGCGTCCCACTGGTGGTAGCGGGGGAAGATCACCGACCCGGCGCGCAGCTTGGCCTGCTTGCTCGCCCCCTCGCCCGGGACGACGTGGACGAAGCGGGCGAGGACGTCGAGCCAGGCGTCGCGCGCCCAGAGCCCCTCCCACAGGTACCGCGTCCGGTGGCCCATCGGGTCGGGCGGGTTGCCGCGGCCGCGCGCGTTGCCTCGGTTGAAGGGCAGGAACCGGGTCCGCGGGCCGTCGAGCCGCGTCGTCATCTCGACGCTGTCGGGGTCGACCGCGAAGTGGACCAGGGCGCGGCGCAGCGTCGGGTTCGCGGGGTCGCGGTCGGTCCGGTACTGGTGCTTCGCGTGCTCGACCGTCTGGTGCGTGAGCGGGTTCTTCAGCTCGGCCGTGGCGACGGGGATGCCGTTCACGAACAGGGCGAGGTCGAGCGTCTTCGTGCCCGACGGCTCGTACGGGAGCTGGCGGGTGACGGTCAACCGGTTGGCGTCGTACAGGTGGGTGAGCTCGGGCGTCAGGCCGTGGGCGGGCCGGAAGTACGCGAGGCGGACCTCGGCGCCGTGGTCGTTCACGCCGTGGCGGAGGACGTCGACCGATCCGCGCTCCTCGACCTGCTTCGCAAGCCGATCGGCGAACTGCGCGCGGGCGCTGGCCTCACCGCCGTGGACAGCGACCAGGCGCTCCCAGGCCTTCTGCTGCGTGCCGGCGATGAAGGCGAACAGCTCGGCGGTGTCGAGCGCCCGGGCGGCGTCGAAGTCGGCCGACCACTCGGCGCCGTTCCCCCACTTGCAGGCGCGGTAGCCGCCGGCATCGACGAGCGACGCGGTGATGGCGTCCTCGAACCTCCGCTCGTCGGCCTTCACGCGGCGGCTCCGGGGATCTCGAGCTGGCCTGTCACAGCGGCGGTGATCAGCGCCTTACGGCGCTCGAGGAGGAGATCGATCTGACGCGAGAGCGCCGTGGACATCGCGCTGGCCTGCGCCCGGAGCGCGTCGAGTGCCGCAAGGGCCGTCAGCTGGTCGGACATCGACGGAACAGGCACGCGCAGGTTGGCGAGGGACTCGGTGTTGAAGTGTGCCTGGAGCGCGCCCACAGACCCCTCGTCCACCTGTCGGCGGACGACGGCAGAGTTGAGGACCGCCTCGAGGAAGCGGGGCTCGATGGAGTCGGTCCGCCGTACGAGCAGCAGGTCGACGCAGTTGCCCCCGACCGCCCAGTCCGGAACGACAGCGGCTGCACCCGCATTCCCGGTCCGCACCACCACGATGTCCCCGTCGCCGAGCATCGATTTGGCGTTGGCGGCGTTGCCTTCGGGCGAGATGTACGCGAGGTCGGCGTCGCTCACGAGGCCGGGCCGCACGTTGAATCCACGCAGGCATGGTTCGCCGGACGCTGCGTACAGGTCTGACGGCCTGATCACGATCCCCACGGTCACGCGGGTCTTCCACTTGAGGGCGACCATGGCCCAGTCCGGACGATCGAGAACAGCCGATAGTGCCCCGTCCAGCCGCTCGGAGACCAGTGACAACATCGAGCGCCGGGCAGCGATGAGGTTGTCGATGCGCGCCGTCTCCGCGTCGAGGTAGTCGGCGATCGCCCGCTGCTCTACCAAACCTGGAGGCTCGACGGGGAAGTCCCGGAGCCTCTCCCAACTGGTCCGGGGCATCTTCACGCCGTCCGATGTTGCGACAGCCCATCCGACGAACGGCTCCGACTGTGCGAGATAGGCGAGCCACCGCGGTTCCATGACCGGTCGCGCCCGAAGAACGATCAACTCAGATGATGCGAGCCCTGAGCCCGAGGCAAGGAGCGACTTTGCAAGGTATGGGCGCAGCTTGCCGAAGAGCACGTCGCCGGCGCGGTAACTGACCATTCCCTGCGGATCGGGCTCGCGGATTGGCAGTTCTGCACCCTCGACGATACGACCCGCGCCCGACTGGATGTTGTCGAGGGCAAGGTGCTGGTCGGGGCCTAGATGCTCCATCGTGGATACTTGGTCAACGAGTCGAGTCAGCCGCGTGGTCACGCTGTGACCTCGCCTAGGAGGTGCTGGATCTTCTCTTCGAGCGCGCGGATCTCCGCGTCGATCTCTTCGAGTGGCCGCGGCGGCACGTAGCGGTAGAAGTGGCGGGTGAGCGGGATCTCGTAGCCGATCTTCGTCTTGGCGTGATCGACCCAGGAATCGGGCACGTGCGGGTGCACCTCGGCGGCCATGTAGGCGTCGACGGCGTCGCGGTACGGAGGCGAGGCGAGCCGCTCGGCTGGGTCAACGTCGAAGCCGTCCACCAGGCCCGGAAGGGGCACGCTCTCGTTGTCGCGCAAGTCGGGGTCGGGCTCCGGGCGGCCCTTGCGGTCGGTGACGGCGGGGGCACCGGGATCGCGGACGGCGATCGCCTCCCAAACCGGCTTCTCGACCGCCTTGGGAAGAGGGCCCAGCCGCCTGGCCGCCTCGGCCCGGTTCGTCGTCGAGAGCCCGGCGAGGCCGCGCAGCCGGTCGGCCAGCGCCGCCTGCTCGACCACGTCGATCTTCGCCCAGCCCGCGGAGGCCTCGAGCACGGGCATCGTCCCCTCGTTCACCTCGTACCGCAGCCGCAGCGGCCGCTCGACGGTGATGCGCTGGAAGCCGAACGCCCCGTTGGGCAGGATCTTGACCCGCTCGCCCTCGGCGAAGTCGCCGTACAGGCGCGCGATCTCGACGATCTGCGCCTCGCCGATCTCCTGGCGCTTCTCGCCGAGGCACTTGGGCATCTTGGTGAATAGCTCGCGGGCGTCGACGAGCTGGACCACGCCCCGTCGCTCGGGGCGCTTGCGGTTGGTCACGATCCAGAAGTAGGTGCTGATGCCGGTGTTGTAGAAGAGCTGGTCGGGCAGGGCGACAATCGCCTCGAGCCAGTCGTTCTCGATGATCCAGCGCCGGATCTCGCTCTCGCCGCTGCCCGCGGCGCCGGTGAACAGCGGGCTGCCGTTGAACACGATCGCCAGCCGGCCGCCGCCCTCCTCGGGGCGCTTCAGCTTCGAGACCATGTGCTGGAGGAACAGGAGCGAGCCGTCGTTGATCCGCGGCAGCCCGGCGCCGAAGCGGCCGGAGAAGCCGAGCCTCGCCGCCTCGTCGCGGACCTCGGTCTCGACCATCTTCCACTCGACCCCGAACGGCGGGTTGGCGAGGCAGTAGTCGAAGCGCTCGCCCCGGAAGGCGTCCTCGCTGAAGCTGTTGCCGAGCCGGATGTTCGAGGCCTTCTGGCCCTTGAGGACCATGTCCGAGCGGCACACGGCGTACGTCTCGGCGTTCAGCTCCTGGCCGTACGCCTCGAGGTGGGCGCCCGGGTTCAGCTCCCGCAGGTGGTCGGCCGCGGTCGAGAGCATTCCCCCCGTGCCGCAGGCGGGGTCGAGGAGGGTGCGCACGATGCCCGGGGTGCGGAGGGCCTCGTCGTCCTCGATGAACAGGAGGTCCACCATGAGGCGGATGACCTCGCGCGGCGTGAAGTGCTCGCCGGCGGTCTCGTTGGAGGCCTCGGACCAGCGGCGGACGAGCTCCTCGTAGATGTAGCCCATCTCGACGTTGCTGACGGTGTCCGGGTGTAGATCGATCTCGGTCACACGGGCGAGGACGAGATAAAGGAGGCCCGCCCGGTCGAGGCGGCCGATCTGGGCGTCGAAGTCGAACTTCTCCACGACCTCGCGGGTGTCGGGGTCGAAGCCCGCGATCCAGGCACGCAGGTTGCCGGCGACCTGGGCGGGGTCCGCGAGGATCGCCCTCATGGTCAGGCGGCTGGTGTTGTACACGTCGAGCCCGGTGATCGCGCGGAGCAGGACGCCAACGTTCTCGACGCCGGCCGACTCGAGGCGAGCCAGGACCTGCGCCTTCGTGGGCTCGAGCACGCAGTCGAGGCGGCGCAGGACGACCAGCGGCAGGATCACGCGGCCGTACTCGGACTGCTTGTAGTCCCCGCGCAGCAGGTCCGCGATCGACCAGATCAGGCCCGCGTGGTTGTTGATCGTGGCGCGGGTCTCGGTCATCCGGGCTGGTTCTCCTGCAGCACCTTGAGCGGGGTGCCGTGCTCGTCCCGCCACTCCATCCGGCCGTTGGAGATCCTCCCGAGGAGGACCGCGGCGGCCGTGGACGGGGAGTTGAAGGTGTAGTCCTGGGCGAGCACGAGCGAGTCCCCGCCGGGCGAGAGGACCCCGGTGGCGGCGAGGTGCGCGCGGAGCGCCTGCACGTGGGCGTGGATCGCCTTCGACTCGGTCGCGGACGCGCGGGAGCCGGCGAAGACGACGAAGCCCTCCGGGGACTCCTGCCCGTGGGCGACGATCGACTTGACCTTCAGCTGGAGCTGGGGCTGCCCCGCCGCCCCCTTGGCCGGGGCGGTCGTGAAGGCGTCGATCCCGAGCAGCGGGTAGATCAGCAGGAGGTCCTCGAGGAACGCCTCGGCCTCCGCGCGGTCGGGCTCCGAGAGCTTGGGCTCGCTCGGCACCGCCGAGTTCTCGAGCTTGGCGCGCTTGGCCGCGCCGGCGAGCGCGACAAGGCGCGCCTCGATGTGCCGGACGTGCGCCTTGTTGAGGCTCTCGCTGGTGCTGCCGAACGCGACCGCGCGCGTCCAGAACTCCTTGGCTGAGGGCCCGCTGTAGTGCTGGGCGATCCGGTCGCCGAGGACGTCGGCCTCGCCGACATAGACGCGCATCAGGCCGTCGTCCGCCTCGCCGGTCAGGACGTAGACGCCGGGCCTGCCGAAGTCGTCGCGGGTGCGGGCGCGCGGCCAGTCCACCCGCGCGAACTCCACGCCGCGGCCGGTCCAGTTCGTCTTGTCGACGACCCGGATCCCGTGCGGCGTCCCGTCGGCCAGGAAGACGCGGATGGTGGCAGCCCCCATTGCAGGAAAGGGTACCCACCCCCGCGCCACCTCTGCTGGCACGGCCCGCAGCTCCGCGGGCCTGCCCTCCGGGGGGCGGTCGAGCGGCTGGATGCGGAGCAGCCCCGGTCCTGGGCCCGTGACGCGGCCGGACGAGGCTCAGCCCCCCGGCGCGAACTCCACGCTCAGGCCGGCGAGGCGGGTCCACTTCACGGTGACCTTGCTGGCGGCCAAGGGGAGCGGCTGCGCGAGGTCGTCACCCTCCGGCGTCATGGCCCGGTCGGCCACCGCCGCGATCGCGGAGACGCCAGTGCCGCCGAGCGCCAGTGTCGCTGGGCGCTCCTCCGGGGCGGGGCGCGCTCGGGGAGTGGCCCTACGCGATCAGAAGAACGTGAAGTCGAAGGCGAACGAGACGACCTTCTTGACTGCCGACGTTGTCAGGGGAGGTGTGCCGGGGTACGACGTCTTCACGCCCTTGCTCTTGCCAGCTTAGACCTTGTCGACGGTGTTGTCGTAGAGGGCGCCGACGATCTTGCCCTTGCCGTCGAAGAAGATGAAGCCGGCCACGGCCATCGTCGCGTCCTCCCCGGTGGTGTTGGTCACCACGGCGCTGACCTGAAGGCCGTCGCCGTACGACTCGGCGCTGACCTTCACGTTCGAGACCTTGAAGAGGGGCGTGGGGTCGGTGCCATGACCCCACGACAGGTTCTCCTCCATCTTGCCGACGGTCTTGGTCTTGACGCCGTCGTCGAAGAAGCCGGCGTCCACGAAGTAGCCCTTCCCGCCGGGCGCTACGACCTTCGGAAACGCGTAGGTGAAGCTGCCGGTCTCGAGCACCGAGCCGCCCGTGTCGTAGATGGTGAAGTCCTGCTCCCCTCCGAGGTCGACCGGGCTCGACGTCTCGTTCGAGACCTCAATCACGATCTCGTACTCGGCGCTCCCGATGATGTCGGTCCAGACCCGGAAGAACCGCTGGCTGATGACCGGCTCCGAGGCGGCGGGGGCGGTCGCGTCCGCCGGGGCGGGCGTAACCGCCGCCTCGGACGGCGCGGCGGTCGCAGACTCGGTCGGCGCGGCGGTCGCAGACTCGGTCGGCATCGGCGTCAACCCGCCGCTTGTGGGCGCCTCGGTCGCCGCCGTCGGGGCGGCGGGCGGCGCCGATGACGAGGCAGGGGCGGCCGTGCCGATCTGCTGGGTCGCGCCGCCGCAGGCGGCCATCGCGAGCACGATCGCGGCGAGCACGGGAACAAGGCGCGTGGGGCAGCGTTGCATGGATCCCCCTCGGGTCAGGCCGCGGGGCCGCGTCGTGCTGGGCTGCACGCGACTGGGCCCGGTCCGCCCCACACTGCCGGACCGGCATCGGCCCGACAGCGTGGCATTGGGCATGTGCGGGGGGGACGACGGTCACGGAACCGTCCTGCCGCCCCGGTGTGCGCACCGCCTCGTCCACGGGAGGGCGACACGCGGCGGAGAGGCGTCGACGCGCCGTGGACGAGGTGGAGGGCCTCGACGCCAGCGGTCCGCTCTGCGTCGTCCGGATCGCCAGGTCGCCGCTGCGCGGAGCGCGGTCCGGAGCAGGAAGCGCTGGCCCTTAGCCAGCTTCGGGACCCTTACGTCCGACCTGTTGCGCCTCGCCGACTGGCTCGCCGAGCGCGGACGTGCCCACGGGGACAGGCTCGATTTGACATCTGGGGTCGATGTGCGAAAATCGCACAAGCGAACCGCAGGGAGAGGGCAGGTGGCACGCGCAGGGGACCGCATCCGGCACGAGCGGGCGAAGTGGGGCTACACCCAGCAGGAGCTCGCCGACCTGACCGGCATCGACCGCGACAAGATCGCCAAGATCGAGCGCAATCACCGGGACGTCCAAGCCGACGAGATCGAGCCCCTGGCGTCCGCTCTTCGCCTCGACGTCGCCGCGCTGCTCGCGGCGCCCGAGGCGGTCAAGATGCGCGTCAACCCAAACCGGCCGGCCACACAGAACGCCATCGAGTGGTTCGAGCGCTGCGTCGACAACTCGATCTTCGTCCAGGGCCTCGGAGGCGGCGATGGCCGCTAGGGGCCAGGGTCGCGAGGCCGCACGCCTTCTCCGCTCGGAGCTGGGCCTCGGCACCGGCTACGTCGACATCTACCAAGTGATCCGGGAACTGGGCATCGAGCTCTTCACGAAGCCCTTCCGCGACGGCCTCGACGGCGCCTACAAGCGCGAGCGCGGTCGCGACTTCATCTTCGTGAACACGGCAGCCGCGGCCCCGCTGCGCCACCGCTTCACGGCCGCCCACGAGCTCGGCCATGCTCGGCTGCGCTCGGCGGGCGAGGCCGGCGGCGTGTTCGAGGACGACGTCGACCGCGACGAGGGCGACGGCGAGGAGCAGGAGGCCAACGCGTTCGCCGCGCACTTCCTCGTCGACGAGCGCGGCGCCAAGGAGCTGTGCTCTACGATCGAGGACCCGGAGCGGCGCGTCGCCGCCACCGTCCGGCGGTTCGTCGTGAGCGCCGAGAGCGCGACGATTCACCTCGCCTCACTAGGCCTGGTCCCGGACGGTGCCCGACGGGAGCTGCTCCTTCGCTTCGCCAGCGGGGAGGAGACCACCCGGGGCCTCCTGCGCCGCCACGGCATGGTCCTCCCCCAGACCCCCGACTTCGGCGAGCAGCCGAGGCTCGACCCGATGTTCGAGCAGCGGGTCCTCGACGCCTACGAGCAGCGGTGGCTGCGCATCGACGCCGTCGCCGACCTGCTCCAGACGAGCCAGGACCGCGTCCGCACGCTCCTCGAGCACAACGACCTGCCCGTCTTCGAGGACGAGGCCGACGGGCCGGTCGAGAGCGACCTTGTGGGGCAGCTCGAGCTGTGAGCGCCGCCGGGGGGAAGAAGGACATCCTCACCGCTCTGGTCTCGGGCCGGGTAGTGTTCGACGCCACGGTGCCCCTGTACCTGTCCGAGCTCGGGCGGGCTGCGGCGCTCGCAGGGGCATTCCGGGACCGGGCCATGGTCCCGGGCGCCGTCTTCCGGGAGCTCGACGGCCTCAGCCACCACGGATTCCCGGCGGCGGAGACGCTGCTGCGGCCGAGGCCGTTCGCGCGCGTGGTCGAGCTCTCAGGCGACGAGCTCGACCAGGTCATCAAGCGCCAGCGTCGCTGGAACGGCGACCGTGTCTACGAGGACCCGTCGGAGGACCGCGGCGAAGCCGAGTGCCTCCAGCTCTGCAGGCGCGACCCGGAGCGGATCATCGCGCTGTGCGCGCACGACCACAAGGCGCGCAGCGACCCGGACTCGGCGGGGATCACGATGCTCGACGCGGTGAGCGTGTGCCTGCTGTTCGCGCTCCGCGGGATCACGGTCGGCGCGGCGTGGCAGACGTACACGGACCTCGTGCGGCGGGGCATGAACGAGGTCAGGGACTTCCCGCCCGACCGCCGCGGCGAGCAGTTGTTCGCCCAGGTCGTCGACGCGTCCCGGCGCAAGCTCGGCCAGGTCGCGAACGGCCGATGAGGCAGAAGGGGCACGCGGCTTGAACCCACTCGTGGTCAGCACCCGCATCGCGAGGTCGTACACCAACTACCTGCTCACCGCGTTCTCCACGCAGCGGGCGGACCTGCGCGCCGATTTCGCGGCCAACCTCGAGGGCAGGCTGGACCTGGTCAAGGGCCCGTTCCTCCAGGCAACACCGCCGTTCGAGCCCGCGTCGACGCTCGCCGACCTCGTTCGCGAGGGCGTGCTGTCGGAGGGGTTCCGGCGCCTCCCCGCGAAGGCCTTCCCGCCCGACCGGCGCCTCTACGCGCACCAGGACATCGCCATCCGCAAGGCGCTCGACGGCCGGAACCTGCTCATCGCGACCGGCACGGGCTCGGGCAAGACCGAGGCCATCCTCTTCCCCGCGCTCGAGATGCTGCTGCGCGAGCAGGCGGCCGGCACCCTGTCCCAGCCCGGCGTCAGGGCGCTCCTGCTCTATCCGATGAACGCCCTCGCCAACGACCAGGTCCGCCGGTTCCGGTCGATCCTCGCGGCCTTCCCCGAGATCACCTTCGGCCGCTACGTCGGCGACACGCGCGAGAAGCCGCGTGACGCCCAGAACGTCTACGACGCCCTGTTCCCGGGCGAGCCCCGCCTGCCCAACGAGCTCCTGAGCCGCGACGAGATGCGGGACGCGCCGCCCCACATCCTGGTCACCAACTTCTCCATGCTCGAGTACATGCTCCTGCGGCCCGACGACCAGCCCTTCTTCGACGGCGACAAGGGCTCGCACTGGCGGATGGTCTCGCTCGACGAGGCGCACGTGTACGACGGCGCGGACGGCGCGGAGATCGCGATGCTCCTGCGGCGCCTGCGCGACCGCGTCGTCCGGTCGGAGAAGGGGCGCCTCCGCTACATCGCGACGTCCGCGACCCTGGGGTCAGACGCGGACCACCCCGCCCTGGTCGAGTTCGGCCGCGCCCTGTTCGACGAGGCCTTCGAGGAGGGCGACGTCATCGGCCCCCGGCGCCTGCCGCTCGCCCGGATCCCGGCCGAGTACGAGCTGCCGCCAGACGCGTACCCGGCACTCTGCGCGGCCGCCGACGTCGCGGGCATCCGCGGGGTCCTCGAGGCCTGCTGTCCCGACGCCGTCTCGCGCATCGACGACGCTGCCGACCGTGCTGCAGCGCTCCATGCGGTCCTCGGGCCGGACCAGCGGGTCGCGCGCCTCCAGGCAGCGCTGGACGGCGCCATGATGCCGCTCGCCGAGGCCGCGCAGGTCGCCTTCGGGGACCCGGACGCCACCGAGGACCTGGTGTCCCTCGTCGACCTCGCCGTCGCGGCGCGGGCCGACGAGAACGACGCCTCGCTGTTGCCGGCGCGCTACCACTTCTGGATCCGGGGTCTCGAGGGCGCCTTCGTCTGCCTGCACGACCGCCACCCGGAGGGCGCCCCACGGCTGACGCTGCAGCCGGCCGACCGGTGCCGGGCGTGCGCCGCCGCCGGCGTGGACGCCGATCTGTTCGAGCTGGGGTCCTGCCGCCGCTGCCAAGTCGAGTACCTCGTCGGCGTGCCGCGCAACACCGTCCTCCGCCGCGCGCCGGTCGGGATGACGCCGCAGATCTACCTGCTGCTGGGCAAGCCCTCGGACGATGCCGAGGAGGAGGACGAGGACGAGGACGCGGGCGGCGACGAGATCGCCGGCGATCCCGTGCTCCTGTGCGCCGGCTGCGGCGCCATCCTGGACGACGGAGACCAGCCCTGCGCGTGCAGGGCGCCCGCGAACCGGGTGGCCGCCCGCCAGCAGCAGCTGCCGGGCGACGGCGAGGCCAAGGTCCTGCGCCGATGCGGCGCCTGCCACCAATCGCGCAGCGGCGCCGACATCGTGGGCCGCTTCCTCACCGACACCAGCGCGCCCGCGGCCGTCATCTCGACCGTGCTCTACCAGGAGCTGCCGACGGCGAGCGACGCCGCGGTCGCCGAGAAGCTCGGCGGCGGGCGCAAGCTCCTGGCATTCGCAGACTCGCGCCAGGAGGCGGCCTTCTTCGCGCCGTTCCTCGAGCGCACCTACGACACGCAGCTGCGGCGCTCGCTCATCCTGCGGGCCGTCGCGGACCTCTACGAGGATTCGCCGATCTCGTTCGAGGGGCTCGCGGGCCGCCTCGCGGCGATCGCGCTCGCCGAGCGCGTCCTCGACCCGTCGCACCAGGCGTCGGAGCACCGGGCCGAGGTCCGCCGATGGCTGATGCAGGAGCTGATGTCGTTCGACCGCCGCATCAGCCTCGACGGGGTCGGGCTCGTGCGGACGGGCCTGCGCGTACCGGAGGTCCCCGCTGCCCTCGCACCGCTCGGCCTCGCAGACGACGAGGCGCGGGCGCTGATGGAGACGCTCCTCGGCACGCTGCGCGCCGACGGCGCGCTGACCTTCCCGAAGGACGTCGACCGCACCGACCCGGCCTTCGCCCCACGGAACCGCGATGTCGCGATGCGCGGTGCCAACGCGATCGCCGCCAAGGGGATCCTGGCGTGGGCGCCGTCGCGCGGGCTGAACCGCCGCCGGAACATCGTCGAGAAGGTCGCCGCGGCGCGCGGCGTGGCCGTCGACGCCACGTCGCTCCTCGCCAGCCTGTGGACCGAGATCACCCGCCCGGGCTCGCCCTGGGATGCCCTGCTGCCCCAGACGATCGAGAAGGGCGAGCGGGGCGCCGTGCGCCGGCTCGCCCACGACCGCCACTACTTCACGCCCGCGGGCGGGGCCGGACAGCGCTGGCGGTGCAGCCTCTGCCGGCAGGTGTCGTGGTCCAACGTCGCCGGCGTCTGCCCCGCCTACCGGTGCGACGGCACCCTGGAGGCGGTCTCCGACGGCGAGGCCCGGAACCACTACGCGATCCTGTACGAGACGCTCCAGGCGATCTCCATGAGCGTCCAGGAGCACACCGCGCAGTGGGCGATGGAGCGCGGCACGCAGATCCAGAACGACTTCGTGAAGGGCGACATCAACGTCCTCTCGTGCTCGACCACGTTCGAGCTGGGCGTCGACGTCGGCGAGGTCGAGGCAGTGCTGCTGCGCAACGTGCCGCCCACTCCCGCCAACTACGTCCAGCGGGCCGGGCGCGCCGGCCGCCGCCACGGCTCTGCCGCGATCGTGGTCACCCTCGCCCAGCGCCGCAACCACGACCTGTCCTGGTTCCGCGACCCGGCGCCGATGATCACGGGCGCCGTCCGGCCGCCGGTGATCATCATCGACAACCCGGTGATTGGCCGCCGCCACGCCCACTCGACCGCGCTGGCGGCGTGGCTCCACGTCGAGGGGATGTTCAAGGCGGGGCCGTTCGCGCTGCCCGGCGACGAGGGCACGAGCGGGTCCGACCGGTTCGTCGACTGGCTGCGGACGCGGCCCCGCGAGCTGGGCGCCGCCCTTGGCCGCATCCTGCCCGCGGCGGTGGCCGAGGCCGTCGACGCGGGCGGCTGGGCGTGGGTGGACGACCTCGTCGTGTCTCGCGACGACGATCCGTCCACGGGCTGGCTGAGCCGCGCGGTCCTGATGACGCGCGACGACTTCGAGCAGATCGAGGGCGCCAGGATCGCCGCGGTCGAGAAGGAGGACTACGGGCGCGCCAAGATCCTCAAGGGCCAGCGCGAGACGCTCGCCGAGGAGAACCTCGTCTCGTTCCTGGCCCGCCGGAACGTGCTGCCCAAGTACGGGTTCCCGGTCGACGTTGTGGGTCTCGACCTGTCCCTCACCGGTCGCGACGACGCCTCGGGCATCAGGCTCGACCGCGACCTCCGGCTCGCGATCTCGGAGTACGCGCCGGGCGGCGAGGTGGTCGCGGGCAAGCGCGTCTGGCGCAGCATCGGGATCAAGCGCCACGCCCAGCAGGAGTGGCGTCTCCGCGACTGGGCCATCTGCGGCGAGTGCGGGCGGTACCGCGACGTCCCCTCGGAGAGCGACCTGCCCGATGCGTGCGAGACCTGCGGCAGCACCGAGCACCGCGCCGGAGGCACCTGGATCCAGCCCATCTTCGGGTTCATCGGCGCGCCCTCGGACACGGCCATCGGCGAGACGCCGGTGATGCGCCGCTCGTCGATGCAGTCGTGGTACGGCGAGTACGGCCTCGAGGCGGCCCGCCAGACCAGCACGCCAGACGGAATCCGGCCGGGCACGGCCGAGACCGTGCTGTCGCCGCAGGGTCGCATCGTCGTCATCAACCAGGGGTCGCTCAAGCGCGGCTTCCGTGTCTGCGGGTACTGCGGCTGGGCAGAGCCGGCGCCGCTGCAAGTGTCCAAGCGCGCGGCCGCCAAGAGGCACAACCGCCCTGGGCGCGCGGTCGAGTGCTCCGGCACCCCGCAGCCGCGGCAGCTGGGCCACGAGTTCCTGACCGACGTCGTCGAGGTGCGGCTCGGCGCCTTCCACGAGGACTCCGCGCTGCGCAGCGCGCTGTACGCCGTCCTCGAGGGCGCAGGCTCCATCGGGATCAAGCGCGACGAGGTCGACGGGACGCTCCACCGCTGGCAGGCCGGGGCATCGTCGGCGATCGTCATCTACGACACCGTGCCGGGCGGCGCGGGGCACGCCCGGCGCATCCGCGACGAACTCGCCGAGGTCGTCGACGCCGCGATCGCGCGGATGGACGGCCGGTGCGGCTGCGGGCCGGAGACGTCGTGCTACGGGTGCCTCCGCAGCTACGGCAACCAGATGTGGCACGAGGACCTGGTCCGGTCCGCCGCGGCCGACGTGCTGCGGCCGCTGCGGGCGTAGCCGTGGACGGCCGGCCCCGCACCTACACCGAGATCGACCGAGAGCTCCGGCGACGGCTCGCGGGATCCCGGCTCGTGTGCGAGGTCGAGTTCGACGACGACCTGCTGTTCGACGCCCGGAAGGCCTGGTTCTTCACGCAGGCCAAGAAGGGGGCGTTCGCGCGCGAGTACCCGGCGATCTGCGTGGTCCACCTCGTGACCTGGGGCGTGGACCACTACAAGGAGAACGAGTTCTGGACCGACCTCAAGCTCGGCCCGGAGCAGAACCGGGTGGGCGAGGCGTTCGAGGCCGCGCTGCCCGAACTCGGCCTCGAGACGTTCCCGCAGTTCCGGCGGCCGGGCGAGAAGGCCCGCCGCTTCGTGGCGCCGATCCTCGCCCACGGCGGCATCCCGGGCTCGCTCGCGCGGGACTTCCTTGTCGACGTCCTGTTCCCGGCCGTCAAGCGCTCGCCGGGCGCGACGGGCGCCGAGCTCGTGGCCCGCTGGCGCCGCGAGCCGCCGCCCTACCTCCGGACGACGGTGGGCCGGTTCCTGCTGCACGGCGGCAAGACCGCGGTCGACCTCGTGGACCGGCTCATCGGCCTCGCGTCCATCCCGCGGGCGGACCTCGAGGCCGGCGTCGACAGCGGCGTGCCCCGCCACCTGGTCCGCGCGTACCTCGCGCTGCCGGAGGCGCTCATGCCGGCTGCGCGCCGCGCGCTGCCGCGGCCGGCGATCGAGCTCGACCCGTGGGGCGACGAGGGCCCGGTCCTCCGCCTGCCCCAGCTCGTCAAGGAAGACGGCGAGGGGCTCGCCTGGGACATCGACGACGGCTCGGGCGTCGCCAAGGTCGAGCGCGGGTACCCGCGCCGAGACGCCAGCCCACTGCCGCTGTACCCGGCCGACGAGTGGGTGGTCAGCGCACGGCGGGACGGCGAGGTGCTGCTAGACAAGACCTACGCGTGCTTCGGCGACAACCAGATGCTGTGCTTCGACGACGGACGCGCGTACATTCCCGACGCCGAGGGCATCAGGACGGACACGGCGTGGGTGGTCGCGAGTAAGGGCGTGACGCTCGCGGCCCTCGAGGCCGACGGCTGCCGGCCGCTGGAGGGCGAGACGACCCGCTTCCACGGGACGTGGTCGCAGCACCAGGCCGTCCGGCTGGACCTGTCGGCCGTGGACGTCCTGTGCGCGCTCGAGGGCAGCAAGGTGGTCGGGCGGGTGCCGGTCCTGCGGTCCGGGGCGGGCCGCCCGCGGTTCGCCGAGCCCGCGCTCCGCGACGTGACGAGCCAGGAGGGGCTCGAGGTCCGGGCAGCGCTGCCGGACATCGTGCTGCCCTCGCACGCGGCGTGGCGCATCCGCCTCACGGGCCCGGACGGGTCCTCCGCGCACGTGGAGCCGGCAGCGGACCTGCCCGCCACGTTCCGGCTCGCCGATCTGGCGCCGACGCCGACCATGGGGCGCTGGGACGTCAGCGCGACGCAGGCCCTGGGCTTCGACTTCTCGGCGTCGTTCGTCCTCGTCCCCGGCCTCCGCGTCGAGACGCCAGCGGACCCGCAGCCGCCCACCGTGGGCGAGGCGGCGGTCGCAATGTCCGCTGACCCCCCATTCAAGTTCCCCGGCCGGGCCGCCGGCGAGCCGTACTCGGTCACGGTGCCCGCGGATGAGACCCACGCCGAGGTCTACGTGTTCTCGCGTGAGCACACGGAACCGGTCGGCCTGCTCCTGACGGTCCCGCGGATCCAGTGGGCGTTCCGCGGCGCCGTCGTGCCCGAGATGGGCAGCAAGGTCATCGGCTTCGAGCCCGACGACCTCGGCACCGCCATCCCGTCCCTGCTCGTCACCGTCGGGCGCGGCGACGTGCCCGTCCGGGTGCTGCTCGAGGACGCCGAGGGCGACCGCCTGCTCCTCGCCGGCGCCGGTCGCACGTCGCCCGACGGCGCGTTCCGGGTCGACCTCGCCGGCATCCGCGACACCGCGCGCGCCTGTGCCGACCGGGGCCTGCGGCTCAGCCTCGTGGCGGGCCAGACGCCGGTGCTCGTGGGCTACCACCTGCCGGCCGCCCACGGCCAGCGCCCGGCGGACGGCCGCGAGCTGAGCGTGTTCGAGCGCGACTTCGAGGTCGAGGTCTTCGAGGTCACCCCGCACGCGCTGCTGGTCGCCGGCGAGGGCTGGGAGGGGATCGTGTACGAGAACCGGCTGCCCCGGCCGCTCGCCTCGTACGACGTCGGCGACACCATCAAGGCCCGCGTGACCAAGATCGAGAAGGACTATCACCTGCTCGATGCCCGCGTCTTCGACCCGACAGCCTTCCGGCTCGGCGAGATGGTCTCGGGGACCGTCGCCAAGGCCGAGGACCGACGGCTCCTGGTCTCCGCGCGGGGCCACGAGCTGATCGTCGACGAGCAGCGCCTGCCCCCGGACCGGCCGGCGCGCGCGTGGCGGGCCGGGGACGCCATCGCCGGCAAGGTCGTGTCCATCAACCCGCTGATGCGCAAGATCCGGATGTCCGTGGCGCCCTTCGAGCCGGGCGGCCTGAAGCCCGGCGACCAGGTCGAG
>JBJKRU010000207.1:0-31133 GCA_046704485.1 Candidatus Limnocylindrales bacterium | reverse complement strand
CGTCCACGGCGGCCGCGTCGACGGCGGCCCGCCGAGCCCCCGGGGTCACCGCGACGGCCCCCGCCAGGAGCGCCGCCACGGCCATCGGCAGCAGCCGGTGCTCGACGGGGTGGATCCGCGCCAGCAGGGTCTCCTGGGTGTCGTCGGGCAGGACCGGGACTGCCTCCTGCGCCACGATCGGCCCGCCGTCGAGGGTCGCGTCGACGAGGTGCACGGTCACGCCGGTCACGGCCACGCCGGCCGCCAGCGCGTCCCGCGCGCCATGCAGCCCGGGGAACGACGGCAGCAGGGAGGGGTGCACGTTGAGGATCCTGCCCGCGAAGCCAGCGAGCACGCGGGGTCCGAGGATGCGCAGGTACCCGGCGAGCACGACCGCGTCGGGCGCCACAGCGCCGAGCGTCTCGGCCAGGACCGCATCGTCGCCTTCCGGGACCAGGACAGTCTCGATCCCCTGCTCGGCCGCCCAGTCGAGCGCGGGGCACGGGCGGTCGGCGAACACGAGGGCGATCTCGCCCCCCAGCTCGCCGCGCCCGGCCGACGCGGCCAGCGCCCGCAGATTCGACCCCGTGCCCGACACGCCGATCGCGATCCTCGCGCTCATGCGCCTGTCGCCTCCTCCGCGTACCGCTTGCCGCCCAAGGCGGACGCCTCCACTGCCTCGCCGATCTCCCACGCCGGGACGCCACGCGCCCGCGCGATCTCCAGCGTGGGCACGACCGCCTCGGGCGGGACCACGAGCACCATGCCGATTCCGGCGTTGAACGTCGCGCGCATCTCCGGTCCGCCCAGCGTCCCGAGCGCCGACACGAGGCGGATCACCGACGGCACGGGCCAGGCCGCCGGGTCGATTCGCGCGCCGAGATGCGCTGGCAGGGCTCGGGGAACGTTGCCGGGCAGCCCGCCGCCGGTGACGTGCGCGATGCCGCGCAGTTCGCGGCCGGCCGCCTCGAGCTCGGCGCGGATCGCCAGCACATCGCGAGCGTAGACGCGGGTGGGCGTGAGCAGCATCTCGCCCAGCGTGGCGTCGATCAGTCCGGGCTCGACGAGCAGTTCCGCGCCCGACATCGAGCAGCCGAAGGCGCGGCAGGCGGCCGCGCCATATGGGATGTCGAGGTCGAGGTGCAGCCCGGTGAGCAGCTGGCGGACGAGCGAGTAGCCGTTGGAGTGGAGGCCAGACGAGGCGAGGCCGACGATGCGGTCGCCCGCCCTCGCCGCCGTCCCGTCCAGCAGCCGCGAGCGCTCCCCCACCCCGATGGCGAACCCCGCCAGGTCGAACTCGTCCGGCGCCATGAGCCCGGGGTGCTCCGCCGTCTCGCCGCCGACCAGCGCGGCGCCCGCCTGGCGGCAGCCCTCGGCCACGCCCTCGACGATGCTCGCCACGCGTTCCGGCACGAGCCTGCCGACGGCGATGTAGTCGAGGAACGCGACCGGCTCGGCGCCAGTGCAGACCACGTCGTCGACGCACATCGCGACCAGGTCGATGCCGATCGTGTCGAGGCGGCCCAGCGCCTGGGCGATCGCCGTCTTCGTGCCGACGCCGTCGGTCGAGGAGACGATGACGGGCTCGCGGTAGCCGGCGGGGATGGCGAACCCGGCGCCGAAGCCGCCCAGGCCGCCGAGGACCTCCGGGCGCATCGTCGACGCGACCGAGGAGCGCATCAGCTCGACGGCGCGGTCACCGGCCGCCACGTCCACGCCCGACGCCGCATACGCGCTCCGGTCGGCAGCCGTCTTGCCGCTCATCGCACCGTCCCCGCCCTCACAGGCCGCCTGCCCTCCGGCTCATCGCGGGCCGCTGCCGGCGCCGGCCGGCTCCTCGAGCATGAACTTGCGCGCCTCCACGTCGTACGGGACGGGTTCCGGGTACCTCCCGTCGAAGCAGGCGAAGCAGAACTGCTCGTACGGCAGGTCCACCGCCTTGAGCACGCCGGGGACCGACAGGTACCCGAGCGTGTCGGCGTCGATGAACTGGCGGATCTCCTCGATCGAGTGCGTCGCGGCCAGCAGCTCGCGCGGCACCGCGGTGTCGATCCCGTAGAAGCACGGGTGGTAGATGGGCGGGGCGCTGATCCGGACGTGCACCTCCCGGGCGCCCGCGCGCCGGAGCAGGCCGATGATCTGGCGCGTGGTGGTGCCGCGGACGATGGAGTCGTCCACGACGATGAGCCGCTTGTCGCGGATGGTCTCGCGCAGCGGCGAGAGCTTGACGTTGACGCCCCGCTGGCGCATCGCCTGCGAGGGCTGGATGAAGGTCCGCCCGCTGTAGCGGTTCCGGACGAAGCCCTCGCGGTACGGGATCCCCGACCGCTCCGAGTAGCCCGCCGCGGCCGGTCCGCCGGTGTCCGGCACCGGCATGACGAGGTCCGCCTCGACCGGGTGCTCCTTGGCGAGCTCCATGCCCATCCGGCGCCGGGCCTCGTAGAGGCTACGCCCCTCGAGGTAGGAATCCGGCCGGGCGAAGTAGATGAGCTCGAACACGCACAGGGCGGGGCTGGGATCCGCATAGCGGACCGAGATGGGCGCCCGCCCAGGCTCGAGCACCACGATCTCGCCCGGCTCGACCTCGCGCACGTGCTCCGCGCCGACCGTGTCGAGCGCGCAGGTCTCCGAGGCGAGGATCCAGCCGGCGGTGTCGTCGCCCCACAGCCCGGGCGCCTCGTCGGCGGCGCTCGGGATGCGCCCCAGCGAGAGGGGCCGGAAGCCGTGCGGGTCGCGGACGCCGATGACCCGCTGGCCGTCGAGGACCACGAGGCTGAACGCGCCGCGGACGCGCGGCAGCACCTTCCGGAGCGCCTCGACCGTGTCGGCCGCCGGCTCGTCCGCGAGGAG
The DNA here is from genome assembly GCA_046704485.1 of Candidatus Limnocylindrales bacterium. Taxonomy (GTDB): domain Bacteria; phylum Chloroflexota; class Limnocylindria; order Limnocylindrales; family CSP1-4; genus CAIXZV01. Next base: position 28,304 of record JBJKRU010000207.1, on the reverse strand, counting down.
CGCCGTGAGCAGCTCCGTGTCCGTGGACGCCGGCAGCCTGCTGCGGCCGCCCTGCAGCTGGTCGAGCAGCTCGCGGGTGTTGACCAGGTTCCCGTTGTGGCCGATCGCGATCTCGCGTCGGGGCCCGAGCCGTAGGGTCGGCTGGGCGTTCTCCCACACGGTCGAGCCTGTGGTGGAGTACCGGCAGTGCGCCACGGCAAGGTCCCCCGAGAGCGACGGGATCCGGCGCTCGTCGAGGACCGAGGTCACCATGCCCAGATCCTTGTAGATCATCAGGTGGCCCTGGTCGGCGACGCCGATGCCCGCCGACTCCTGGCCCCGGTGCTGGAGCGCGAACAGCGCCGTCGCGGCGACGGCCGCCGCCTCGTGACCGTGGTCGGGGAGCACGACGCCGACGACACCGCACATCAGCCCTCGACCTCCAGGCCCGGCAGCGCCGCCCCGTCGGTCTCGGCGCCCTCCCACCCGAGGGCCCGCGGGAGCCCGTGCTCCCACGCATGGCGAAGGTCGTCCACGGCCACCTCCAGGGCATCGGCGATCCGGGAGCCGCGCTCCTCCGCGGCGCCGGTGGCCCCCTCGCCCCCCAGCTCGATGACGAGCCGATGGCCGCCGATGACGCCCAGCGTCTCCGTGTCCACCCCGTACTGGCGCGCGAGCAGCTCGAAGGCCGGCACGTGCCGGGGCAGCACCTCGCTGACCAGCCGCGATGGGCTCTCGCCGAACAGCGCCACCGCGGGCGAGTCGCCGACGCCCAGCCGCAGCTGGGCCCCCCGCCCGCCCCAGATGCACATCTCCGCGAGCGCGACCGCAAGCCCGCCCCCCGAGACGTCCTGGCAGCTCTCCACGAGGCCGCGGGCGATCGCCTCGCGGATGAAGGCCTGCAGCTGCGCCTCATGCTGGAGGTCGATCGACGGCGGCCCGTCCTCCGGGGCGTGCCCCGCGAGGCGCGCGTACTCGCTCCCGGCGAGCCCGGGGCCAGCTCGGCCCGCCAGCACCACCGTGTTGCCGTCGGCGCGGAACGCCGGGCCGACACGGGTCGCCACATCGTTGAGCAGGCCCACGATGCCGATCTCTGGCGTCGGCGCGATGGCCGAGCCCGGCGCCTCGTTGTACAGCGACACGTTGCCGCCCGTGACCGGCAGGCCCAGCGCCACGCAGGCGTCGGCGAGGCCGCGGACACCCTCGGCCAGCGCCCAGAACGCCTCCGGCCGCGTCGGGTCCCCGTAGTTGAGGCAGTTGGTCACCCCCAGTGGCCGGGCACCCGTGATCGAGACGTTCCGAGACGCCTCCGCCACGGAGAGCGCGGCACCCAGCCACGGGTCGAACTGGCTCACCGGTGCGTTGGCGTCCGTGGTGGCGACGAGCGCCATGGCCGTGCCCTTGATGCGCAGCGCCGCGGCCCCGCGGCCCGGGCCGGCGACGGTGTTCGCCTGGACGTTGTGGTCGTACTGCTCGAAGACCTGACGGCGCGACGAGAGGTTGGGCGACCCGAGCAGCGCGAGCAGCACCGCGCCAGGATCCTGCCCGCGGACCGGCAGCGCGTCGACCGGCTGGGCCGGGGCCCCCGGGGCCGGGGCCGCGCGCCGCCGTGCGGGCGCCCGCGAATCGCGGTTGAACACGATGGCCTCGGACGCGAGCGCCGGGGCCGGGATCCGCGCCAGCTCGACCGCTCCGGCGACCGGGCGCCCGTCGGCATCGATCGCGCCGGACCCGTCGGGCGCCGTGAGCACCACGATGTCGGGGTCGACCGTGACGCGGCCGATGACGGCCACCGCAATCCCCCAGCGCCCGCAAACGTCGCGGACCGCGTCCCAGCGGGCCGGCTCGACGATGGCGACCATGCGCTCCTGCGACTCGGAGATCATCACCTCGAACGGCTCGAGGCCGGGCTCGCGGCGCGGGATCGCGTCGAGGTCCACCAGCATCCCGGTGCCACCGCGGTCGGCGGTCTCGCAGGTGGCGCACGTGATGCCCGCCGCGCCGAGGTCCTGGACCGAGACGACGAGCTGTCGCGCGATGAGCTCGAGCGTCGCCTCGATGAGCAGCTTCTCAGCGAACGGGTCGCCCACCTGGACCGACGGCCGCTTCGACGGGTCCTGGTCGCCGAACGTGGCGCTCGCGAGGACGGAAGCGCCGCCGATCCCGTCGCGGCCTGTGGCGGAGCCGTAGAGGACCACGAGGTTGCCCGGGCCGTCGGCGGAGGCGCGGGTGAGCATCCCGTCCTCGAGCAGGCCGATGGCCATCACGTTGACCAGCGGATTGCCCTGGTACGAGGGGTCGAACACGAGCTCGCCGCCCACGGTGGGCACGCCGACGCAGTTGCCGTAGCCTCCCACGCCGCGCACGACGCCATCGACCAGGTGCCGCGTCCGCGGGTCTTCGGGGTTGCCGAAGCGCAGGGCGTCGAGGACCGCGATCGGCCGGGCGCCCATGGCGAACACGTCGCGCAGGATGCCGCCCACGCCGGTGGCGGCGCCCTGGTAGGGCTCGACCGCTGACGGGTGGTTGTGGCTCTCGATCTTGAACGCCACCGCCAGGCCGTCGCCGATCGCGATGACGCCCGCCTGCTCGCCCACGCCCGCGACCACGTCCCTGCCCTTGGTGGGCAGCGTCCGCAGCAGCGGCTTGCTGCTCTTGTAGGAGCAGTGCTCGGACCACATCACGCTGAACATCGCGAGCTCGAGGTCGTTCGGCTCCCGGCCCAGCTTCTCGCGGATCGCGTCCAGCTCGACGTCGACCAGGCCCAGCGCGATGTGGAGCGGGACCTCGGGCGCCGTCACGCGGCGCCCTCGGCCAGGGCCCGCACGCCGCTGACCGCGCCAGTCGCGGCGTACTCGGCGGCGCTGACCGCGAGCGACCGGATGATCCCCAGGCCGTCGTCGGAGCCCAGCACGGCCTCCACCGCGGTCTCGGGGTGCGGCATCAGCCCGGCCACGTTGCCCGCCGCATTGCGGACGCCGGCGATCCCGCGAAGCGAGCCGTTGGGGTTGCCCGGGTCCTCGGGCAGCGCCACGGAGCCGTCGGGGTTCGTGTACCGCCAGAGCACGCCGCCGTCGCGCTCCAGCTCGTCGAGCGTCGCCTCGTCGGCGTAGTAGCAGCCCTCGCCGTGGGCGACCGGCATCCGCAGCGCGCGGCGCTCCCCGACCTCGCGCGTGAAGGGCGTGTCCATGTGCTCGGGCAGCAGCGCCACCTCGCGGCACACGAACCGCAGGCCCCGGTTGCGGAGCAGCGCGCCCGGGACGAGCTTCGCCTCGGCGAGGACCTGGAATCCGTTGCAGATCCCGAGCACGGGGCCGCCCGACGCGGCGAAGTCGGCCACCGCGCGCATCACGGGGCTGAACCGCGCGATCACGCCCGCCCGGAGGTAGTCGCCGTACGCGAAGCCGCCCGGGATCAGGATGCCGGTCACGCCCTCGAGGTCGACCGATTCGTGCCACAGGATTGCCGGCTCCGCGCCGGCGAGGCGCAGCGCGTTGACCGCGTCGATGTCCCGGTTGGACCCGGGGAACAGGACGATGCCGACGCGAGCGGTCACTCGACCGCCTCCACCTCGAACAGCTCCATCAGCGGGTTGCTGAGCAGCTCCGACGCGAGCTTGTCGACGACCTGGCGCGCCGCGGCCTCGTCGGCAGCCACCACCGTCATCTCGACCCGGCGCCCGACCCGCACCTCGGAGACGCCCGAGATGCCGAGGTGCGGCAGGCTCTTCTCGACCGCCCGGCCCTGCGGGTCCAGGATCCCCGGCTTGGGGGTGACGTTGACCGCGAAGCGGTAGACGGGCTGGTCGCTCATCGGGCGATGACGTCCTCCGACAGGTAGCGGGCGAAGCTCGCCCCGGTGATGCGCTCGTACGCCTCGACATAGCGGGCACGCGTGCCCGCCACCACATCATCGGGCAGCTCGGGGCCGGGTGCCGTCTTGTTCCAGGGCCGGGCCTCGAGCCAGTCGCGGACGAACTGCTTGTCGTAGCTGGCCTGGGCGCGGCCGGGCTCATAGGCGGCGGCCTCCCAGAAGCGCGAGGAGTCGGGGGTCATCACCTCGTCGATGAGCAGGAGCTCGCCCGACGGGGTGACCCCGAACTCGAACTTGGTGTCGGCCAGGATGATCCCGGCCCGCTCGCAGACCGCCGATCCGCGGGCGTAGAGCGCGAGCGAGGCGTCGCGGACCCTCTCGGCGAGGCCGGCGTCGCCCACCAGGTCGACGACGCGGTCGAACGCGATGTTCTCGTCGTGGACGCCGGCCGGAGCCTTGTACGCGGGCGTGAAGATCGGCTGGGCCAGGCGGTCCGACTCGCGCAGGCCGGCCGGCAGCGGCACGCCGCAGATCGAGCCCGTCGCCCGGTAGTCCTTCCAGCCGGAGCCGCTGACGTAGCCGCGGACGACGCACTCGACCGGCAGCACCTCGGCGCGCCGGCCGATCATCATTCGGCCCCGCAGGTCCGAGAGCACCGCGGGGTCGCTGCCCGTGAGCTCCTGGGGCAGGTCCGCGGGGTTGGTCGAGAGCAGGTGGTTGGGCGTGATGTCGGCCGTCTCGCGGAACCAGAACCGGGACAGGCCCGTGAGGATCCGCCCCTTGTCCGGGATGGGCGTCGGCATGATGACGTCGAAGGCTGACAGGCGGTCCGAAGCCACGAGCAGCAGCTTGTCGTCGCCGACGCGATAGAGGTCGCGGACCTTGCCCGAGCGGACGAACGCCTCAGCGAGCGGCATGGGAGCCCTCCTTGCGGGCGGCGATAGCCGCCACCAGTGCGTCGAGCCGGGCGATGGCCTCCGGCACGTGCCGGAGGACCGCCACATCGTCGAAGCAGGCATCGAGGTCGGACAGGCTCAGCTTCTGGGCCACGACCGGGTCCGTCGCCAGCAGGCCCTTGAGCGGCACGCGCTCGTCGGCAGCGCGCAGGGCGCTGCGCTGGACGATCGCGTACGCGTCCTCGCGCGACAGGCCGGCCTTCTCGACCAGGACGAGCAGCACCCGTGACGATGCGTGGAGGCCGAGGCCGCGCTCGATGTTCTCGCGCATCCGCTCCGGCCGCACCACGAGCCCCTCCACGAGACCCGCCGCCTTGGACAGCATGTAGTCGAGCAGGATCGTCGCGTCGGGAAGGATCACGCGCTCGGCCGAGCTGTGGCTGATGTCGCGCTCGTGCCACAGCGGCTGGTCCTCCATCGCGGTGTGGGCGTAGCCGCGCAGCAGGCGCGCCAGGCCCGCGATCCGCTCCGACAGGATCGGGTTGCGCTTGTGCGGCATGGCCGAGCTGCCCTTCTGGCCGCGCTTGAACGGCTCCATCACCTCCGCGATCTCGGTGTGCTGGAGGTTGCGGACCTCCGTGGCGATGCGCTCGAGGCTGCCGCCCAGGATGGCGACCGCGGCCAGGAACGCGGCGTGGCGGTCCCGCTGCACGATCTGGGTGCTCACCGGGTCCACGCGCAGGCCCAGCTCGCTGAGCACCTCCGCCTCGAGGTCGGGCGGCAGGTGGCTGTACGTGCCGACGGGACCGCTGATCTTGCCGGTGGCGATCTCAGCCGACGCCTGGGCGAGCCGCTCGCGGCCACGCGCCACCTCGAAGGCCCATCCCGCGCACTTCATGCCGAACGTGGTGGGCTCGGCGTGGACCGAGTGCGTGCGGCCCATCATGATCGTGGCCGCCTCGCCGCGGGCGCGGCTGATGAGGACCCCGGTGAGGTGGTCGGCGCCATCCAGGAGCCGGGCTCCCGCCGCGCGCAGCTGGAGCGCGAGGCCCGTGTCCACCACGTCGCTGCTCGTCAGGCCGAGGTGCAGGTACCGGCCCTCCGGGCCCACCGTCTCGGCCACCTGGCTCACGAAGGCGATGACGTCGTGGTCGGTCGTCTGCTCGATCTCGGCGATCCGCGCCACGTTGACCCGTGCCCTGGCCTCGATGGCCGCCAGCGCGTCGGGCGGCACCAAGCCGCGCCGCACCTGTGCCCGGCAGACGCCGATCTCCACCTCGAGCATCCGCTCGAACCGCGCCTGCTCGGACCAAACGGCGCCCATCTCGGGGAGCGTGTAGCGGCGGATCATGCAGGCACCCTCGCCTTCAACGGGACGCGGAGCGCGATGTCCCGGCGGCGGTGCATACCGTCCCAGGTGATGGCGTCCGCCGCGCGCTCGGCTGCCCCGCGTGCCTCGGCCAGGCCAGCGCCGCGGCCGACGACCGTGAGCACCCGGCCGCCGTTGGTGCCCCAGCCGCCGCCCTCGGGCCGCCGCTCCGCCGCCGTCCCGGCATGGAAGACCAGGGCGCCCCTGGCCTCGGCCGCCTCGACGCCCTCGATCCGGTCCCCGCGCCGAGGGCGGTCGGGGTAGCCGTGCGCAGCGAGGACGATCCCCACCGCAGCACCCGCCGCCGCGGGCACGACGGCCGGCGTGCCCGCCGGCAGCGCCTCCCGGGCGGCCGCGAGCAGGAGCGGGGCCAGCGGCACGTCCACCAGCGGGAGGATCACCTGCGTCTCCGGGTCGCCGCAGCGGACGTTGGCCTCGAGCAGCGCCGGTCCGTCGGGCGTGAGCATGAGCCCGGCGTAGAGGAACCCGCGGAACGGCGTGCCGCGTCGGCGCATCTCGGCGAGGATCGGCGCGTGGACCGACCTCACGATGCGGGCCACGTCGGCCTCGTCGAGATCGGGCAGCGGCGAGTAGGCGCCCATGCCGCCCGTGTTCGGACCGATGTCGCCGTCGTGGAGGCGCTTGTGGTCGCGTGCGGCTGGCAGCGCGGTCGCCCGCTCCCCGTCGCAGATCGCGATGACGCTCGCCTCGGGGCCGGTGAGGCGCTCCTCGACGACCAGTGCCGGCCGGTCCGTCGGTCGCCCCCGCAGGAACGACGGCGCGAGCTCCAGGGCTTCATCCCCGGTGTCGGTGACGGTCACGCCCTTGCCCGCGGCGAGGCCGTCCGCCTTGAGCACGACCCCCGCCCCGTCGGACGCCAGCTCGCGGATGAACGCCAGCGCAGGCTCGACCGCCTCGCCGTTGAACGCCCTGGCGCGCGCCATCCGCACGCCGGCAGCGTCGGCCACCTCGTGGCAGAACGCCTTCGACGTCTCGAGCCGGGCTGCTGCCCGCGTCGGCCCGAAGACCGGCACGCCCGCCTCGGCAAGCACGTCGGCCACGCCTGCCGCGAGCGGCGCCTCGGGCCCGACGACGACGAGGTCCGGCCCCTCCGCCGCCGCCAGCGCGGCGACCGCTGCCACGTCCGTCGCGTCCGCCGCCACGCACCGCACGCCGCGCGTGGCGGCGATCCCCGCCGAGCCCGGTGCGCACAGGACGTCCTCCACACCCGGTTCGCCGGCCAGCCGCCAGGCAAGGGCGTGCTCTCGGCCGCCCCCTCCGAGGACCAGGATCCGGCGCGGGACGTCGGGGATCATGGTGGACGGGACTCCGCCGCTACGCCTGCACGCCCGGTCGATGGCGCATCGGCCGCCACGCCCGCTCGATCGTCTGCGTGCGCTCGGGGCCGACCGAGACGAACACGATCGGCACGCCGGCGTAGTCCTCGAGTGCGGTCACATAGCGGCGCGCGTTCTCGGGCAGGTCCGCGAGCGATCGGACGTTGTGGATGGGCTGCTCCCAGCCGGGGAAGTCCTCGTAGATCGGCACGGCATTGGCGAGCCTGGCGCCGCTCGACGGCCACGTCTCCGCCCGCTTGCCGTCGATCTCGTAGGCCACGCACAGCTTGATGGTCTCGATGCCGGACAGGATGTCGAGCTTGTTGAGCACGATCGCGCTGGCCGAGTTGACGGCCACCGCGTACCGCAGGGGCACCGTGTCGAACCAGCCGACGCGGCGGGGGCGCCCGGTGACCGTGCCGAACTCGCGGCCGCGCTCGGCGATGCCCCGGCCGGTCTCGTCGAGCAGCTCGGTCGGGAAGGGGCCGGAGCCGACCCGCGTGGCGTACGCCTTCATCACCCCGATGACCTCGTCCACCTGCAGTGGGCCGATGCCCCCGCCGGTGCACGCGCCGCCGGCGACGGGGTTGGACGAGGTGACATACGGGTAGCTGCCGTGGTCGAGGTCCAGCAGCGCACCCTGGGCACCCTCCAGGAGGACGTGGTCGCCGCGGCGGAGCGCGTCCTGCACGAGCCACGTGGTGTCGTCGAGGTGTGGGCTCAGGCGCTCGCCCCAGGCGAGGCACTGGGCCACCAGGGGCTCCACCTCGAAACGCTCGGCGCCCATGGATTCGAGCAGCAGGTTCTTGTCCACGAGGGAGCGCGTGATGCGCTCGCGCAGGCGGTCCTCGGCGACCAGGTCCTCCATCCGCAGGCCCAGGCGCCAGGCGCGGTCGCCATAGGCGGGGCCGATGCCGCGGCCGGTGGTGCCCACCTTGGCGCCCGCCAGGCGGCGCTCGTTCGCTTTGTCGAGCGCGACGTGGTAGGGCATGATCACGTGCGCCGAGCGGCTCACGCGGACCTTGCTGACGTCGATCCCCTTGCCGATGAGCATGTCCAGTTCGCGGACCAGCGTCGCCGGGTTGACCACCACGCCGTTGCCGATGACCGAGGTGATGTGCGGGTACAGCACGCCCGACGGGCACAGCTGGAGCTTGACCGTCTCCTCGCCGACGACCACGGTGTGGCCGGCGTTGTCGCCGCCCTGGTAGCGGACGACGACGGCCACCTGCTCGGCGAGGAAGTCCGTCGTCTTCCCCTTGCCCTCGTCACCCCACTGGAGGCCGACGATCACGGTCGCGGGCATCGCACGCCTCCGGGAATGAAAAAGCCCCGGGCGGTGCCGGGGTGGTGGGTAGTCGTCTCCCGCGTCCGCCCGCCGAGCGATCGGCGGACCGGGGTGTCGAAGGTGCGAGCCCGTATCACGGGGCGGACGCCGCGCCTTCCTCGAGCAATGCTCACTCCTCCTTCGCGGGTCAGGGGGCCCCGCTCGGCCTCGAGGACGCGGGCAGTTTACCAAAACGGCCATCGCGAGATCGGTTGCGTTTCGGGATCGCCAGAAACGCCGCCGCCGGGAATGGCTCCATGTCGAACGCCGCCGTCGTGCATACGCCGATCGCGAGCTGATCTAGTCCCTCCGAGGCGGACTTCGTGCATCCCCTGCACCGGGCGCACGCGACAGCACGCCGCCCGGGCCGCACCGCCCCGCCAGGCTTCGTCTTGCGCCGCGGCCGTCAGGCGAGTACATTCGCATCTGAGACTTAACTTTCATATAGGAGTGTGATGTCGCGAACGCAGAGACCCCCGGCGGATGGGCTGCGCGAGCGGAAGAAGGCGAGGGCCCGCGCGCTGATCCAGGACCACGCCCTCCGGCTGTTCGCAGCACAGGGCTACGAGGCCACCACCGTCACTCAGATCGCGGCCGCCGCCGAGGTGTCGCCGAGCACCCTGTTCCGCTACTTCGCGACCAAGGCGGACATCCTTCGCTACGACGTCCTCGATCCCCTCCTGTTCGCCGCCTACCGCCGGCAGCCGCCCGATGTGCGCCCCATGGCCGCGCTGCGGGCCGCATCGCACGCCTTGCTCGCGGACCTCCCGGTGGACATCCTGGAGCAGCAGGTCGAGCGCGCTCGCCTGATCCTCTCGATCCCCGAGCTGCGGGCCTCGTCGCTGGGCGCCGGCGACGACGTGGAGGCCGCACTGGCCGATGCCGAGCTCGAGCGGACCGGCCGGCCCGCGGACCCGTTCGCCCTCAAGGTCTGCGTGGGCGCCCTGGCCGGGGCCATCACGGCCGCGCTCCTGTCCGATCCCGACATCGCGTCGGGGAGCCTGATCGAGAAGATGGACCGGACCCTCGAGCTGCTCGAGGCAGGGCTGCCGCTGTGAGCACGCTGGCGGTCGCGACGCATGGCCTCTCGAAGCGCTATCCGGGCGGTGTGCTCGCCGTGGACGGGCTCGACCTGCGGGTGGCCCGGGGTGAGATCTACGCGTTCCTCGGGCTCAACGGCGCCGGCAAGTCCACGACGATCCGGATGCTGCTGGGGATGGTCTCGCCGACCGCTGGCTCGGCCGAGCTGCTGGGGACCCGGGTCGAGCCCGGCGCGACCGCGCTGTGGCGTCGCGTCGGGTCGCTGGTCGAGACCGCGACGGCCTACCCCGACCTCACCGTGCGCGAGAACCTCGAGATCGCCCGCCGACTCACTGGGGTTCCCGACCGGGGCGTGGTCGACCGCGTGGTGGAGCAGCTGGCCCTGGGCGCCTACCGCGACCGGCGGGCGGGGGCCCTGTCGCTCGGCAACCTGCAGCGGCTCGCCCTCGCCCGCGCCCTGCTCCACGAGCCCGAGCTGCTGATCCTCGACGAGCCCGCCAACGGGCTGGACCCGGCCGGCGTGATCGAGATCCGCGAGCTCCTCCGCACGCTCGCTGCCGAGCGCGGCGCGACCGTGTTCATGTCGAGCCACATCCTGGCCGAGGTGGACCAGCTTGCGACGCGGGTGGGCATCGTGCATCGCGGACGGCTGGTCGAGGAGCTCGACAGCGGCGCCCTGCAGCGGCACCGCGACCCTCGGCTCGTCGTGGCTGCGCGCGACCTCGACGCCGCGGCGGCGGCCCTGACCGCCGCCGGCTTCGCGCCTGTCCGCCCGGTGCTCGACGAGGGCACCACCGTGCTCGAGGTGCGCGATCCCCGTGCGGTAGCCGCCCCCGACGAGGTCGCGCGCCTGCTCGTCGCCTCCGGTGCGCCGCCCACGCACCTCGCCGTCACCCGCGAGTCGCTCGAGCGCCACTTCATCCGCGTGACCGCCGCCGCCGAGGAGGACGCGGCATGAGCCTGCTCAGGGCGGCGGTGTGGACGGAGTTCGTCAAGACGCGGCGGTCACGGGTGCCGTGGTTCCTCGCCGTGGCGTTCGCGATGATCCCCATCGTCGGTGGCGTGTTCATGCTGATCCTCAAGAACCCCGAGCAGGCGCGAGCACTCGGGCTGCTCGGGGCGAAGGCCCAGCTGGCGGCCGTGTCCGCTGATTGGCCGGACTTCCTGCGCTTCATGGCCGAAGGCATCGGCGTGGGCGGCATCGTGCTGTTCGCGTTCTTGACCACCTGGGCCTTCGGACGGGAGTTCGCGGACCGGACCGTGCGGTGCATCCTCGCCCTGCCGACCCCGCGGTGGGCGATCGTGGCGGCGAAGCTGCTGGTGGTGTCGGGCTGGTGCGTGGCCATCGCAGCCTGGGCGACTGCGCTCGGATTCGCCGTCGGGGCCGTGGTCGGGCTGCCCGGCTGGTCGGATGGCCTTGCGCTGGACACGATGGGGCGGATCGCTATCGGTGTCGGGATCGCCACAGCGCTCCAGACGGCCACGGCCTTCGTGGCGGGTGCGGGCCGCGGATACCTGCCCGCCTTCGGCTTCGTGGTCGCGGTCATGGCGATCGCCCAGATCCTGCGGGCGCTGGGCTGGGCCGCGTGGTTCCCCTGGGCGGTGCCGATGCTGGTCGTGGTGACCGGCGACCCGTCGCTCGAGGCGCCGTCGCTGGCGAGTGTGGTCGTGGTGGTCCTGGCGGCGGGGGGAGGCCTTGTCGCGTCGCTCACCTGGTGGCAGCGGGCGGACCAGACCGGCTGAGGGGGTTGACCCGTGACGGCCGGGCCGCGAGCGGGCACCGGCGCCCGGGCGTCCATGCTTGGCATACACGTCGGATAAGGCGCGCGAGAGTGGCCCCCGCCATGATGGCGCTGCCCGGTCCGACCCCGCCTCGACGCCGGCCCCGGCGCTCCCGCCGGACGTCAACGCCCGCCGGATGCAGGAACAGGAGACGCGGACCGATGAACAGGGTCCTCCTCACCGGGCGCCTCACGCGCGACCCGGAGCTCCGCACCACGGCCGCCGGCAAGGCGGTCGTCCAGTTCGCGGTCGCCACCCACGAGTACGTGGGCGGCGGCAAGGAGAAGAGCGAGTTCCACAACGTAGTTGCCTGGGGACGTCTCGCCGAGACGTGCGGCAAGTACCTCGGCAAGGGCCAGCAGGTCGGCCTCGAGGGCCGGCTGCAGACCCGCTCCTGGGACGACGCCAACAACCAGCGCCACTGGCGGACGGAGATCATCGCCCACCACGTGGAGATGCTCGCCGGACGACGGCGCCGCGACTACTCGGCCGAGGCAGCCGCGGCGTCGCTCGAGGCGCAGGCCATTGCGGCGGGCATCGAGTCGGATCCGCTCGAGCCGGCGGCCGAGTCGTTCGTGCCCGCGTCTCCGGCAGAGCCGGCCGACGAGGAGGACGAGGAGGACGAGCTGCTCGAGGAGGCCACCGCGGCCTGAGGGCGGCACGCGACTCCACCCCGGCGGCGGTGCGGCCCATCCCCGGCCGTGCCGCCGCCGACCTCGGCCTGCAGGACGCTACGCTAGCGTGCATGGTCGAGCACGCCGGGGCGCCGAGAGTGCGGCTCCGAGACCTCACGCTGGCCGACGCTGATCTCTACGACGATCTGCGTCGCCTCGAGCTGCGGGGCGGCGGGTTCAACGACTTCGGCCTCGAGCCAACACCGGTGGACCGCGAGGCGCTCGCACTCGGGCCGCTGCGCGACGAGCGTCGCGGCCACATGCTCGTCGAGCGGACCGACGACGGGGCGGTGATCGGCAGCGTCGACTGGCACCAGGTCCGCTACGGTCCGAACCCCGAGTCCACGGCCATCATGTTCGGGATCGAGCTCGTGGCCGAGGCCCGCGGTCGCGGCTACGGGACCGAGGCTCAGCGTCTCCTCGCCGACCTCCTGTTCGCCACCACCAGCGTCAACCGCGTCGAGGCGTCGACCGACGTCGACAACGTTGCCGAGCAGCGGTCGCTGGAGAAGGCGGGCTTCACGCGCGAGGGCGTCAACCGCGGGGCGCAGTTCCGGGCCGGCGCCTTTCACGACCTCGTGCTCTTCGCGCGCCTCCGCTCCGACACATAGGGCGGGCTGCACACCGGTCGGTCCGACGACCGCCCTCGCGCAAACCGTCCCAGGCACCCGGCCAGGAACCGACCGGCGGTGTGCGGACTCCAGCTCACGCGCCGAGATCGCGGTACAGCTGGCGGCGCGGCAGGCCCGTCTCGGCAGCAACGCGCTTCGCGGCCTCCCCCCGGGGCAGGCCACTCGCGACGAGCCGCTCCACCTCGGACCGGGCCGCAGCGAGGGCGGCCTCCGGGTCGGCGGCCGAGGCCCGCCCGATCCCCTTCCCCCAGCCGACGACGACCACCATCTCCCCGCGAGCGGGAATGGTCCCTTCAGCCGCGAGCTCGGCCAGCGCGCCCAGCGGCGCCCGAACGACCTGCTCGTGCAGCTTCGTGGGCTCGCGGCAGACAGCGCCGGAGCGATCCGCACCGCATGCCGCCGCGAGGTCGTGCAGCGTGGCGGCCAGCCGCCCGGGCGCCTCGAAGAGCACACTCCCCCGCTCGTCCGCCGCGATCGCGCCCAGGCGATCCCGCCGCTCCCGACCCGAGCGCGGCAGGAACCCCTCGAACGACCATCGCGGGCCAGCGACGCCCGATGACGCCACGGCCGCCAGCACCGCGGACGCACCCGGGATGGCCGCCACGGCTCCCCCAGCCGACGCCCACGCCGCCACGAGTCCATCGCCCGGATCGGACACGACCGGCGTCCCGGCGTCGGTCACGAGTGCGAGGTCGGCCCCGCTGGCAAGGTGTTCGAGCAGCTCCCTCTCGCGGGCCGGGCCGCTCCGCGCGTGGTAGGACACCGCGCGGGTGGGGATGTCGTAGCGGTCGAGCAGCCGGTGCGTGACACGTGTGTCCTCGGCGGCGATCAACGGCACGGCGCGCAGGACCTCGAGCGCACGGAGCGTGACGTCCCCCAGGTTCCCGATGGGCGTGGCGACGACATAGAGCGTGCCCCCGGGCATCGCCAGCGTGGGCGTGGGGCCGGGCCTTCCGCCCACGCTAGCTCCGCGCCGACCCGGGCCGCCGCCGCGGATAGAGGTAGTCCACGCCGGCCGTCCTCGGCCCGAGCTTCGCGATCGGCGGCACCTGGCGCTTGAACTCGGAACTCGCGACCATCCGCTCGACCCGCTCGACGAGCCCGCGGTCGAAGCCCATCGCGACCATCTCGTCCACGCTCCGCCGCCGGTCGATGCGCCAGAACAGGACGCGGTCGAGCACCGGGTAGGAGAACTCCGCCTCGGTCTCGTCGGTCTGGCCGGGCCAGAGGTCCGCCGACGGCGCCTTGCGGATCACCGCCTCGGGCACGCCCATCGCCGCCGACAGCTGCCGCACCTGGCTCTTGTACAGGTCGCCGATCGGATTGAACGCGCACGCCGAGTCGCCGAACAGGGTGGTGTACCCGATCAGGGACTCGGTCTTGTTGCCGGTGCCGACGACCAGTCCGCGCCAGGTGACCGAGCGGTCGTACAGCGTGGCCATCCGCATCCGGGCCATGAAGTTGCCCCGCCGCAGCGGCGCCGCCTCGAGCGCCTCGGGGCCCGCCGCCCCCGGCGCCCCGTCGGCCCCGAAGTACCCGTCCACCATCCCCGTGATCTCGACCAGCTCCGACGCGCAGCCGAGCGCCGCCACCACCGACTCGGCATCGGCCCGCGAGGCGGGCGAGGACGTCCGGTACGGCATCATCACGCACAGCAGCCGATCAGGGCCGATCGCCTCGGCCACCAGGAACGCGACCAGCGCGGAGTCGATCCCGCCCGACAGCCCGAGCACCGCCTTCTCGAAGCCGGCCTGGCGCAGCTGTCCCCGGATGAACTCGGCGATCACGCGGCGGGCCACGACGGTGTCGATCGCGAGCTCGTCGGGCAGCTCGAACATCGGCTCGGCGCCGATCGCCTCGACCGGCCCGCTCACGACCCGCCCTCGTCGGCCAGCGCGGCCCGGTCCGCCACGATCCGGTCCCACTCGCGGGCGACCAGCTCCGGCCGCTCGTCGCGCAGCAGCGGCAGCGTGATCCGCTCCCGGCGCACGTCGCCGAGCTCGACGTCGCAGGTGAACAGCCCCTCCTCGAACATCGGCGCGGCGAACACCGGGGCGCCCGTCGGGCCGATCACCTCGGAACCGCCCCAGAACGAGAGCGACTCGTCCACGCCAACACGGTTGCAGAACACGACGAACGAGGATGTGAGCTGGGCGTACGTCCGCATCAGCGTGCGCCAGGAGGCGGCCGTCCCGAGCCCGACCTCGTGGGTGGACGCCAAGTCGCGCCCGGGCGACGACGACACGTTGACCAGCAGGTGGGCCCCGTCCATCGCCAGGAGCTGCGGCACGGACACGTGCCAGAAGTCCTCGCAGACTGCGAGCCCCAGCCCGACCCCCAGCCGTGACGGGACCGCCCGCACCACATCGCCGGGGGCGAAGAACCGACGCTCGTCGAACAGCCCGTACGTGGGCAGGTACACCTTGCGGTGCACGTGGCGGACGGCGCCGTCCTCGAGCAGGGCCGCCGCGATGAACAGCCGGTGGTCCGGCGATTCCTCGACGAACGACACGATGGTCGACATGCCCCGCGCCGCCTCCGCCAGTCCCGCAAGCCGCGGGTCCTCGAGGCCCATCGCCACGTCGGCGGCGAGGTCTTGGAGCTGGTAGCCGGTGAGCCCGAGCTCGGGGAACACCGCCAGCCCGGCCCCCTGCTCCCGGGCGGCGGCGATCAGCTCGTGATGGCGCGCCAGATTGGCCTCGAGGTCGCCGAGGCGCGGCGCGATCTGGGCGAGGGCGATGCGGAGCGGCTGCACGCTCGCGAGTCTAGGCCCCCGGCGCCGGCGGCGCGGCCGTGGAGGCCGCCGCGGCGGTCGACGGCAGGCTCTGCCCCGTTGACTGCTGCTGCTCTCGCGACCCGTCGACCTGCTCGGCGAAGTGGCAGGCGACCTGGTGGCCCGACGCCAGCGTCCGGAACTCCGGATCCACCGTCTCGCACTCGGCCGGCTTGCCGAGCCGCTCGCGCAGCCAGCACCGCGTGTGGAATCGGCAGCCAGGCGGCGGCGAGACGGGCGACGGCACGTCGCCAGTGAGGATGATCCGCCGCCGCCGGGCCTCCACAACCGGGTCCGGGATCGGGATGGCGGACAGCAGGGCGACGGTGTACGGGTGCAGGGGGGCCTGGTTCAGGTCCCGCGAGGACGCCAGCTCGACGATCCTGCCCAGGTACATCACCGCGATCCGGTCGCTGATGTGGCGCACGACGGACAGGTCGTGGGCGATGAACAGGTAGGTCAGGCCGAGCCGGTCCTGGAGCTGCTCGAGCAGGTTGATGATCTGCGCCTGGATCGAGACGTCGAGGGCGCTGATCGGCTCGTCCGCCACGATGAGGTCGGGCTCCAGGGCGATCGCGCGCGCCACGCCGATCCGCTGGCGCTGGCCGCCCGAGAACTCGTGCGGATAGCGCGACGCGTAGTCGGGCGCCAGGCCCACGATGCCCAGCAGCTCCCGGACCCGGGCGCGCCGCTCCTCCTGGGTGCCGACCCCGTGGATGTCGAGCGGCTCGGAGATGATCCCGCCGGCCGTCATCCGCGGGTCGAGGCTGGCGTACGGGTCCTGGAAGATCATCTGCATGCGTCGGCGGGCCCGGTTGAGCGCGGACCTGTCGAGCGTTGTGAGGTCGACGCCGTCGAACGCGACGCGGCCGGCCGTCGGCTCGTAGAGGCGGATCAGCGCGCGTCCCGTGGTGGACTTGCCGCAGCCCGACTCGCCCACCAGGCCAAGCGTCTCGCCGCGGCTCAAGGCGAACGAGACGCCGTCGACCGCCCGCACATCCCCCGTGTGGCGCTGGATGATCAGGCCCTCGCGGATCGGGAAGTGGACCTTGAGGTGGCTGACCTCGAGGAGCGGCCCCGCACCGGTGGCGGGCGTGCCGGTGGCGGGCGTGCCGGGGACGGCGGCCGAGGCCGTCATCGCTCGCCCCCCGGATCGCGGCGCGTGGGGACGGCGTCGGCCGCAGCGGCCGGCGTCGCGAGCTCGTCGGTTGCCCCAGCCGGAGGCGGGGCTGGCGCGAACCCGTCGCGGAGCGGGCGACCCGCCCTGCTCTCCTCGACGGTGGGCGGGTTGTGGCACGCGATCCGGTGGGTCGCCTCGCTGCCCGTCAGGACCACGCGTTCACCCTCCACCAGCGGCATGAGCGACGGCTCCACTGTCCAGCACCGGTCGAGCCGCCACGCACAGCGCGGGGCGAACAGGCACCCGACGGGCGCGTGGCGCATGTCGGGTGGCAGGCCCTCGATCGGGACCAGCTCCTCGCCGCCCTCGCTGTCGAGCCGCGGGATCGAGTGGAGCAGCCCAACCGTGTACGGGTGGGACGGCCGACCGAACAGGTCGGAGGTCGTCGCCGACTCCATGATGAAGCCGGCATACATGACGTTGATCCGCTGCGTCAGCCCGGCCACCACGCCGAGGTCGTGCGTGATCAGGATGAGGGCCGTTCCCTGATCGGTCGTGAGGTTCCGCAGCAGGTCGAGCACCTGGGCCTGGATCGTCACGTCGAGCGCCGTGGTCGGCTCGTCGGCGATGAGCAGGCGCGGCTCCAGGGCCAGCGCCATGGCGATCATCACCCGCTGCCGCATCCCGCCCGAGAACTGGTGCGGGTAGTCGCGCAGGCGCGCCCGGGGCTCCGGGATGCCCACCATCTCGAGCAGCTCGACCGCCCGATTCCGCGCGTCCTCCTTGCTCAACTTGCGGTGGGCATGGATCGTCTCGAGCATCTGCTCCTCGACGGTCAGGACGGGGTTCAGGCTGGTCATCGGGTCCTGGAAGATCATCGCGATGTCGCGCCCGCGGATCTCCCGCACCTCCGACTCGGACAGGCGGGCCAGGTCCTGGCCCTCGAACACGATCCGGCCGCCCTCGATCCTCCCCGCCGGCTTCGGCAGCAGGCGGATGATGGCCAGGTTGGTCACGCTCTTGCCGCAGCCGGACTCGCCGACGATGCCCAGCCGCTCGCCCTCCTCGAGCTCGAAGGTGACCCCGTTCACCGCGTGGATCGTGCCGTCGCGCGTGCGGAACCGCACGACCAGGTCCTCTACCGTCAGCAGCGCCATGTCGCCTACCGCTTCAATCGTGGGTCGAGCGACTCGCGCAGCCCGTCGCCCAGGAGGTTGAACCCGATCGCGCTGATCACGATGGCGAGGCCGGGGAAGAACACGAGGTACGGCGCGACCCGCAGGAACTGGGTCGCGTCGGTCAGCATGGTGCCCCACTCGGGCGTCCGCGGATCCGGCGGCCCGAGCCCCAGGAAGCCGAGGCCGGCGACGTCGATGATCGCCGTCGCGAGCGCGAGGGTGGCCGCGACGACCAGCGCGGTCAGCGAATTCGGGAGCATGTGCCGGAACAGGATCCGAACCCGCGACGCGCCCAGCGACCGGGCGGCGTTCACGTAGTCCACGTCGCGGTTGGCCAGCAGGCTGCCGCGCAGGATCCGGGCGAAGATCGGCGCGTACGTCGCGGCGACGGCGAGGACGATCTGGGGCAGGCCGCGGTCGAGCCAGGCCACGATCCCGATCGCCAGCAGGATGCCCGGGATGGCGAGCATCACGTCCACGATGCGCATCACGACGTTGTCCACCGCGCCGCCCGCCGCACCGGCGATGGAGCCGAGGATGCCGCCCATGATCAGAGCCGCGGTGACGGCGCCGACGCCGACGAGGAGGCTCACCCGGGCCCCGTACAGGATCCGCGAGAACTCGTCCCGGCCCTGGAGGTCCGTGCCCATCAGGTGGGCGGCGCTGGGCGGCTGGAGCCGGTCGACGAGCTTGCCGTCCAAGGGCCCGAAGGGAGCGATCAGCGGGGCGAGGACGGCCGACACCACGAAGACGGCGATGAAGAACATGC
The DNA here is from genome assembly GCA_046704485.1 of Candidatus Limnocylindrales bacterium. GTDB lineage: Bacteria > Chloroflexota > Limnocylindria > Limnocylindrales > CSP1-4 > CAIXZV01. The sequence continues at coordinate 9,614 of JBJKRU010000207.1, read as the reverse complement.
CGACCAGGGCAGGACCGTTGCGCATCAGCCGCACGAGGGCATCGCGCCACAGCCCGCGGCTCGCGCGATCGGATGCTGCCCGCTTCTGCTTGTCCACTGCGACGTCGGCCATCACGAGTACCTGATCCGCGGGTTGAGGAACGCGTACCCGATGTCCACGAGCAGGTTCACCACCAGGAAGATGAGGGCGAAGATCAGGATCGTGGACTGGACCACGAAGTAGTCGTGGTCCTGGATCGCCTCGACGGTCCAGCGCCCGACGCCGTTCCATCCGAAGACCGTCTCGGTGATCACCGCGCCCGCCAGCAGCCCGCCGACCTGCAGGCCGATGACCGTGACGTCCGGGAGCCACGCATTGCGCATGATGTGGCGGCTGTCCACACGCTACTCGAGGAGCCCCTTCGCCCGGGCAGTCCGGACGTAGTCCTCGTTGCTCACGTCCAGCACCGACGCGCGGGTGATGCGGGTGATGATCGCGAGGGGGATCGAGCCGAGCGCGATCGCCGGCAGGATGAGGTGCTGGACCGCGTTCACGAAGGCGCCCGGGTCCCCGTTGAGCAGGGTGTCGATCAACACGAAGTTGGTGATGTTGTTGATGTCGATCCGTGCATCCATGCGACCGGTAGTCGGCAGGATCCGGAGCACGACGCCGAAGATGTACTGGAGCGTCAGGCCGAGGACGAAGATCGGGATCGACACGCCGAACAGCGAGATCACGGTCACCGCGCCGTCGCCGAGGCCCTGAGCGTGGCGGGCGGCGAAGCGGCCCAGAGGGATGCCGACCCCAGCCGCGAACAACAGGGCGGCGAGCGTGAGTTCCACCGTCCCGGGGAAGCGGACCAGGAACGAGTCCAGGATCGGCCGGTTGTTGATGATGCTCTTGCCGAGGTCCCCGTGGAGGACCTGGGACATCCACCCGATGTACTGGACCCACAGCGGCTGGTCGAGACCCAGCTCCTGGCGGATCTGGGCCTCGAGCGCCGGCGTCGCGTGCTGCCCGAGCAGGGCGGCCGCCGGGTCGCCCGGCAGCAGGTGGATGAATGCGAACAGGATGATGGACAGCCCGAACAGGACGGGGATCGTCGAGAGGATTCGCCGAACGATATACCTGCCCATGTCCGGGTGGCCCGCTCCGATCTAATGAGCGACGGCCCCCGGGTGACCCTGGGGGCCGTCGCCTCCCGTTGCTCTACGCGAGGCTCATCCGCCTAGCGGTCGAGCCACACCGTGTTGAACGCCTCCGTCAGGTTGCCCGCACCCACGAAGCCCTTCATGGCAGCGGTCGCCGCGGCCGGCGGCTTGGAGTTGAGGATCGGGATGATCGGCAGATCCCGGGCGAGGATGTCCTGCGCCTGGCCCCACGCGGTCTGCGCCGCGGCGTCGGTGGTCGCCGCGATGCCGGCATCGAAGGCGGCCTTCAGGTCCGCGGGCCCGTAGGAGAACTGCGGGTTCGGCTTGTTGCCGTCGAAGTAGAACAGATCGGTGACCAGGAAGTTGTCCGGGCCGGCCCAGTCGCAGGTCCAGCCGAGCAGGTACATGGGCAGCTTGCCCGCGTTGACGTCCGTCAGGTAGCCGGTCCGCCAGCCCTCGGTCTGGAACGTGATGTTGAAGCCAACCGCTTCGAGGTCGGTCGCGATCGCCTCGGCGATGCCCTTCGGGTCAGGCATGTACGGCCGGACGACGTCCGACGGGTAGTAGAAGGTGAGGTTGAGCTCGGAAGCCGGCACGCCCGAGGCGGCGATCAGGTCCTTCGCCTTCTGCGGGTCGTACGTCGGCAGGTTGAGCGGCTTGTAGTACTCCGTGCTGGGGGGCATGAAGTTGTCGGCGATGTTCGCGAGGCCCGCGTAGAACGCGTCGATGTACGGCTGCTTGTTCAGCGCGTACCCGATGGCCTGGCGGATCTGCAGGTTGTCGAACGGCTTCATGGCGTTGTTGAGCGACAGGTGGAGCTCGTTGCACGAGGCGCCACGGTCGATGACCTGCAGGGACGAGTCGCCCTTGACCGTCGCAACGTCGGTGGGCGAGATCGTCTGCGCGAAGTCGATGTCACCGGCCTGCAGCGCGTTGAGCGTCGCCGTCGGGTCGGCCAGAGGCCGGAAGGTGATCGCGTCGAGGTGCGCTGCCCCGGCCGGATCCCAGTAGTTCGGGTTCTTCACCAGCGTGATGTGGTCGTTGGGAACCCATTCCTTGAACATGAACGGCCCGGTGCCGACCATCGACTTCCCGGTTCCGCCCTGGCCCTGCGCGTACGGGCTCTTCGAGGGGTCCGGATTGTCCGCGTCGCCGGCCTTCAGCGCCGTCGGGCTCTGGATCCCGAAGTTCACGATCGACGTGGCGAGCAGGAAGTTGCTCTGCGGCGTCTTGAGCTTGAACACCACGGTGCTCTCATCGGGCGCGGTGACGGACGCGAGGTTCGAGTCCGCGCCGAAGCCGTTGAACACGGCGCCGAAGTAGTAGTTGTAGTCGTTCTGGAGCGCCTTCGGTGCATTCAGCTGGCGCATGTAGTTGTAGACCACGGCATCGGCGTTGAAGTCGGTTCCGTCGTGGAACTTGATGCCCTGGCGAAGCGTGAAGGTGTAGGTCAGGCCATCGGCGCTGACGGTCGGCATGCTGGCAGCAAGCACGGGGATGACGTCGCTGATGGTGCCCGGCTTGAGGCCGACCAGACCCTGGACGACGTTGTTCATCACGTACGACGAGTTGCTGTCACTGATCAGGCTCGGGTCAGCCAGCACCATGTCGCCGTTGAGGCCGACAACGAGCGTGCCGCCTTCCTTGATCGAGGCGGCGGGGCTGGCGGCCGTGCTGGCCGCGGCGCTGGCGGCCTGGGAGGCCGCGCTGGTGGGCGCTGCGCTCTCAGCGGCGCTGGGGGCCGTCGTCGCGGTCGAACTGCCGCAGGCCGCAACCACGAGCATGGTCGCCGCGACGAGCGCCCCGAATCGGGTACGGGACATCCTGCTTCCTCCTCCTGCCGGGTTGGACGGCGTGACCGTCAGGCGACCGGCCCGACTCCGGTGTCTCCGCCATTTGTCGCAGCATCATACCCACCCGAGCGATCGCGGATCGCTCCAGATGCGCGATGCTAGGCTGTCGAAGGGCCGAGTCGCCGCCTCCCCGGCGCCATGGCCGGCCCGCTGGTGGAGCCGTCACGCCCGCATGATCCTTCCCCGCCGAAACGCTGCCCTGCTGGCGGTCGCCCTCCTCGCTGCGACCGCCTGCGGACCGGCGCCGATGGTCACGACGACCCCGGCGACCAGCGCCGTGCCGGCCACGGCGCCGCCCACTGCAGCGCCGAGTGACATCCCGTTCTCGCCGGTGGCCTGGCCGGCGACAGGCTCGGCCTGCTCGCTCTCGGGCCGAGGCGGGCGCATCGGGCGCATCGAGGCGCCAGACGACAAGACGGTCGTGTTCACGCTCTGCACCCCGGACGGCGCGTTCCTCGAGCGCCTGGCGCACCCGGCGATGGGGATCGTCGACGCCGCCCAGCTGGCGAGGATCGCGGCCAGCCCCGCCGCCCTCCGCGACGTGGCCGGTCACGGCAGCTACAGGGTCGACCTCTGGGGCGACTCCAACGTCCAGCTGGGGCTCGCCGGGGCCGCATCTGCCACCGCGACCGCCCCGACGGTCATCCTGCGCTGGGCCGCCGATCCCGCCGCACGCACCGCGGACGTCGTGGCCGGCTCGGTGGACGGCATCGACGCCCCCACCGAGGCCGGCCTCACGGCCGCCGCCACCAACCCCGCTCTGATCGTCGTCCCGCGCCCGCTGCTGGCCACCAGCGTGCTGGGCTTCGGGGGCGACGCCGCGTTCGCGGACGCCCTGGTCCGGCGGGACATCGCAATGGGCATCGACCGCGGAGCCCTGGTCGACGCTGCCTTCCCGGCGGGCTCGACCCCGGCCGACCACATCGCCCGGTGCGAGGTCCCGTTCGGCTGCTCGGGCACCGGGTTCCGGGGCTTCAACGCGCCGTCCGCGGTCGCTGCGCTCCAGGGCCTCAAGTTCAACTTCGAGGCGACGTACACCCTCAACATCCCCGACGCCCCGATCCCCGGCCTGCCTGACCCCGCCGGTGTCGCGGCGGCGCTCAGCGACCAGTTCGCGGCGAACCTCGGCATCACCCTGCAGGTCATCACGGTGCCGAGCTCCGAGCTGCGAGCGGCGGTGGACAGCGGGACGATCACCGGGCTGTACCTCGACGGTGTCGCCGCCACCGTGGCAGACCCGTCGGCCTTCTACGACCCGCTATTCCTCGACCAGCCGTCCAGCCCGGCCGCCGGGCGCGCCGGGGAGGCGGTCAGCGCCCTCCGGGCCGCCGACGCCGAGCCCGACCCTGCCGCCCGCGAGGCCGACTACGCCACGGCCGACGGGCTGCTGCGCGACAGCGTGCCCGTGGCCCCGCTGGCGAACCCGGGCGCGGAGACTGTGTACCGCGCCGACGTGCGCGGCGCAGCGGCCTCGCCGCTGGGGGCGGATCCGCTCGGCGTGATGACCGCGGGCGACCGGCGACAGGTTGTGTTCGAGCAGGCGACCGCGCCGGACAGCGGCTGGTGCGGCGCGCAGTCGGGTGCCGACGCCTACCGGCTGTGTGCCCTGGTGACGGACGGCCTGTACGGCTACGCGGTCGGATCGCTCGATCCGGTGCCGGAGCTGGCGACGGCCTGTACGGCCAACGCCGGTGCGACGGTGTGGACGTGCCGGCTGCGGTCGCTGCGCACGGGCGACGGCCTCGTGCTCGATGCTGCGGACGTGGTGGCCACCTTCCGGGCCATGGCCGACCCATCGGACCCGGTCCACGTCGCGCTGGGCGACGCGGCGTTCTCGGCCTGGGCCGAGATCCTGGGGGCACAGTCCGGCGCCGCGCCCATGGCGACCCCCACGCCGACGGTGTCAGCGGCCCCCACCGCGACGCCATCGGAATCGCCCGTGCCGTCGGCTGCATCGCCGGCTGCGCAGGCGTCCGCGGGCGGTACCGCCGCCCCTTGAACGAGGCTGTGCCCCCGGGCTCGCCCCGATGTCAGACGGTCTGCGGCGCCTCGGGCACCTTCGCCTGCTCGGGCGGTCGCGGGACGGGGAAGTGGCAGGCGACGAGGTGACCGGGCTCGACCTCGGTCAGGGCGGGGACCTCGGCGCTGCAGCGCTCCTGGGCCTGGAAGCAGCGGGTCCGGAACACGCACCCGCTGGGCGGGTTGATCGGGCTCGGGAGGTCGCCCTCGAGCATGATGCGCGACCGCCCCTTCTGCAGGCTCGGGTCCGGGATCGGGACCGCCGACAGCAGCGAGTGCGTGTACGGGTGGAGCGGCGCGGTGTAGATGGTCTTCCGGGGAGCCATCTCCATCACCTTGCCCAGGTACATCACCGCGACGCGGTGCGAGATCTGGCGGACCACGGCCAGATCATGGGCCACGAACAGGTAGGAGACCCCGAACTCCTGCTGGAGGTCGCGCAGCAGGTTCACGATCTGGGCCTGGATCGAGACGTCGAGGGCCGAGACGGGCTCGTCGCACACGATCAGCTTGGGCCGCAGAGCGATCGCGCGCGCGATCCCGATCCGCTGGCGCTGGCCGCCGGAGAACTCGTTCGGATACCGGTTGTAGTGCTCCGGGTTCAGCCCCACGCGCTCCATCAGCTCCCCGACCGCGGCCTTGACGCCCCCCGGCGGGACCACGCCCTGGATCTTGAACGGGGCGGCGATGATCGTGCCGACGGTGTGGCGCGGGTTGAGCGCGTTGTACGGATCCTGGAAGATCATCTGCGCCTTGCGCCGGATGGGGAGCATGGCGCTCGACGACAGCCCCGTGATCTCCTGGCCGTCGATCTCGATCTTGCCGCTCGTCGGGTGGGCGAGCAGGAGGATCGACCGGGCGACCGTCGTCTTGCCCGAGCCGCTCTCGCCCACCAGGCCGAGCGTCTCGGCGGCGCCGATGCGCAGGTTGATGCCGTCCACGGCCTTGACCTGGCCGATGGTGCGCGGGATGAGTCCCGTGGAGCGGACCGGGAAGTAGGTCCGCAGGTCGGTGACTCGCAGGATGTCGCCCGGTTCGGCTGCCATCACGAGCCTCCCGCCAGGACGTGCAGGACGTCACGCGCGATCTGCCGGCGCTCATCCACCGGCAGGTGGCAGCGCACCAGGTGGTCCGGAGCCGCCGCCTCGAGCTCGGGGCGGATGGTCTTGCAGGCCCCGTCCCGGACCCGGTCCGCGTATTTGCAGCGCGGCTCGAACACGCAGCCGGGCGGCAGTCGGATCGGCGACGGCGGGTTCCCGGGGATCGGCTCCAGCCGCACGGAGACGTCGCGATCCATCCGCGGGACCGATGACAGCAACCCCAGTGTGTACGGCATCTCGGGCGTCTTGTACAGCGTCGCCGTCGGGGCGCGCTCGACGATCCGGCCGCCGTACATCACGGCCACCTCGTCGGCGACGTCAGCCACGATGCCGAGGTCGTGGGTGATCATGATCACCGTGATGCCGAACTCGCCCTGCAGGCTGGCGATCAGCTCCAGGATCTGCGCCTGCACGGTGACGTCGAGAGCTGTGGTCGGCTCGTCGGCGATCAGCAGCGCCGGCTTGTTGATGAGGGCCATCGCGATCATCACGCGCTGGCGCATGCCGCCCGACAGCTGGTGCGGGTAGTCGTCGACGCGTCGCTCGACCGCCGGGATCCCGACTCGGCGCAGCATGTCGATGGCCTCGGCGCGCGCCGCCTTGGCCCCGATCCTCCGGTGGGCGAAGATCGCCTCGGTGATCTGGTCGCCGATCCGGTAGAACGGGTGCAGGCTCGACATCGGGTCCTGGAAAATCATCGCGACCTGCGACCCGCGCAGGGACTGGAGCTCACCCGCGGGGAGCCCCACCAGCTCCTGGCCGTCGAGCCAGATCTCGCCCGACATCCGGGCGACCTTGCGGTCGACGAGGCCCATGATCGCCTGTGCAGTGACGCTCTTGCCGGACCCGGACTCGCCCACGATCGCGAGGGTCCGCCCCTTCTCGATCGACAGGGACACCCCGTCGACCGCCTTGACCAGCCCGTCCTCGGTTGGGAACGACACTGACAGGTTCTTGACCAGCAGCAGCGGGAGATCACCCGCCATGCCCGACGTCGTCATGCGATCGTCACGCGCGGATCGAGCACCGCGTACAGCAGGTCGACCACGAGGTTCGCGAAGATGACGATCGTCGACGTGAACAGCGTGATGCCCGTGATCAGCGGCAGGTCCGACTGCAGGACCGAGTTGACCGCCAGCGACCCGAGCCCCGGCAGGCTGAAGATGCTCTCCGTGATGACCGCGCCGCCCAGGAGGTACGCGAGGTCCATGCCCGCGACGGTCACGATGGGGGTGAGGCCGGCCCGCAGCGCGTGCTTCACCACGAGCGTGCGTTCAGGCAGCCCCTTCGCGCGTGCGGTCCGCACGTAGTCCTCGTTGAACGTCTCAAGGACCTGGTTCCGCGTCAGGCGCATGTAGAACGCCGTGTTCAGCACGGCCAGCACGATCCACGGAAGGATCATCGTCTGCACGAACTGGAACGGGTTGTCGAACGGCGAAACATAGGACGGGAACGGCAGCCAGTTCAGCTTCAGGATCACGAAGAAGATCAGCAGCAGGCCGATGAAGAACGACGGCAGCGAGTAGCCGATCAGCGAGAGGCCCATGACGAGGCGGTCCGGCCAGTGGCCGTGGTTGAGGGCCGCGATGATGCCCAGGAATATCGAGACGCTGATCCAGATCACGAACGCGCCCACGGCGAGCCAGAAGGTCACCGGCGCCGCATTGAGGATCAGGCTGAGCACCTCCTGGTGCCGGTTGAACGAGTAGCCCAGGCACGGGGCGCTGCACTGGATCGGCTGGGGGGAGTCGGCGGAGAAGGTCCGCCCGAAGACGATCCCCTGGAGGAACTCGCCGTACTGCGTCAGGATCGGCTGGTCGTAGCCCAGGCGGTGGCGGTTGGCCTCGATGATCGCCGGGCTGCAGGCCTTGGCGCAGGTCAGCCGGGCGGGATCGCCCGGCAGCATCGTGAACAGGAAGAACACGGCGGCAGTCAGCGCGAACAGGAGCGCGACCATGAGGATCAGGCGGCGGACGATGTAGGCGGCCACGCGGCGTGCTCTTCCTCGAGGGGGGTCCCCTGGAGGGGGGCGGCGGAGCCGCCCCCCTCCAGTCGGGGAGACTAAGCCTGGCTAGGCGTTTGCCCTGCGGGCTCTACTGCTTGACGTAGACGTCGTTGTACGGGTTGGAGCCGTACGGACCCCACGCGTAGAGGCCGCCATTGGGGCCAGTGCCCGTGGCGAGACCAGAGCCCATGATGAGCTGCTGCAGGCCGAAGATCGTGGGGATGACCCACACGTTCTGCATCGCCTGCGTGTTGAGCGTCTGCCAGTCCTTGGCCTGGGCAGCGCGATCGGTCTCGGAGTTCGCCGCGGCGACCGCAGCGTTGAAGGCCGAGTCATCGACCTGGGACAGGTCGAAGCCGCCCTTCTGGGTGAACAGCGGCGGGATCACGGTCGAGGCGTTCGGCCAGTCGGGGCCCCAGCCCGCGACACCGAAGTCGCCCGCCTTCTTGGGGTCGAACACGGTGCTGTAGTAGCTGCCGGGCGGGATCGGCGCCAGGTTGATGGTGAAGCCTGCCGCCTGGAGCGACGACTGGATGCTCGCCGCGATCTTCCCGTAGGTCGGGGTGTCCGCGTAGTTGAAGGTGAGGGTCGGCGCAGCAGCCCCGGACTGGCTGATCAACTGCTGGGCGAAGTTCGGGTCACCCGCATCGGGGATGGCCTGGCCGAACATCGTCGTCCACATGTTGGTCGGGGCGTAGTCCTGACCGATGTTGGGCTTGATCACGCCGTCTGCGTAGTCGCCGTAGAAGTCGCCGCCCGCGATCTTGCGGTAGGACGCCCGGTCGAGCGCGACCGCCATGGCCTCGCGGATCTTCTGGTTGGGGACCTTCTGGACGTTGATCCAGAGGTACCGGGAGTACGGGTCATAGTCGCTGACAGCGCGGCCGGCGAACTGGGGCTGGACCGTCTTCGGGTCGACGAACACGGTGGCCAGGTTCTCCGGCAGGATGCTGCCGTACATCAGCGCGTACTGGTCGTTGCCGGTGCTCTGGATCATCCGCTGGTTCATCACCTGCGGGTCGAGCCCGAAGTCGACCTCCCACTTGTCGGGATACGGGTGGCGGTAGGGGTCGCTCGCCTGGCTCCAGTTCGGGTTGCGGACGAGGATCATCTTGCCGCCGGCGCCCGTCTGGTAGCTCTGGACCATGTACGGCCCGGAGGCGACGGGCGGCTTCGCGGTGCCATAGGACTCGCCGGTGTCGGCGGCCTTCGGGACCGGCGAGAAGCCGAGGGTCACCGTGTAGTTGAAGTCGGCGACCGCCTGGTTCAGGTGGAACGTGATCGTCTTGTTGTCGGCCGAGCACGTGACGGCCTTGTCGTAGAGGGCCTGCTGGGCCGCGGTCGCCTTGTAGGGGCCGGGGTACTGCGAGGAGCCGTCTGCGTTGGTCGGGATGTCGAGGTACTGGATGGCGTACGTCGGACCGCCGTTGATGACGTCGGTCGCGAACGTCCGCGAGACGCCGTAGGCGATGTCGGCGCAGGTGATCGGCGAGCCGTCCTGGAACG
>JBJKRU010000206.1:0-5399 GCA_046704485.1 Candidatus Limnocylindrales bacterium | reverse complement strand
GGCCTGCTCCCACTCGTGGCCGCCCGGCTCGGCGGACATGCGCCGGTGGCGTGCCTCTCGGTGCAGCACGAGGAGCTCCTCGCGGGTGGACGGCAGCTTCGTCGCCGGCTTCTTGGTGGTCATGGGTCCTCCGTGTCGATGCGGCTAGGGTAGCGCCGTGGGTGGCGGCTGGGGTCAGCTCGCGGCGGCCGGGCCGGCGTCGAGCTCAGGCGCCGGCGGCGTCCCCGGTCGGAGCGGATTGCGAGCGCAGCAGACGCACCGGCATGCCCGGGCGCACCTCGCCCTGGCGCAGCACCCGCGCATACCAGCGGGCGTCGTCGGGGTGCACCTTGCCGCTGATCCGCGCGAACCGCCCGTCGATGAACCAGTGCGCCAACGTCTGGCAGGGTGTCGTGAACTTCGTCAGTTCGAGCAGGAGCGGTGGATCGCCCTCGCCCTCGTCCGCGGCCTCGCCGATGACGAGCCGGTCGCCCGGCATGAGTCCATCCCAGTCGATCCCCAACAGCGTCAGGTTCTCGCCGAACGCACCCGGGAACGCCTGGTGGCCATCCGATCGCACCCGCTCGATCGCCTCTTGCGCGTAGAGGCACACGGCCTGGTCGGGCCCACCGTGCACGGGCTCTGGCTCGCTGTGGGCGTCGTTGTGGAGGCCGAGGGCGCCGACGCGGGCCGTGTCGACCGGTGGCTTCGGCACCCCGCCGCCGTTGGCGTTGACCGAGGCGACGACCCCGTCCACGCCCGGCTCGATCGTCGTCCGCTCCGTCCAAAGCAGCTCGGTGTCGTACGGCAGGTCGATCATCTCGGCGCCAGCGGTGAGCGGGTCCGCGGCCAGGAGCACACGAACCTCGTCGAGCAGGCCGGCCCGCACCTCCGCGGACGCCGCGGCCACGTAGCTCACCGAGGCGGCCCTGTCGAGGACGCCGTCGCGCGTGAGCCGCTGGACGAGACGGAACCACGTCGACTGCCACGGTGCGAAGAGCGCGCAACGCCCGAGCGACTCACGCCAGGCGTCGTCCCAGACCTGCGGCTCGCCAGCGGAGATCCGCCGGATCGCCTCACCCATGCCGCGCACCCACGGCACCGACTCATCACGGCGGTTGAAGATCAATGCAGCCCGCCCGCCCGGCCGCAGCACGCGGTGCATCTCGGACAGTGCGCGGATCGCGTCGAACCAGTGGAATGCCTGCGCCACCACCAACGCGTCCACCGACTGGTTCGGGAGGCCGATCGCCTCGGCCGTGCCATCGACTGGTTGCACGCCGGGCACCGTCTCGAGCAGCTTGGCGCGCATCGCCGCGACCGGCTCGACGGCCGCGATGCGGGCGCCGCTCTCCGCCAGCAGGCGCGTCAGCTTCCCCGTCCCCGCGCCCAGCTCCAGCACGGTCCGCCCGGGGCCCAGCCCGAGCGTCTCGACGAGCGCCGCGACGGCGTCCCGCGGGTAGGTGGGCCTCGCGCGCTCGTACACCTCGACACCGGCGGTGAAGCCCCGCGAAGCAGCGGCATGGACGCGATCGGTCATGCATGCGACTGTACCCGAGCGGGCGCGAGGCAGCCACGCGCCGCGAGTCCCCCCACGCGCATTCGCGGCGGACGACGTCACACGGCCGTCGGCCCCTCCACCGCGTCCACGATCCCCACGATCACCGTCCGGAGCGGCCCGCTCGTCTCTCCGACGACCTGGCGGGCGGAGTTCCCCTCGTCGAGAAGCAGGACAGTCTCGCCCGCGCCGGCGCCCACGGTGTCCACGGCGAGCAGGTAGCCGCCCGCCGCCCGGCCGTCCAGCTCGAGGAGGTCCACGATGAGGACCCGCCGCCCCTCGAGGATCGGCGTCTTGACGGTCGCCACGACGGTTCCGACGACCCGCCCGAGCTTCACGCCAGGCCCTCCACCGCGTCCACGATCCCGACGATCGCGTGGTCCACGGGCACGAAGCGGTTGGCCATCGCCTCCGCCGCCTCGCGCGCGGCCACGACGTACACGAGCTGTCCGGGCGCCGCGGTGTCCAGCGCATCGGCCGCCACCACCGGCTGGCCGGCGGGGGCGAGGTCGCGCGTCAGCGGCTGCACGATGAGCAGGCGCACGCCCTCGAGGTTCGCCGCCTTGACGGTGGCCACGACCGTCCCGGTCACCCGCGCGAGCTGCATCGCTACGCCCCCGCGTCCCGGCCGACGCGCCGCCCGAAGCGCGCGTCCGCCTCGAGTTCCGTGCGCATCTCCCGGTGCAGCTGGGCGATCACCCTTCCCACCGGCGCCCGGCCGCCGGGCACGGTGCCGGCGAGCCCGTCGGCGATGCGGGCGAGCGCGATGTCGACCGCCGCCTCGACGTCGGACACGGCCCCGTCGAACAGCAGGTACCCCTTGCCGCCGATGCCGTCGCCGAGCCGCAGCTCGAGCAGCTTGACGGCGGCGCCCTTGAGCCCGGCGTCGGCCGCCTCGACGATGGCCGCGACGGTCGCCGTCTCGATCACCCCCAGTGCCTCGGCGCCGCCAGCGAGCCGCCCGCCGTGCAGGGCCCGCACGACCGCAGGGTGGACGTTCGGGAGCAGGACGGTGTCCACGAGGCACGACTCGCCGATAGCCGTGCCGGCCTCGAACGCCTCCTCCACGTCGGCGACGGCGCCGGCGATCAGGACGACGTACTTCCCGGGATGGATCGTCCCCGCCCGGACGACGTCCACCGGGGCGCGCTTGACCATGGCGTCGCCGGCCTCGATGCCGACCGCGATCGAGGCGAGCTCGACAACCGCGAGCGCGGGCTGCATCGGCGGTTCTCCTGTCGTCGTGCGGCCGCCCGCCCCGGGTTCGGTCTGTGAACCTGCCATCGCTACACGATCCGCATGGATCCGACGACCGTGATCCGGCGCTCGCGGGAGAACGTCCGCGGGCGGGTCATCCCGTCGCCGGACGGGGACGCAATGGACATCGTGGCGAAGCCCTCGCCGCCCTCGCCGAGGCCCGAGTAGTTCGGCCCATTGGCGACGAAGATGGAGCAGTTCATCGCGCGCGCCATGCGGGTGATCGCCCCGACGTTGGCAGAGTGGATCGACGCCGTGTGCCGGAAGCGGTGCTCGGAGCGGACGGCCAGGTCGATCGCCTGGTCGACGTCGCCGACCCGGACCACCGGCAGCACCGGCATCATCTGCTCGGTCCACACCAGCGGGTGCTCCGCTGGCACCTCGGCCACCAGGAGGCGCGGCTCCACGCTCGGCCGGACGCCGATTTCCGCCAGGAGCCGGGCAGCGTCGCGCCCCACCCAGGCCGTGTTTACGTGCGCCGGCTTGCCGGGCACAAGCGAATCGTCGGTGAAGACGACCCGCTCGAGGCGTCGCAGTTCGTGCTCGGCCAGGACGTAGGCGCCACTCGCCGCCATCGACCGGACCAGGCGGTCGGCCACCGACGCGACGCAGATCGCCGTCTTCTCGTCGGTGCACACGATGTTGTTGTCGAACGACGCGCCGCGGACGATGTCGGCGCCCGCCTTCTCGACGTCGGCGGTCTCGTCCACCACGGCGGGCGGGTTGCCGGGGCCGGCGGTGATCGCGCGCTTGTCCGTCTTGAGCGCCTCGCGAACCACGCCGGGCCCGCCGGTCACGAGCAGCACCCGGACGTCGGGATGGGCCATCAGGGCGCGGGCGCTCTCGATCGTGGGCTCGGCGACTGAGGTCACGAGGTTGGCCGGGCCGCCAGCGCTCGCGATGGCGCGGTTGATCATCCGCACCGAGGCGTTGGACACGCGCCGCGCCGACGGGTGGGCGTTGAACACGACCGCGTTGCCCGCCGAGACGATCGAGATCGCGTTGTTGATGACCGTGGCCGCCGGGTTGGTGACCGGCGACACGGAGCCGACGACACCGAATGGCGCCCACTCGGTCAGCATCATCCCGTTGGCGCCCGAGACGGCCAGCACCTCGAGGTCCTCGGGGCCGGGCGTCTTGGCCGCCACGAGGCGGTTCTTCACCGCCTTGTCATCGACCCGCCCGAGGCCGGTCTCCTCCACGGCGAGCCGGGCCAGCGGCTCCGCCTGGTCGAGTGCAGCGCGGCGGACCGCCTCGATCATCGACTTTCGCAGGTCTGGGTCAAGGCGCGTGCCCTCGAAGGCGGCCTTGGCCGCGCCCACGGCCTCGTCGAGGCGGGCGAACACGCCGTCCCCGAGGGTGGCGGCGGCGGGAGCGTCCAGCTCGGCCCGCACGGCCGCCTGGCGGGCAAGCTGTGGCCCGGGCTCGCCATAGCGACGCCGGACCCGGTCGATGACGCCCTGGATCTCGCGCTCGTCCATCGCTACTTGCGGTAGACCTCGGCGCCGCCCACCTCCCAGGTGTCGACGATCGCCATGATCACCGCGTCGCACGGGCGGTCCTTCGTGAGCTCCGTCTGGCGGGCAGAGGAGCCCGACGCGTAGAGGACCACCTCGCCCACGCCGGCCCCGACCGCGTCGGCGGCCACCACGTAGCCCCCGGTGGGCTCGTTGTCGACGCCGAGCTGCTGCACGACGAGGAGGCGCCACCCCTCCATGAGGGGCTCCTTGCGGCTGGCCACCACGGTGCCCGCGATGCGTCCGAGAAGCATTCGATGTCTCCTGGCCGGCCTTCTCCTGGCCGGTCTGCCGGGGCGGGGCGTTCGCGACCGCCCCGGCGAGAGGGTCCTGTCCGGGACTCGGGCGTCAGCCGCCGAGCTCGGCCTTGGCCTCGTCCGTGCGGCCCAGCGGCAGCACGGTGTCGACGTTGGCGTGCGGCCGGGCGATGACGTGGGTGGCCACCACCTCGCCGACCTTGGTGGCGCTGCGCGAGCCGGCCTCCACGGCCGCCTTCACCGCCGCCACGTCGCCGCGCACGATCGCGGTGACGTACCCGCCGCCCGTCTTCTCGTAGCTGACGAGCTCAACCTTCGCGGCCTTGACCATCGCGTCGGCCGCCTCGACCACTGCCGCGAACCCGCGGGCCTCGATCATGCCCAGTGCGTCTGCCATGTGGACCCTCTCCATTCCCTTGCTGGTACTGCGTTGTGGTGGCGCGTCGGCGGCGGGCCGCCGACGCTTCCGTCGTCTGCCTATGCCTTCGCGTCGCGCCCGTCCACCCCCTCGACGGCGGCCGTCGCCGCGCGCCAGCCCACGTCGATGTCCCGCTCCTCGCCGCCGAGGTACACGCGGCCCATCGAGCCGAACGACCGCACCTCGAGAACGTTGATGTCGGCCGCCTTCTCTGCCTCGTTCGCCGCCAGGGGCGCGTAGGCGGCTGGCTCCATCTCGAGGATGTAGAGCGACTGGCCGCCGAGGATCATCTGTCCATGCCGGGTGCGGTTGATCAGCTGGGCCTGGTGGTCGTCGATGTTGCGGATGATCTGGCTCGAGAGGATCCGCGGCTTGATCCGTTCCGACTCCGTCAGCCCCAGCTCGGACAGGAT
>JBJKRU010000205.1:0-8127 GCA_046704485.1 Candidatus Limnocylindrales bacterium | reverse complement strand
CGTTGGTCGGGATGTCGAGGTACTGGATGGCGTACGTCGGACCGCCGTTGATGACGTCGGTCGCGAACGTCCGCGAGACGCCGTAGGCGATGTCGGCGCAGGTGATCGGCGAGCCGTCCTGGAACGTCAGGCCATCGCGCAGCGTGAACGTCCACGTCTTGGCGCCGTCGCTCGGCGTGCCGATGTCGGTCGCCATGTCGGGCGCCAGGGTGTTCGCCTCGGTCGCGTCCGAGGAGTACTGGTACGACACCAGCGACCGGTAGATCGTGGCCCCGAAGAACGCCATGTCCTCCCCGCTATACACGCGCTGCGGATCAACCTGATCCCACGCGTCGCCCGGGACGAGGAGGCGGATCGTTCCGCCAGTCCTCGGCGCCGACGTCACGGACGGAGGTGTTCCGCCGGAGTCGCCAGGCTGGGTCGGCCGCAGCCCTCCGTCCGCGCCGAACCACGCCACGAGCAGCGAGGCGGCACCCACGACGGCCGCCAAACGAACGAGCCGATAGCTGGGTGGCTGCACGATCCGGGCTTCCCCTCCGTCGCCGATGCTTGCCCACCACGACGCGGGTATCAAGGGCCGCACCGACGGTGGTGCCGCCACGATCTGCGACTGGCGGACAGACCGCGCCGAACCGCTGGCAGGTAGGTCGTGCTCAGCCCCAGGGCAGTCGTGCCGAGGGTGTCGAACGCCAGGCGGCCGGGACGCGAGGCGGGCGCACGCCTTCGGCGCCGGTCTGTGACCGGGAATTGACCGCCCTGCGACCGCGACGAGTGAGACTCCGGGCACGGAGGCAACCCCGCGGTCCGAGACCGGGTCGAGGCGACTGCGCCCGAGGCCCTCCCGATCGATGGGAGGTAAGGAAATGGCGCATCACGGATTGACTGCCCGCTTCGGCATTCTCCTCGCAGGCTTGATGCTGGCGTTCGGCGCCCTTGCTCCCGTGAGCGCGCTCGCTGACGCCCACGGCACCAACCTGCCGTTCCACGGAACGATGAACGGCACCAGCACGGTCGACCTGACGACGCTCTCCGGAGGCTTCGCCGACGGACACGCCCTCTTGACGGGTACGGCGCTGCATTTCGGCCTGCGCACGAGTGAACTGACTGTGCACATCAACCTGCCCGCCTTGACATACACGGGCACGTTCCTGTGGACCGCTGCCAACGGCGACCAGATGTGGGGGATGGTCGCGGGCGCCGGCACGCGCGAAGACGCCGCGCATGTCACGTGGGTGGTCGACCACGTGTCGACCGGAGGCACCGGCCGATTCGCGGATGCGAGCGCGACCTGGGTCGCCATCGCCCACCAGACCACCGTCTCGAACGACGGAGTCACGGTGCGCAACGTGATCGAGGGGAGTTTCGAAGGGCAGCTGAGCTGGTAGGCGCACCGCCACGACGCGGCCGAGCCGCTGGCTCGGCCGCGAGGAGCGGGCACGTCGCCGCTCCCATGCGCCCACGGCCCCCAACCTCGTCCTGCTCAAGAGCACCGGCGTGGATCTCGTGCTGCTGACGAACGTCCTGTACGACGGTCTGCTGGCCAAGGACGGGGGGAGTGGCGGCACCCCGGCCTACGCAACCGACTCGCGGGTGACCTGCCTCGACTTCGATTGGACGCCGTAGACCTGACTCCCGGCGTCACCGAGACTGCAAACCCGGCCGTGACGGCGGCCGGGTCCTCACGGTTTCCGCGTCGCCCGCTCGTTGGCGCCGATCGCCCGCCCTCCAGAGTGCGGATTTGCAGGGCCGACCCGATCGGTCGTCCTAAGCAAGTCGCTGCCGTGGCTACGTGCTCGACCCCGTCGAGCCGACCCAGCGCAGCACCCGCAGCGCGCGGAGCGTGTTCCACCGGCTCGGGGAGCCCTCGGGACCCTCCATCTCGAAGTGGGTGGGCCCCTGGTGGACGTTCTCGAGGGGCCAGCGGCCATCCGCGCCGCGTCGGGCGGCGACCAGGTCGATCGCATCCCCGCAACGGGCGTCGGGAGGGGCTCCGGTCGAGCGGAGGTAGTCGAGGCCGCGCAGCACGTCGTAGTACCAGCGCGTGGGGAACGAGAACATCGTGAAGCGCGGGTCGGCGACCGTGCCGGTGGATCGGCGGCGGAAGAGGCCGCGCTCGAGCAGGTACGCCTCGCCGCGGCGGCGGGCCGCACCGACGGCCTCGGACAGGCCGGCGGGCGATCCACCCGCCGATCCGCCGGCCAGTTCCCAGGCGAGCAGGCCCTCGAGCGCGCAGATCGTCGAGTGGAACGACGACACCGTCGCGCCGTACTCGGCCCAGCAGTTCCAGCCGCCGTCGGTGAGCTCGGCGCCGACGAGCTTCTCGACGATCACGTCCGCCGGTTGGCCGAAGTAGGCGCCGTTCGCGAGCGCGAGCCCGTTGACGCACGGCTCTCCCTCGCCGTCGAAGTAGGCCGGGCCGTCCTCATACCAGTGGACGTCGCGCACGCGGGCGACCGCGCTCCGAACGCTCGGGTCCGCGGGGTCCACGCCGAGCTCGCGCAGCCCGACCAGACTGAAGTGCGTCGCCGTCCAGGCGTCGAAGAACGGCTTCGACTCATCCGCCCAGCCCGGCCGGTACGTGCCGCCGTCCCACCGGCCGTCGGGCTGCTGCAGCCCGAGCAGCTCCGCGCCCCAGCCCTCGGCGGCGACGCGCGACCGCTCGGCGGCGACCTCAGCAGGGGAGGCATCGGTGAGGTCGCGGAGCACCTGCCAGCGGATGGCGGGGTCGCTGTCGAGCAGCCAGTCGATGACGATCATGGGCTGCATCATAGGCGTCAGGCTCGTGGCGTCGACGCACGGATCCACGACCTCGGCGCGACGCAACCCCTGCAGGCCGATCAGCCGCCCCCGGGCACGATGGCGCTCGCCGCCAGGAACGCGAAGATCAGCACGTCCTGGACGAAGTGGATGAACCAGGCCCACGCCATGCCGCGCGTCTCGGCCATCGACCGCGCCAGGATCCAGCCGAGGAACCACGCGAGCGCGACGCCCACGATCCCGTACGGCACCCCGTAGAAGTGGGCGAGGCCGAAGTAGGCCGCGACCATCCGCAGCGCGTCGCGACGGCCGAGCGGCTGCTCGAGGGCCGACAGGATCGAGGCCTTGTACGTCACCTCCTCGTTGAAGGCGTTCAGTGCGGCGGCGAACAGGATCGCCGGCAGCACGGGCCAGGCAGACCCGATGAGCCCCGACGTGGGGGTGCCGGAGAGGACGAGGAACGCGAGCGTCCCGAGGCTGATCGCGAGGGTCAGATTGCGGCCGACGGAGCTCCAGCGGTCACCGGGCCGCACGGCGAGCCACCGGATCGGGCCAGCAGGCGCGGCGAAATCGCCGCGCGCCAGGAAGAACGCGTGCCGGTCGCGCGTCAGCGCTGTCAGAACGGCCAGCACGCCCGCCGTGACCAGGAGGTTGAGCATGACCTCGGTCGGCATGTAGACGGCGAAGGACGGGTCGCCCGACAGCGCCCGGATCTGGTCGGCGCGGGCGAGGACGCCGAACACGAGCCACTGGCCGCCGGCGAGCGTCAGGAGGACCGCGAGGAGCGGGCGGAGCGCCCGCAGCGGGGCAACGGCAACGGAGGCCACGAAGGCGGCGGCGACCATGGTGGCCGTGGCTGCCGCCCGCTGGCCGATGGTGACCTGGGCGTTGAACAACTCCTGCGCGATGACGGTCGGGAGCAGCGAGCAGGCGAGGATGACGACCCACGCCGCGATGGACACGGAGCTCGGCCATCGCCAGCCCGCCCGAGCGTGGGCGACGCGCTGCTCCCGTGATGCGATTGCCACCGACGTTCCGCTGCTCCTGCCAGCTGGACGATCCATTCGAGCCCTGCGACGTGAATGCCCGGCGATGATGGCCGTCCGGGCGCGCCGCAGACGGGTCCACACGCCGCGAACTCCGCGGGCGGATCGGACCGAATCGCACGGTCGTGACGGGGTCGCGTCGACGATCGCGGAGCAGCACGCCGTCCCGTTGACGCCCGATCCCTGCGGTTCATCCCGGCCGTCATGGGCCAGCGACCCGTGGAGATGCGCCATACGGCATTTGCTTCGGGCGCAGCGCACGACAACGCTCTCGCCGTTCAGCGAGGGGGAAGGCGTCGTGCTGCTGGAGCGAACGGGGACCAGTGCCCAGGCTGCCCAGCCGGGAGTCGTCGAAGCGCGCGTCCTGGGCGTCTTCGAGGTCGCGGTCGACGGGAGTCCCGTTGCGCCCGATGCCTGGGTGCGGCGATCGGCCGAGCGTCTCGTGCAGCTGCTCCTCGTGACGCGGGGGCACGGCCTGGCACGAGAGGGCGCCGCCGAGTGCCTGTGGCCTGAGGCCGCTCCCGACGCAAGCCGCGCGAACCTCCGCAAGGCGATCCACTTCGCGCGTCGAGCCCTCGGGAGCGACGGCGTGCTTGCGACACCAGGCGATCGTGTGTGCCTCGAGCCGTCGCGTCTCGTCTTGGACCTCGACCGTCTGGAGGCGGCGTTCGATCTCCTGTCGCGCGCAGGACGGTGCGCGCATCGCGCTGATGCCAGCCCGGGCGACCTTGAGGCTGCCCTCGGCGTGGTGCTCGAGTTCGGGGGGATCGACCTGCTGCCCGACGTGTATGAAGACTGGCTCGTCGGCCCGCGCGAGCATCTCCGGAGCCGCTGGCAGCAGACGGCTCTCGATGTCGCCAGGGTGGCTCAGCGGACTGGCGAGGACGATCGCGCGCTGACGATCGCGGGCCGCCTGATCGAGGCTGATCCGACGGACGAGGCGGCACATCGTCTGGCGATCGAAGTGCTCGCAGCCCAGGGTCGACATCACGCAGTTCGCCGGCAATACGACCTCTGCCGGCGGGCGCTCCGCTCCACCCTCGGCGTCGAGCCGTCGGCCGAGACGACGGAGGCGTTCCGCCTGGCCGAGCAGACGGCCGTCGGCAAGGGCCATCCGGAGGCGAATCTCCCTCGCCTGGTGGCTCGCGACGACGAGCTGCGGCGCCTGGAGCAGCACATGGCCCATGTCGTCGCCGGCGAGTCCAGGGCGCTCGCCATCCACGGGCCGACCGGGATCGGAAAGACCCGGCTGCTCCGGGAGCTGGTCGGGTACGCGCACGCCGCCGGCTGGCGGGTGCTCGAGTGGCAGTCCGTAGAAGGAACCGGTGCTCCAGCGTACGGACCGCTCCGGCAGGCGCATCGGCGAGCTGTGACGGCGGACGAGGTTGCGGACTGGCCTGAGCCAGCGCGGAGCGGGATCGCCAGCGCCTGCCCGAGCCTGGAGATCGCGCCCGCCATCACGTTCGCGAGCCGAGCGGCGCTCGTCGAGGGGCTCGTGCTCGCAGTGGAGCGGCTCGCGAGCAGTGAACCGCTCCTGATCGCAATCGACGATCTCCCCTGGCTCGACGATGCGACGGTCGAGCTGCTTCAGCACGTCATTGCGAGGCTTCCAGATGCGCGCGTCCTTGTTGCCACGACCCATCGCGACGACGAGACGCTCCCGTCGACCGCCGTCCGCTATCTCGAGCAGGCCAGAAGGGCGGGTGGCTCCGAGCTGATCCTCGGGCCGCTCGAGAGG
This sequence comes from Candidatus Limnocylindrales bacterium, assembly GCA_046704485.1. Classification (GTDB taxonomy): domain Bacteria; phylum Chloroflexota; class Limnocylindria; order Limnocylindrales; family CSP1-4; genus CAIXZV01. The sequence continues at coordinate 2,586 of JBJKRU010000205.1, read as the reverse complement.
GACGACGTCGGATCGCTCATCGTCGCGAATCTGGGCGGAACGTCCGTGCAACCGGACCTCGCCCGATGGGCGTTCCAGCTCAGCGAGGGCAACCCGCTCTTCTGCCTTGAACTCGTTCGGGCCGGTCGAGACAGGCGACGCGTCAGGCTGGCGGGAGACCGCTGGACGACGACCGCGGCCACCTCGGACCAGTCGCCGTCCGACGTCTCGGACACCGTGCGGCGCCTGGTGGCCGGCCGCACGGCGATGCTGAAGGGCGCTCCGCTGGAGCTGCTGGGCATGGCGGCAGAGCTCGAGTCGGAGTTCTCGTTCGGCACGCTGCAGGCGGTCCTCGCTGATCTGCCCGGCGGGCTGGTCGCGGCGCTCGACGATGTGCTGGCGTCAGGCCTGCTCGTGGAACGGGGAGCTGGCTACGCCTTCGCCCACCCGCTCTATCGACTCGCTGTGCGCGGCGCGACCGGGTTCGCGAAGCGCGCAGAGACGCGCCTCGGGATCGCACAGGCCCTGGCTGACTGCAGGGTGACAGGCTCCTCGGCCGACATGCTCAGGGCTGCCGCGGTGTGCCCAGTCGCGGCAGCGGCTGCGGTCCACGCCCTGGAGGCAGTGGACCTCGGGCTGCCGGCCGCCCTTCCGCTGGCCGTCGCGCTCGGATTCACCGCCGCCGAGCGCGCGGCGCGCCTGTTCGACTCCGCGGCGACGTCGCTCCTCGAGCGGTCGCTCACGGCATGGGCCCGACTGGCGCCGGAGCAGTCTCGGGAGTTCGCGGCGAGCCGGGCCATGTGCAGTCTGGCCAATCTGCGGATGCGCGACGGCGATGATGCCGCCGCAAGGGTGGCGTTCCGTGACGCGCTCGCCGCCGCCCGGGACCCTGAGGAGCTGTCCCGAGCCTACACGGCCTTCTGGTGGCTGCCCTATCGACACGGCGACTTCGAGGGCGCGCTCGCGATCCTGGACGAGGCCATGAGCCGGATCCCGCAGACGGCGCCTGCGGCGCGCGCCGTCGTCGAGACCGCTGTCGGCTGGACGCTGGGGCGTCTCCATCGCATGGACGCTGCCGTCGGCCACCTGGAGCACGCGGTCACCGTGCTGGCCGCCTCGGACGACCGCAAGGGCGAGATGACAGCGCGCGACCAGCTGGGGATGATGCTGCACATGGCTCGCCGCCCGAGCGATGCGGTCGGGCACCTCGAACGGGCCGTGGCGATCGCGCTTGAGCTCGGCGACATCGAAGGTGAGTTCGCACGGATCCACCTGGGGACGGTCCTCGTCCGATCCGGGTCTGCGGCCCGTGCCCGACCTCATCTGGAGCGTGGACTCGAGATTGCCCACGCGATGGGCGATCGCTACCTCGAGGCGGTCGGTGCATGGGCCGCCGCCGAGATGGAGGACGCCGTCGGCGACTATCCGGCCGCTCGAGAGCTGCGGGTCCGCGAAATCGGGTTGCTCGCCTCGATCGGGGGAAACCCCCACAACGAGGCGCTGGCCCACGCCCACCTGTCGCACCTGGCGCGGCTCAGCGGTGATCCAGACGCGGCCGATGCCGAGGCGGCGGCTGCCCGCCAACTGGCTGGCATCTCGGACGACGCAGGCTATGCCGCGCGGATCGAGGAGGCGCTCGCCGCGCAGCGCTGGTCGGACCTGGAGACCGGTTGACCGGCCGATGGAACGGCAGGGGAACGGACGTGCTCGCAAGGTGGCATTGGCGATGCGGCCGGACCAGACCGCATCGAAGGTGGGAGGTTGGACGATGATCCTCGTGGTTGGCGCGACCGGATCGCTCGGCGGCCGAATCGTGCGCGGTCTGCTCGAGCGAGGCCTCCCGGTCCGTGCGCTCGCTCGATCGCGGGAGGCGCACTCCACGCTGGCGGCCCTGGGCGCCGAGCCAGTGATGGGCGACCTCACCGACCGCCCCTCGCTTGACCGCGCGTGCAGGGGCGTCGACACGGTCCTCACGACGGCCATCTCGCTCGGGCGCGGGCCTGCAGACACCATCGAGGCCGTCGACTTGGCCGGGAACCGGAGCCTGGTCGAGGCTGCTGCGGCGGCTGGCGCACGCCGGTTCGTCTTCGTCTCCGCCCTCGGGGCGTCGCTGGACAGCCCCAATCCGTTGATGGCGGCCAAGGCCGCCACAGAGGCGACCCTGCGCTCCAGTGGACTCGCCTGGACGATCCTCGCCCCCAACGCGTTCATGGACCTATGGCTGGCGGCCGTCATCGCCGGCCCGGCACTCGCCGGTCGAGAGGTCGTGTATGTCGGCTCGGGAGCGCGACGCCATGCCTTCGTGCACAGCGCCGACGTCGTGGCATTCGCGCTGGCCGCCGTCGAGAGCAGCACGGCCTCGAACCGGTACCTGCCGATCGGAGGCCCTGCCGCATTCTCCCTGACCGAAGCCGTGAGCGTGTTCGAGCGCATCTTGGGTCGGCCGATCCCGCATCGCGGCGTTGCCCCGGGTGTCCCGATCCCGGGCATGCCGACGTTCATGAGCGACATGCTGGCGATGCAGGACGCCTTCGATTCGCCCGTGGACATGGGGCCACTGGCCGCGGAGTTCGGCATCCGCCTGACGTCGGTCGAGGAGTGGGCCGG
>JBJKRU010000204.1:0-6409 GCA_046704485.1 Candidatus Limnocylindrales bacterium | reverse complement strand
GGCCTTGCCGCCGCTGGTCAGGTCGCGGTGGGCTCCGGGCGTGACCGAGGCGAACAGGGCGTCCATGTCGTCCGTGTCCGTGTCGTCCACGATGGCGGCAGCCTCATCGGTCGCCTGGCGGTCGTCGTCCGCTGCTTCGACGTCGGGGTCGGCGGCCGCCATGTCTGCCGGGGCGAGGTCCCGGCGGGCCGGAGGTGTCGCCGGCCCGCCGGGTACGACCGTCGGCGGCCTCGTCGGGCTCCTGAGGGCCGAGCCCTCGAGACCGACCGGGTCGGTAAGCTGGAGGTACGCCTCGTCGAGCACCGCGGCCTGGGCACGAGCCCAGCCCTTGATGCCACTCGGCGCAGCCGCGAGGTACTGGCTCACGGCGAGGTGGAGCTGGTCGACGTCCTCGGGTGTCGCGCTGGGCGGGAGGCCGAGCCGCGACAGCAGCTCGTTCTCCGCAGCGATTCGCCCGTTGGACGGTTTGGAGGTGCTCATCCGCAGCCTCCCGGGACGCGCGCGCGGCAACTGCCGAACGCAGCCATGCAAAGCATTGATTGCCCTCATCACTTGCCGTGGGGGACCACGGCTTGACACCTGAGCGAATTGTCCGGAAGCGGACCCCGCAGGCCTATCCGCCGGGGCGCACATTTCTACCGGGACCACGGAGGGCCAGAGGGTGGATCCGGCGTGGAAGCTCTGTATCTCTCGATACAGAGGGGCGTCAGGGCGTTGGCGCGGGACTGCCCGAGAGCGATTCGGACGGCGAGACCAACGGCGACGGGCTGGGGCTCGGAGACGGGCTCGGGCTCGGCGACGGCGACGGGGATTCGGACGGCGACGCCAACGGCTCCGCGACCAGGCTCGGACTCGGACTTGGCGACTCTGACGGCGAAGCTGAGGCGCTCTCCGACGGCGACGGGCTCTCCGACGGCGACTCCGACGGCGAGGCGCTCGGCGACTCCGATGCCAGCGCCGCGTTCATGGCGCTCCAGTCGTTTTGACCGTCATGCGGGACTCCGTGACACGTGAGGGTGCAGTTGCCGGTCGTCGCGTCGTACGTGATCAGCCCGTTGTAGTCCTGCACGTCCGGAGCGAACACCACCAGACCGCGCTCGCTGGCCGTGGTGCCGTGAAGGTTGTAGTGGCACTCGGCGCACAGCGCGTTCCCCTGACCAGCGCCAGGCACCGTGATGTCGAGGCCGCCCGTGCCGTAGCTGTCGATGCTCTGGAGATGGAAGCCGTGGCTCGGGAAGTTCGTCCCAAGAGTGGCTCCGGTCGGGTCTTCGATCGCCGCCTCGGTGACGCTGTGACAGGTCCAGCAGAGTGCGAAGTCGGAGGCGTTGTACGGCTCGCCCGCGGAGCGCAGCGGGGTGACGCGGTACAACGGGGAGAGCAGGCCCGTGTTCGTGGCGGAGTGTGCGCGATGGCAGGCGGCGCACCCGTCGCTCGACAGCGAGTCGGAGACGATGTGCGGCGAGTCGGGGTTCACGCTCGTGGCGAGCAGGGCGAGATCGCAGGGTACGGCGAGGACGAAGTCAGGCGGGCTGGCCGAGTCCGATGGGGACGGAGAGGCCGAATCCGACGGCGCCACCGAGCCGGACGGGCTGGCGGAGTCGCTCGGCGACACCGAGCTCGACGGGGGAGCAGTCGGTGGCGCTGACACAGTGGGCGAAGGGGACGCAGGCGCAGCAACGGACGGCGGCGCCGAGTTCGACGCGGGTGCGGCCACGGACGCACTCGCCGATGCGGACGGCGTGGCAGGCGTCAGCACCGAGGCGGTCGCCGGCGCGGACGGCGCCACCGAGCCCGACGGGGCGGCAGACGGTGGCGCTGACACGGAGGTCGAAGGGGGCGCAGGCGCAGCCACGGACGGCGACGCCGAGCCAGACGCGGGTGCAGCCACGACCGCGGACGCGGCCGGCGCCACCCAGCCCGACGGGGCGGCAGACGGTGCCGCTGACAGAGCGGACGAAGGGGACGCCGAGCCCGACGCGGGTGCGGCCACGGACGCACTGGCCGACGCGGACGCGGACGGCGACGGCGAGGGGGTCGGCCCGATCCCGCCCCCTAATGCTAGGGCGAACGGGGACGGCGACGGCGAGGGGGTCGGCCCGATCCCGCCCCCTGCGGGCGGCGCGGACGGGGACGCCGACGCAGACGGGGCCGCCGACGCAGACGGGGATGCCGACGCGGTCGGCGACGGCGAGCTCGACGGGGCCGCCGAGGCGCAGTCCGTTGGACTGGGGGCGGCCGCTGCGCTGCCCGCCAGGCCCGCCACCGCGTTGCCAGCCGTGACGGTTGGCACGGACGGAGCGATCAGCCCGATCAGGGCGATCGCCACGAGAGCCGCGCTGAACAGCGGGCCTGAGCGGCGTTTAGCCCCAGTCTGCGTCATCGTTGTCTGTGCCCCGTTGCGGAACGCTGGATCCTGGAGGTCCAACCCGAATCACGCTGGGTAGGCGCCCGCGACCTGTGGCGTGCTGGGCGGCTGCCCGCCGGGATGCCGGCTGGGTTGCCCGGCGGCCCGAGGATCTCGAGGCCGCCGGGCTGCTGAGTCAGAGGAAGATCAGTTGCCTGGAATGTCCGCGGCGGGGGCGGTAGTGAACAAGCCGTAGTACTGGACGCCTGTGCCCCCGGGGGTGAGGTAGGTGTTGTTGGAAAGCACGTAGTAGCCGGGGTCAACCGTCCCTGTCGGGTCGTGGCACATCTGGCACGTCCCGCGGTTGTCGACCTTCAGCAGCCGACTGTCGCCCGAGAGGACGGGCAGGCCGCCCACCGACACAGTGGTCGTCGGGCCGGAAGCGGTCGAACCCGGGTAGCTGTACGTGAGCGAATACGAGGTCGACGGATTGGTCCCAAGGTTGCCGGCCATCAAGGCGTCGGAGCCGTGGGCGACATGGCACTGCTCGCACCCAATGCGGGTGGTCCCGTGCTTGAACATGAAGATGGAATCAGCACTGTTCGCGACGAGCGAGGACGCCGAGCGGCCGCCCGGCGTGTAGTTGCTGGCGCCGTTGGTGACTGTCGTGCTGTACCCGTTGTAGCGGGTGTGGCACTGGATGCACCACGCGGTCATCGCACCTGTGCTGTTGGTCGGTACCGAGACTCCGTCCCAGCCGGTGTTCATCGGGTCGGCCGACAACGGCGAGGCCTGATAGGGAGCTCCGAGCCTAGAGTCGGTGCCGAGAGTTGTCCAAGGAATGACCCCGTTGGGGTCCCACTTGTACCGCCAGTAGTCGCCTTGGGTGCCGGTCACAAGTCCGTTGACCGAGCCATCAGTTGATGGCCTGATCGTGTAGTTGTGCAAGCCGGTCGACGCCGTGTCGGTGATCGCGACGCCCCCAGAGTTGGTAACCGTGAAGGTCCCCGACGTAGCCGTCAGGCTAGGCGTGGTCTGCAGAATCCGGTACTCGCCGTTGCCGTGCGGGTTATGGCACGAGCTGCACTCGAGCTGGACCTGCGGGCCTACGTTGGCGGTGCCAGGGGCGCCGTTGCCCCAGACCGTGCCGATGCCCCACGTGCTATGGCCTGACGCGTCTACGGCGTAGATGCCGCCAAGCCCCCCGTGAGTGGACGTCACGGCCGCCTTCACCCCCAAGGGCTGGATGTGGCCGATGAAGCCGGTGGTGTCTCCACTGCCGTGGTTCGTCAGGTACCCAAGCCGCGCCGCGTCGGACGAGTCGATCAGCGCGAACTGAAACCCGCCGCTCCGAAGCGCACCGAGCACTGACGTGCCCCCGTTGCTCGAGAGCTGGTAGCCGTCCACGACATCCGTGGTCGCCTTGGTGCCGTTGTGGCAGTTCAGGCAGAACTGTGGCTGGTCTGCGCTGAGCAGACTTGCCGCGGTCGCCGTGTGGGCGCGGTGGCAGCCAGCGCAGGAGTCCGCGCTGATGCCACTCGAACCGTTGTTGGTGGCCATCGTGTGAGGGCCGCCATCGGCGAAAGCAGTCGCTGCGGCAACGAACAGCCAGAGGGCGGCGATCGCACCAACCAGTGCGAGCTTCCTCACTGTCATTACCTCCCTTTGGTACGGATAGATGAATGCCCGCATTGCAGGCGTCGAGCTCAGCCGGTCGTCACCTCCGTCTCCTCTCCGCATGTCAGTAGCCCCAGACTTCCAGCCGGTTGTTCCCCCAGTCCGCGATGTAGACGCGACCCTGGGCGTCGGCTGCGAGGCCATTTGGGTATGAGAATTGCGCGTCGCTGCTGCCCTTCTGCCCAAACCCACTGATGTAGTCGGGGCTCTGCTGCCCCGACGCGAGCTGCTTGTAGGCCTGGACGCGGGCCGCGCTTGAGTCCACCACCAGCACGTTGCCGTGGTCATCGATGGCTACTCCGACCGGAAGCCCGAGGTTGCCTTCAGCGTCACCCCGGTCAATGCTCCCGACCAGGTTGCCGGAGGGGTCGAATACCTTCAGTTGGCCGTTGCCAGTGTCCGCCACATACACCGTGCCGTCGTCGGCCACTGCGATCCCGTTGGGGCTGTTCAGGCTCAAGCCGCCCCCGAACGAACGAAGCTCCTTGCCGTCCGGGCCGAACACACGAATGATCGCAGCCCCATTGCCAACGTCGGCGATGTAAGCGTCACCAGTCTTGTCAAAGCCGATGCCCAGCGGTTGCCAGTTCTGGAGCGCCGAGCCCGGGTCGAGCAGCTTCTCGAACGTGCCGCCCGCGCTGTAGATGACCACGAGGCCGTTGGATCGGTCGGTGGTCCAGTACTCGCCTGTCACCGGGTCCGTGGCAACGAACATCTGGTGCGGGCTCGGCACCTGGCCGGCGGGCGGAGCAAGCACGGCAAGCTTGTTGCCCAGCCGGTCGAACATAACCGTGTCATACGTGCTTCCGGTCTGGGTGATCACGAGCCTGGTGGCGTCGAGGCTGACGGCGACGTCTTCGGGTGCGCTCAGGTTGTACAGCGAGCCCTGGTATGCGGGCATCGCCTCCGGAGGCGTCACGCCCGGCAGCATGGTGAGCGGCTGGTGGAACAGCAGGTACCAGGCCGCCACAACCACCAGCAGCAGGAAGATCAGGAGCATCAGCAGCAGGACGAGCAGCTTGCGGCGGCTCGCTGGCCGCTCCTCGTCCTGGCTGGCGGGGACTGGCGTCTCGGGGCCGGGCTCGGCGGGCACCGTTTCAGCGGTCATCTCAGTGGATCCCATGTCAGTTGCTCGCTCCAGGGGCGGAGGACGCGATCGCCGAGGGGGCGGCCGACGGGGTTGACACCCCGGGGATGTCCGAGGCGTGGACGTCGGTCAGGCCGTTGAGCGCGATGATGGCCGGCTGGTTCCGCGGGTCGATGGTGAGCACTTGGTTGAAGTACCTAGCGGCCGAGCCGTTGTCGCCTTGGTTCATGGCCGTGTAGCCCAGGCCTATGAGTGCGTCTTCCTTCATCGGGCCGTTGACGAGCGGGGTGAGCGCCGCCTCGGCCTTGGCGAAGTCCTGGTTGCACATCGCCACCATGCCGTTCGCCCAGGCCGTGCCGTCCGCCAGCTGGAAACCGGTATAGGCCGTCGCCAGCTCCTGATAGGGATCGCACCAGCCTGTGGGCACGAACGAGACGGCGATCTTGAGGACCTGGATCGCGTCTGAGTAGCGCCCGAGCTTATCGAAGGCCACGCCCAGCGAGTACTCGGCGTCGGCGTCGGTCGCGTCGATCTTGAGCGCCTTCTGGAGCGTGTCTGCCGCGGTCTTCGCGTCGCCCTGCTCCAGCTGGACCGTGCCGAGCTCGTAGTAAGCCTGCTCCAGTTGCGGGTCTTGGCCGGCGTATTCGCCCGACGCGTTGTTGTCGATGAACTTCTGGAAGTCGGCGGCTGCGAGCACGAGCTGGTTGGCCTTGTCGGCCTGGCTGGTGGTGTCGAGCTGGCTGACCTTGATGTAGGCGATGCCCCGACCCAGGAGCGCCGCGCGGTCCGTGGCGTCGAGCTTGAGCGCCTCGCCGAACTGGGTGATGCCGTCCTGGAGCCGGTTGTCATCGACGTAGGCCGCGGCCAGGTGGTCGCGGGCCTGAACGTCGTTGGGCGTCTTCTGGACCTCGGCCTCCGCTTGGGCGACTGCCTGGTCCGCGATGCTCGGCGCGCCGCCAATGCGCCGATCGCTCCAGTAGTACAACGCGAAGGCGATCACGCCCACGACCAGCAGCAGGCCGAGGATCTTGATCGCCCGGTTCAGCGTCTTGTCGGTGATCGTCGTGGGACGAGCGACTCTCATCATGCGGTGGTCCTTGTCCAAGTTCGGGACTCGCGGTTTTCCGAGCAGCACGTTGCGATCGGATTGGACGAGTCCACGACCATGCTCGCCTACGCGTGCGCGCGTTCCCATCCGTCGGCCGATAGAAGTCCGATACAGCGTGTCGCGGCGAGGCACCGGGCCGCCTGTATCGAGTGGCCCAAACGTACGGGCTCCTTGGCCGTGGGGTGCGTGGACG
>JBJKRU010000203.1:0-4906 GCA_046704485.1 Candidatus Limnocylindrales bacterium | reverse complement strand
CCGCTTCAGCGCCCGGTCGGCGCCGACGAAGTCCTCGACGAACTCGTCGGCCGGCGCCATCAGCAGCTCGGCCGGGGTCGCGTACTGGGCGACGCGGCCGCCCTTGCGCATCACGGCGATCCGGTCGCCCATCTTGATCGCCTCGTCGATGTCGTGGGTGACGAACAGGATCGTCTTGGCGAGCGTCTCCTGAAGCCGCAGCAGCTCGTTCTGGAGCCGCTCGCGCACGATCGGGTCCACGGCCCCGAACGGCTCGTCCATGAGCAGGATGGGCGGGTCGGCGGCCAGCGCCCGCGCCACCCCGACCCGCTGGCGCTCGCCGCCGGACAGGTGGGCCGGGTAACGGCCGCGGTAGACCGCGGGGTCGAGCCCCACCAGCCTGAGCAGCTCGTCGGTGCGCTCGCGCCGGCGTCCGGCCGGCCAGCCGAGGAGCCGGGGGACCGTGGCGATGTTGTCGGCGATCGTCTGGTGCGGGAACAGGCCCACCTGCTGGATCACGTAGCCGATGCCGCGCCGCAGCTCGGTCAGGTCCCGCGACGACACGTCCTCCCCGTCGATCCGGACGCTGCCGCCGCTGGGCTCCACCAGCCGGTTCACCATCTTGAGCGACGTCGTCTTGCCGCAGCCCGACGGCCCGACCAGGACGCACACCCTGCCAGCCGGGACGACGAGGCTCAGGTCCTCGACCGCCGCCGGGACGCGGGCATCCGCCACGCCGCTCGCGGGGTACCGCTTCGTGACGTGCTCGAACTCGACTGTGGCGGCGCGATGGTCGGGCAACGGCGGCGAGCCTCCGAGGTGCGCTGTGACCGGACCATACCCGATGGCGTTGACCGCCGCCGTAGCCTTGGCCGCAGAGTGCCGGCGATCGACCGGCTCGCAGGAGGTCACGTCCCGATGTCCGCTGCGGCGCCCGAGGCCGGCCGGCACGCCGTCGCCCACCCGCGATGGACGCTGGCCGCGGTGGTCATCGGCTCGGGCGCGGTGTTCCTCGACGGGACGGTCGTCAACGTGGCGCTCGACACGATCGGGCGCGACCTCCCGGCCACCGTGCTCGGCCGTCTGGAGGGCCTGACCTACGTCTCGAGCGGCTACCTGACGGTGCTCGCGGCGCTGCTCGTCCTCGCGGGCGCGCTCGGCGACGCCTACGGTCGGCGGCGCGTGTTCGCGATCGGCCTGGTGGGCTTCGGGATCACGTCGGTCGCCTGCGGCCTCGCCCCGACGTTGGAGGCGCTCGTCGCAACGCGGCTCCTCCAGGGCGCCGCCGGGGCGCTGCTCGTGCCCGGCGCGCTGGCCATCATCACCGCAACCTGGGAGGGCGAGGACCGTGGGCATCGGATCGGCATCTGGGCCGCAGCGACATCTGCGGTGACGATCGCCGGGCCGTTCGTGGGCGGGCTGCTCGTCCAGACGGCGTCGTGGCGGGCCGCCTTCCTGGTGAACGTGCCGCTCGTCCTGGTCGGCGCCTACGCGCTGCGATTCGTCGCCGAGTCGCGCGACGAGCACGCCAGTGCGCACTTCGACTGGCTCGGCTCGGCGGTGATCGCGCTCGGCGTCGGCGGCCTCACGTTCGGCGTCACGCGCGGGCAGCAGGAGCGCTGGGGGGACCCGGTGGCGTTCGTGGCGATCGTCGTGGGCCTGGCCGCGCTCGTCGCCTTCCCGTTCCTGATGGCCCGCCGTCGTGATCCCCTCGTGCCGCTCGAGATCTTCCGGTCGCGTGCGTTCACGACCATCAACCTCTCGACGTTCGTGATCTACGGCGCGCTGTACATGAACTTCGCGTTCCTGCAGCTGTTCCTCCAGGGCGTGCTCGCCTACACGCCGCTGGCGGCCGCCCTCGCCACGATGCCGGGCGCCGTGCTGCTGACGCTGCTCTCGACGCGCTTCGGACGGCTCGCCGGGCGCCACGGGCCGCGCTCGTTCCTCGTCGCCGGCCCGCTGCTGATGGCCGCGGGGCTGCTCTACTTGGTTCGCGTGCCCAGCACGAGCACCTCGTGGCAGGCGGTCCTCTCGGACCCGTCGTCGTTCATGCCGTCGGTCGGCTACTGGGTGGACGTCTTCCCGGGCCAGATGGTGTACGCGATGGGGCTGGCGATCCTGGTGGCGCCGCTGTCCACGGCGCTCATGGCGTCGGTCGAGACGCGCCGGGCGGGTCTCGCGTCGGCGATCAACAACGCCGTGTCGCGGGCCGGCGCACCGCTGGCGGGCGCCCTGCTGTTCATCGCGGTAAGCGCCAGCTTCTACCCTGCGATCGCGGCGCTCTTGCCGGGCGTCGACACGACGAGCACCGCCTTCCGCGACGCCGTCCAGCCGCTCACCGCACCCGATCCGGGCGTCGGGGCGCAGGTTGCGAGCGCGGCGGCCGCAGCGTCCACCACCGGCTTCCACCTCGCGATGGCGGTGGCCGGCGCGCTGATGGCTGCGGGCGCGGTGATCAACTGGATCGGGCTGCGCGAGGGTGCAGCGACTCCCGATTGAGGCGCGGGCGCCTCGGCGGGCGTAGCTTGGAGGCCGGCCTCAGCCGCGTTGCGTCGCCTCGCCCTCGAGCGCGTAGGCGACCGCCTCGTCGAGCGTCATGGCGCCGCCCTCCTTCACCAGTCGCTCCGCTTCGGCGGGGTCGAGCGCGTCCCGGGCCGTCGGCCGCTGGAACTGCTCGTGCGCCTCGTCCACGAAGGAGGCCAGGCCCGTGCCGGTGGTCGAGGACAGGTTCCGGGCCGCGCCCCAGATCCGCAGCGAGCGCTCCGCGTCATCGTCCCGAGCGGCGAGCGAGGCGAAGTCGTCGAGCACGAGCGCCATGCCCGCTGCGTCCCCCGAATCGTGGAACAGGCGCAGGGCGGTCACCATCAGGTCGCGGGCCTCTGCCAGGCGTTCTTGGCGGAGCCGCGCCGTGGCGAGCATGTGGAGCGACCAGGCCTCCATGGTCCGGTTGCCAGCCCGGCGGTGGATGGGCAGGGCCGACTCGAGGGCATCCGCGGCGGCGTCCAGCTCGTCGAGGAAGTAGTACAGGTTGCCGATGCCCCAGAGCACGTTGGCCTCGCCCCGCTCGTCCCCGAGCTCCCGGTACAGCGCGAGCGCCTCGTCGAGCGTGCGGCGACCCTCGCCGGTCTCGTCGACGACGCCCAGCTTGGCCGCGGTGGCCGCCTGGAACGAGAAGGCGAACGAGTAGTTGTAGAGGGCGTTGGCGAGCTCGCCGCGGTCGCCTGCCGCCCGCCACAGGGCGACCGCCTCTGCGTACGGTGCCCGCATCGAGGTCATGTCGGCCTGCCACCAGCACGTCCCCCCGAGCGCCTCCATGAGCCGGGCGCGGAGGGCGGGGTCCCGGTGCGACCAGGGCGTCGCGGCCAGGGCGTCCAGGCGTCGGCGCGCCTCGTTGAGGTGGCCTCGCATCTGCCAGAACCGCCACAGGGCGAAGGCGATCCCGATCGCCGTGGCGGCATCCTCGTCCGCCGCCGCCCGCTCGATCGCCGCCCGCAGGTTGTCGTGCTCGAGCTCGAGCTGGTCGAGCCACACTCGCTGTTCGGCGCCGGAGAGCTCGGGCGCCGCCCGCTGGGCGAGGGCCAGGAACCAGGCGCGGAACCGACGCCGAACCTCGGCCGCCTCCGGCCGTGCGTCGAGCTGCTCGCCGGCGAACTCGCGGATGGTCTCGAGCATCGCGAACCGCGGCTGCGCGCCCTCGAGGACGCGGACCAGGCTCTGGTCGGCGAGCTCGCTCAGGCCGACGAGGACGTCGGCGCCGGCGCCGACGGCCCGGTCGTCCCCGCACACGGCCTAGGCCGCCTCGAGGGCGATCCCGCCGCGGAAGACCGACAGGCGCTCGAGGAGGCGCCGCTCGCCCTCATTGAGGAGGTCGTAGCTCCAGGCGATCGCGCCACGGAGCGTCTGCTGGCGCTCCGGCAGATCGCGTGAGCCTGTGCCGAGCGCGGCGAGCTGGTGGCTGAGGCGGGCGAGGATCGCGTCGGGCGGGAGCAGCTTGACGCGGGCGGCGGCCAGCTCGATCGCGAGGGGCATGCCGCGCAGCCGGGCGCAGATCGCGGCGACGGCCGGCGCGTTCTCGTTGGTCACGGCAAAGTCCGGGCGGACGGCCGTCGCGCGGGCGACGAACAGGCGGACGGATTCGTATGCCTCCAGGGCACTCGCCTCGAATTCGCGCTCGCGGCGGGGGAGCCTCGCCAGCTCGAGCCCTGACATGGACGCCACGTCCGCCGGTGCGGGGAGGCCGGGCACCGGGTACTCGTGCTCGCCGCTGACCCGGAGGGCCGCCCGCGACGTGGCGACCACCTTGAGGCCCGGTGCGGCGCGGAGCAGCGCCGCGACGCTCGGCGCCGCGGCGCTGACCTGCTCGAAGTTGTCGAGCACCAGGAGCGCCGTCTTGGCGCCCAGCCACTCGGCCAGGAGCGTCTCCGCCGGCCGGCCGCCACTCTCGGAGATCCCCAGCGACGAGGCGATCTGCGATGGGACCAGCGCTGGGTCCCGGACGGCGTCCAGCGCCACGAAGAAGACCCCGTCGGGGAAGTCGTCGGCGACCGTTGACGCGAGCCGGATGGCGAGCCGCGTCTTGCCCGTGCCGCCGGGGCCGACCATCGTGAGCAGCCGCGTGCCGGCCAGCAGTCGGGTCGCCTCGGCCACCTCCGCCTCGCGGCCCACGAACGAGGTGAGCGTTGTCGGCAGCGTGTTGGGGCGCGTGTCCAGCGATCGGACCGGCGGGAAGTCCCCCCGCAGGCCGCTCGCCACCACCTGGTGGAGCCGTTCGGGCTCGGGCACGTCCTTCAGGCGGTGGAGGCCCAGATCGCGGAAACCGATGCCCTCCGCCATGTCGGCGCGGACCAGCGCCCTGGTCACATCGCTGGTGAGAATCTGGCCGCCGTGGGGGGCGGCCCCGGAGCGGGCCGGCCCGGTGTTGTGAGAG
>JBJKRU010000202.1:0-2886 GCA_046704485.1 Candidatus Limnocylindrales bacterium | reverse complement strand
CACCTGGGGCACGCCGGCCCGTTTCCGGGCGATCGTGACCCAGACTGGCGATCGGAAGTGGGAGACCATCGACTTCGGCCTCTTCGCCGAGCTCGAGGTTGTCCTCGACGGTCGCAACAGCCTGCGCCAGGTAGACCTGCCCGACGGGATCCGATACGTCGGCATCGGCGTTCAAGCCGCCACACGGCAGAGGCCGGCCGCCGGCCCCTCGCCTCGCTAAGGCGGCGGGACGGTGCGCATCGTCAGCGTCGTCGGCACCCGGCCGCAGCTCATCAAGGCGGCGGCGCTCGTGCCCGCCCTCCGCGCCCGCCACGAGGAGGTCTTCGTGGACACGGGCCAGCACTGGGACGAGGCGATGGCCGGGAGCTTCTTCGCGGAGTTGTCGCTGCCGCGGCCGGACCATTCGCTGGGCGTCGGCGGGTTCGGCCATGCAGAGCAGACCGCACGGATGCTGCTGGCACTCGAGCCCGTGCTGCTCGGGGAGCGTCCGGACGCGGTGCTCGTCTACGGCGACACCAACTCGACGCTGGCCGGCGCCCTGGCGGCCGCCAAGCTGGGCATCCCCGTGGCTCATGTGGAGGCCGGCCTGCGATCCTTCGACCGGCGGATGCCGGAGGAGATCAACCGGGTCGTGGCCGACCACCTGTCGAGCTGGCTCTTCGCGCCGACGCCGGCTGCCGTGGCGAACCTCGCCGCCGAGGGGGTGACCGACGGCGTGCACGAGGTGGGCGACCTGATGCAGGACCTGGCCGGTCGGGTCGGGCGCGAGGTGGGCGACCCCTCCGCGCTGGCGTCGGTCGCCGGGGCGCTCGGCCTGCCGCTCGCGCCGGGGGGCTACGCCTTCGCCACGGTGCACCGAGCCGAGAACCGGGACCCCGACGCGATGCGCGCCTGGGCGGCGATCCTCGCCGACGCCGCGGCCACCCGGGCGGTGGTCCTCGCCCTGCACCCCGGCACCAAGGCGGCGCTCGACAGCGCCGGGATCGTCCTCGACCCGCGGGTCCACGTCGTCCCGCCGCAGGGCTATCGCACCACCCTCACGCTCCAGCTCCACGCGGCGGCCGTGCTGACCGACTCGGGCGGCGTCCAGCGCGAGGCCGCCTGGCTCCGCACGCCCTGCCTGGTCCTGCGCGATCGCACCGAGTGGGTGGAGGCCGTCGCCGGTTCCGGGGGCCGCATGGTGGTGGTTGGGCTGGACCGCGAGCGGGCCGCCCTCGAGCTGGTGCGCCTGGCCCCGGCGGCCGAGGCTCCGCGACTCGCCGCTGAGCGAGCGGCCGGGCTCGACCTCGCACCCGCCGGAGCGGGCGAGGCCATCGCCGCGGCGCTCGCCGGGGACCGGTGACGGCGGGGGCGGCGCGATGAGCCGCGTCGTGATGTTCGTCTACAACGACGTGCGGACCGATGCGCGCGTCCTGCGCGAAGCCGCGGCGCTCGCCGACGCCGGCCACAGCGTGACCGTCATCGGCCGCCCGTCCAACCCCACGTCCGGGGTGGGCGACACCGAGATGCGAGGCGCGGTGACGATCCTGCGGGTGCCGATCCCCGGCGGATGGCGGATCCTGCTCGCGTTCATCCGCCACCCGTGGCGACTCGCCCGGTGGGTGGCCCTGCGGATCCTGGGCGGGCTCAAGACGCTGCCGCGGGGGATCGGCGAGCTGCTGCTGGGCCTCGCGGTCGGGCTCGCGGCGATCCCCTGGTCCGTTGTCCGGCTGCCGTTCTTCGTGCTGGGCCGGGCGCTCGGCCGCCGGCCGCCGCCCGGCGGCTCGCTCATCGACTGGCTGGTCCGCTGGCGCTGGGCAACCCTGGGCTGGGCCGCCAACGCGGCCGTCGCCGCAGGACCGGCAGACGTCTACCACGGCCACGACCTGACCGGGCTCCCGGCGGCGGTCCGCGCCCGGGCAGTCAACGGCGGGTCCATCGTCTACGACAGCCACGAGATCTTCCTCGAGTCGGGCACCAACGCCACCCGCCCGCGCTGGATCAAGCGCTTCTTCGCCCGCCTCGAGCGACGCTGGGCGTCGGGTGCGACGGGCGTCGTCACCGTCAACGACGCGTTGGCGGGCGAGCTGCGCGGTCGCCTGGGCGTCCGGGACGTCACCGTGGTCCACAACTGCCCGCCACGCTGGACGCCGCCAGCCGAGCCCGAGGACCACCTCCGGCCAGCGGCGGGGATCCCCGCTGGCACCCCGCTGGCGCTGTACCACGGTGGCTTCTCCGCCCACCGCGGGCTCGAGCAGCTGGCCGACGCCATCCTCGCGCCGGGCTTGGAGGGCGTCCACGCCGCGTACCTGGGCTACGGCTCGATGCGCGCCGACCTCGACCGGATGGCGGCCGACCCGAGGTACGGCGGCCGGCTCCACGTGCTCGACGCCGTTCCCCCGGAGCAGCTGGTGGACTGGGTGTCCAGCGCCGATGTCGACGTGATGGCGCTGCAGCCGAGCACGCTGAACCACTACCTCTCCACGCCCAACAAGCTGTTCGAGTCGCTGGCCGCCGGCGTGCCCGTGGTGGCGTCCGACTTCCCGGACCTGCACCGCGTGGTGATCGACAATCCCGGCGGCCCACTCGGCGAGGTCTGCGATCCCGGTGACGCCGCCTCGATCGCGGCCGCGATCCGGCGGGTGCTCGACGCGCCCGAGGACGAGCGCCGCGCCCTGCGGGCCCGGTGCCTCGCCGCCGCGCACGACCGCTGGAACTGGGAGCACCAGTCGGCCGCCCTCGTGGCCCTCTACGAGCGCCTGCCCGGGGCGGACGACGAAGCGGGGGGCGCCCGGGCATGACGCGGCCGGCGCCCGTCCCCCAGCGCGCGACGATCGTCCTGCCCTCGACGGCCGAGTACGACTCGCGCACCTACCGCATCGCCAGCGCGCTGGCCGCCCGGGGCCA
>JBJKRU010000201.1:0-5528 GCA_046704485.1 Candidatus Limnocylindrales bacterium | reverse complement strand
TGCCCGTGCTGGTGAACGCCACTGCCATGTGCTCGGCGTAGCCGAGGTGGAGGCGCCGGTCGAGCCACGTGAGGACCGCGAGGCTCAGCGCGATGAAGATCGCGTTGGGGACCAGCAGGATCGCGACCGTCTGCCAGCGGCCGATGATCATGGTCGCCTTGGCGAAGAAGATCAGGAACACGATCGCGTACATCCCGAGCAGCGAGAGGGCCGGGAAGAGTGGGCCGATCGCCGCGAAGCGCTCCGAGCCCAGCCAGCGCAGCAGAGCCCGGCGCGTCAGGTAGCCGAGGACCATCGGCGCCACGAGCACGGTCAGGATGGAGTTGACGAGGTCGCCGATCGGCACCTCGACCTGGTAGCGGCTGGCGAACACCGTCATCCACAGCGGCACGGCGACAATCGCGAGCAGGAAGCTGACCGCCACCACCACCGTGGCGAGCTCGAGGTCGCCCTTGGCGAGCCCCGTGTAGCCGATCGCCATGGAGGAGCAGGGCACGACCATGACCAGCAGGAAGCCGAGCGCGAGCAGCGGGTCGGAGAGGAAGACGCTGGCCAGCACCCAGCCCACGAGCGGCGCCCAGACGAAGTTGAAGAGCAGCGCGATGCCGATCCCGCGCAGGTTCCGCCCGGCCCGGAGCAGGGCCTCGAACCGGACGTTGACCATCATCGGGTAGATGATCAGGAACACCGCCACCGTGGTCAGCGTGCCGACCGTGCCCGAGTTCGTCTGCGTCCAGCCCGCGGCGGCGTCACCGAGGGCGAGCCCGATGACGATGGCGAGGCTGACGTAGACGAGCATCCAGCGGTTGAGGTGCTCCTGGACGGAGCGGAGGGGAGACATCGGGCGTCCTTTCGAGAGTTCGGCCGCAGGGGCCCCGAGGGGGGCGCGGGCGCGGCCAGGCGTGCGCGGCGGCCGGCGGCGGAGCGCGCCGGCGGAAGCGCGAGTCGGTCGCGAGGCCCCATCACGGAGCCTCCCCCTCGGGCTGCCCGGCCGGTCTGCCGTGCGCCGCCGGCGCCTCGGCCACGACCCGGCCGCTCACCTCGCACGAGCGCGCGAGGGTGTTGTAGATGGTGCCGAACCGCACCAGGTTGCGCTCCAGCAGGTCCACCCGCTCCGGCGCCTCGTCGGTGACGAGGCGCAGCTCGTATCGGATGCGCGCGATCCGCGGAGGCCGGTCTTCGCGCTCGAGCGTGACGCGGACGTGCGCCCCCTGATGGCTGAACGGCAGGATGCGCGAGTACCGCTCGACGTTCTTGAGGAGGCAGGCCGCGAACGCGGCGCCGAGGAGGTCCGCGGGCCCGAACACGTCGTCCGACAGCTCGGCGCCGGTGTCGAACCGCAGCTCAGCCCGACGGGTCCGGCCGACCGAGGCGTCGGGGCCGATCCGCGCCGCGTCCACGGTGTAGGTGAGCGGGCTGCTCATGGTGGGGGTCCATCGCGGGGTGCGGCGCGTCCGTCCGGCCGGGCGCGGGCCGCCCCGCTCTGGGTCGTCAGCCCTCGGCCAGCCAGCCGGCGATGACGGCGGGCCCCGGCACCCGCCCGTAGCTGACCACCCGGCCGTCGATCACCAGGCCCGGCGTGCTCATGATCCCGTAGGCCATGATGTCCCGGTACTCGGTGACCTTGACGAACTCCGCCTCGATCCCCAGCGAGGCGGCGGCCTCCCGGGCGTTCGCCTCGAGGCGGAGGCAGTTGCTGCAGCCGGTGGCGAGAAACTCGATCTTCTACACGTGGGGTGTACCTCCGGTGGCGGGCGCCGCGGCGGCCGCTCAGTGGATGAGGGCGTTGAACAGGTAGCCGATGAACAGGATCCCGACCGTCACGATCCCCGCGAACACGGCGATCAGGGGCGGCTTGATGACCCGCTTGAGGATCACGAACTCGGGCAGGCTGATGGCCGTGATCGCCATCATGAACGCGAGGGTGGTGCCCAGCGGCATGCCCTTGCCGAGCAGCGCCTGGACGATCGGGATGGTGCCCGCCGCGTTCGAGTAGAGCGGCAGGGCGATCAGCACGACGATCGGCACCGCGAGCGGGTTCGAGCGGCCGCCGATGGCGGCCACGAGCTCGGTCGGCGCGTAGCCGTGGATGAGGGCGCCGACCCCGATCCCGACCAGCAGGTACGGCGTGATCCGGCGGACGAGGTCTTTGGTGTACGTCCACGCGTCGCGGATCCGGTCATCCCAGGTGCGCCTGACCTCGACCACGGCGCCCGCGGTGCCCTGGAGCGCCCAGACGTAGTCCTCGACGTAGCGCTCCATGCGGAGCCGGCCGATGACCAGCCCGCCGGCGATCGCGACCGCAAGCCCGGCCGCCATGTACACGAGGGCGATCGCAGGACCGAACAGGCCCCACAGGAGGACGAGCGCGACCTCGTTGACCATCGGGCTGCTGATCAGGAACGCGAAGGTCACGCCGAGCGGGATGCCGGCCTCCACGAAGCCGATGAACAGCGGCACGGCCGAGCACGAGCAGAACGGGGTGACGATCCCGAAGGCGGCGGCGGCGACGCTGCCGACGACCGTGCCCCGCCCGGCCAGCGCGGCACGGACCCTCTCGGGCGGGAAGAAGCCCCGAATGAGGGTGACGACCGTGATGATGCCCAGGAGCAGGAGGAGCACCTTGGGCACGTCGAGCAGGAAGAACGCGACGGCCTCGCCGAGGTGGGAGCCGCGCTCGAGGCCCAGGGCCGAGAATGTCAGCCAGTCCGAGAGCGGCGCCTCGGCGAGCCACGCGGCCAGCCATGCCACGACCGAGATGCCCACGGACAGCCGGAACGGGATGCGCCGTGCAGCCGACGCGGACAGGGCGGTCATCGGAGGACGTCCCCCAGGGTGAGCAGCGCCGCGAGGCAGGCCGGCTCGTCGCGCTCGTAGTAGATGCGGCGCGAGTCCGCGCTGCCGCGCACCGCCCGGACCAGGCCCGCGTCGCGCAGTTTGGCGAGGTGGTTGCTCACGGCGTTCTCGCGGGCGCCCACGGCGGCCGCCATCTCGCACACGCAGCGGGGCCCTGCCTTGAGCAGCACCAGGATGCGCGCCCGCGTCTCGTCGGCCAGCAGCGAGGCGGCGGCGAGCGGCGCGGCGACGTCAGGGGGGGCGTAGTCGAGACGGAGGTCCGGCAGGACCTGGAGTTCAGCGGGCACCGGCGGCCTCCGGGGATGCGGCGGGTCGGAGGCCCGGGCCCCAAGTGGCGGGGCCCGGGCCGGAGTATTCGGGAGGGGTGGTCAACATCTCATGCAGAAGTGTGTCATTGTCGGGTGAGGATACCGAATGCCCAAAGGACCTGACTTCGACGGGCCGATCGTCGTCCCGTCGAGGGCGGTGCCGACCCCCATGGCCGCGTGTCCCAACGACGCGCGGGCCGCGGGGTTCGGCCGGCCGACGTCGGCGCTGCGCAGCCGGCCGGGATCGACAGCTTCACGCGATGGACACGAAGTACAGGCCGACGCTGACCACGACCAGCCCGCTGGCCCGTTCGATCGCCGCGGTCCACCTGCCCGCCGCGCGTAGACGCTTCATGGAGCCGGCGAACGTCCCGGCGAGCACCACCGGGACCCCCCTGCCGAGGGCATAGACTAGGAGCAGGCTCGCGCCGTAGAGCAGGGCGCCCTCGGCCATCACGTAGGTGAGGATGGCCACGAGCACCGGCGTAGCGCACTGGGAGGCGACCAGGCCGGACACCAGGCCCAGGGCCAGCGCCCCCGAGGCCCCCCGCAGGCCGACACGCTCCCGTGCCCCAGCGAGCCAGCCGCGCGGAGCGAGCCGGATCACCCCCATCATCTGGAGGCCGATGACCAGGCACACGGCGGCGACGACGTAGTACCAGAGCCGCGTCGTCCCGCCGATGAGGCCGCCGACCAGCGCCGCGACGACCCCGAGCAGCGTGAACGTGATCGCGAGCCCGAGGGCGAAGCTTGTGGACAGCGCGAACGCCCGCCGTCTCGTGAGGCCCCGTGTGCCGCCGACGTAGCCGACGATCAGGGGGATCGTCGCGACGTTGCACGGCCCGAGGCTCGTCACGACGCCGCCCGCGAAGGCGAGCAGGTACGCGATCGCCGACGCGCTGCGCAGCCCCTCGGGGTTGAGCGGCATGTCAGCGGCCGGCCACGAGCGCCGCCAAGAGCGCCCGCAGCTCGTCGTCCGTCATGGTGCCCGGGTACCACTTGCCGTTGCCACCGCGGTCGATCAGCACCACGGTCGGGATCGCGACGATGCGCCCCGTCGTCAGCATCGACTCGTTCTGCGGGTCGTAGACGTCCACGTCGACCAGCGCGACGGTCTGCCGGAAGAGCGGGTACACCTCCCCGACGGTCTTGGACATCTCGATGCACGACTCGCAGGTCCGGGAGTGGAAGAACGCGAGCGTCGGCCGCCCGGCAGCGATCGCCCGGTCGAGGGCGGTCTCCGGCGCCTCGGTGGCGACCGGCATCCGCGCCGCGGGCGCGCCCGTCGCCGCGCCCTTCATCGACACCAGCAGGACGACCGCGGCGGCGACCCCCGTCAGCACGAGGAGTTGCGCGGCGCGCCGGACGACCCTGGCGCGCGATCGTCCTGTCACGCGCGAGCGGGCTGCCGGAAGCCGCGGGCGCTCGTCAGGCAGCGGGTTCTGGGATCGCACGCGAGTCAGCATGTCACGCGCAACTGTGTCAGTTCATGGTGTAGGACCGCAAGGCGGATCAGACGTCCAGGGGAGGGCCTAACGGCCCGGCGCGCCTGGGTTCCGGGTCGAGGCCTTTCATGCTCGGGCTGATGCAGGTGAGTGGCGGACTGCTGGTTCGGGCCGGGCGGACTCACGCCTGCTCACCATCCCGGGAGGACGAGGCTCCCGCAGTCGCCGGCGGGAGGAGTCGCCCCGACGGGGGCAGCCGCCGATCGGCCGCAGGTTCCGCGACGCCGTTCACCTCGTGTTCACCGGCGTTCACCGGCGCATCGACCTCCGCGCCATACAACTGCACCAGTCCACACGGGGACGGTCCCCGGGGGCAGCAGGAGTCTCAAGGAGGTTGTGATGGGTGTGCAGAAGCCGCTCAGCTGGCTGATCGCCGCTGTTGGCGCATGGGAGGTGGCCGCGCCGTTCGTGCTCGGCGCCACCGCCACCACCGCGTTCCTCGCGGACGCGATCATCGTCGGCGCCGCGCTGGTCGTCCTGGGCGCCTGGGCGGCGCTGTCCGACCAGCAGGGCACCGACCGCGCGCTCGACTGGATCAACGCGCTGGTGGGCGTCTGGCTCATCGCCGCGCCGTTCGTCCTCGGCTACACCGGTGTCGCTGGTGCGCTCTGGAACGACGTAATCGTCGGCATCGCGGTCGCCGTCCTGGGCGGCTGGGCCGCCGTGGCCCTGGGCCAGGCGCAGCACCCGCGGACCATGTGATCGAACTCGCGAAGGCGCTCGTGCGGAGGCGTCGGCCCCGCTACCGCGGGTCGGCGCCTCCCCGACCGATTCCGCCCGCGACCGAGCGGCCCCGGCCAGACCTCTGGCCGGGGCCGCGCCATGTCCCCGCCGGCATATCAGGCGCGCTCGGTCCCGG
>JBJKRU010000200.1:0-3784 GCA_046704485.1 Candidatus Limnocylindrales bacterium | reverse complement strand
TCCCACTGTCAGCCTTGAGCAGCGTGCACAGGATCTTCACGACGGTGGTCTTGCCGGCCCCGTTCGAGCCGAGGAGCGCGAAGATGCTGCCCCGCGCCACGTCGAAGTCGACGCCGCGCAGCACGTGGAGCTCCTTGTAGGACTTCTCGAGGCCCCGCACGTGGACTGCGGGAGCCTGGACTTGCGTGATCGTCATTGGTTCTCCTGTTTCGCGGGATGCTCACCGGACTCGGGTGGGCGGACACCCCGTGAGTGTTAACGCCGTACGTATACGGAGTAGACTGTGATGTGGCAGTCTAGGTATGCGGCGTATACTTGTCAAGCGATGAGGCAGGATCCGACAGACCACGTGCAGGCGGCCGGGCGCACCGCCCTCAGCCGCGAGGCGGTCGTGGCGCGTGCGCTCGAGATCGGCACGGCCGAGGGGCTCGACGCGGTCAGCCTGCGACGCCTCGCGCAGGAGCTCGGCGTCACGCCGATGGCCCTGTATCGCCACGTTCGGGACAAGCAGGACCTCATCAACGCCATGACGGAGGTCGTCCTCGGGGAGATCGACCCGACCGCCGGCGTCGGACCGAATACGTCGTGGACCGAGGGCCTGCGGCTCGTGCTCGACAAGTACAAGGAGCAGCTCGACGCGCGTCCGCTCGCCCTTCCCCTCAGCATCGCCTACACCGGCGACGGGCCCCCGTCCTTCTGGAGGGTGCTTGAGCAGCTCCTGGGCATCCTGCTCGACGCTGGCTTCGCGCGGCGCGACGCGATCGTCCTGATCCGGATGATCTCCAACCTCCTCGCCGGGTACCTGCTGCTCCTCCAGCAGGGCACGCCGAAGGACGCCATGCAGCTCGACGCCCACCAGATGGACCTGCTGCGGCGGCGCTTTGTCCTCGTCCAGCTGAGCCTGCCTCGCGACGAGTTCCCCAACCTGGTCGCGAGCGCGGAGGACACGGCCGAGGTGTGGCTGACCGATCCGAACCACTGGTGGCGGAACACGGTCGACCTGATCACGTACGGCCTCGAGCGCATGCTCGAGCGCAGCCGCGAGGGCTCACGCTAGGGGGCTCCCCGCAACCCGTTCCGCTCGGGGGCCCCCGCGGACCTCACGCCGAGCGCCGACGAGCGGCTAGTGATCCGGCGGCTCGTCGGAGTTGAGCCCCTCGTGTCGGTGGACCGCCTGCCGCGTCCAGGCGAACCAGCCGAGTGTTCTTCGCCGGGCAGACGCCCTGCCTGCCGCCTCCTGGCCCTCGCCTCGACGTGCCATCGGGTCCTACCATCGGGCGATGTCGCCAGGGTCCACCGCCGCAGACCGCTCGTTCGAGCGGGCGCGCATGGTGCAGCAGCAGTTGCGGTCCAGGGGGATCGCTGACGCGCGGGTCCTCGAGGCGTTCGGCGCCGTGCCCCGCGAGGCCTTCATCAGTGGGCAGCAGGCCGGGTCCGCCTACGCCGACACGCCCCTGCCGATCGGCCACGGCCAGACCATCTCGCAGCCGTACGTGGTCGCCCTGATGGCGGAGGCGCTCGATCTCCGGCCCGACGCCGTGGTGCTCGAGGTCGGTGCCGGCTCGGGCTATGCCGCCGCGATCCTCTCGCTGCTCGCCAGGCGCGTCGTGGCCGTCGAGCGGCTGCCCGAGCTCGCCGACCAGGCGCGCGAGCGGCTTGCCGCCCTCGGCTGCGCGAACGTCGAGGTCCACCTCGGTGACGGCACCCGCGGCTGGCCCGCCGCCGCGCCGTTCGACGCGATCCTGGTGTCGGCCGGCAGCGAGACGGTGCCGCCGGCGCTGCTGGACCAGCTCGCGGTGCGGGGCCGCCTCGTGATCCCGGTGGGCGGCCACAGGCACCAGGAGCTCGTGCGGATCGTGAGGAGGGAGGCCGGGACGATCGCGCAGGAGCGCCTCGGGGGCGTGGTGTTCGTCCCGCTCGTCGCGACGCCGGAGGACGACGGGCCGCAGCAGGCGCGCCAGCCCTGAATAACGTCCGAGGCGGCCCCAGAAGGGCCGCCTCGGTAGCTGTCCCGGTGAAGGTGTCCGCCTAGGCGGACCTTCTGCCACGCTCCGCAATCATCTATCGCGTCGGCTTCACCGACTACCCTAACCCAACCTACCCATGATCACGGTGCTGGGGCAGCGCTCGCTGACTGACAGCGATCCATATCCTAGCGATGCGCTGTGGATTAGGGAAGGGATTTGGTGTTGCGTTCGGTAAAAAAGCCTTAACCGACACTCACCTGCAACCCCACAACCACGTACCGGCAACCAACGAGGGCCGGAGCGGGGGCGGCCTTCAGGCCTCCTCGTGGATGGTCACCGAGGTCATCGCCACCGGGGCGTCAGGAAGGTCGCGCTGGTTGCGCGGGGCGCTCACGATCTGGTCGACGATGTCGAGCCCCTTGGTCACCTGGCCGAACAGGGTGTAGTTCTTGGGCAGTCGGCCGGAGAGGTCGGCGACGCAGATGAAGAACTGCGAGCCGTTGGTGTTCGGGCCCGCGTTGGCCATCGCGAGGGCGCCCTTGACGTAGTCGCCCTTGACCGACTCGTCCTCGAACCGGTAGCCGGGGCCGCCGGTGCCCACGCGGCCCTTGTCGAGCGCCGCCTTCTTGCCGAACTGGCCATCGCCGCCCTGGATGACGAAGCCGGGGATGACGCGGTGGAAGATGACGTCGTCGTAGAAGCCGTCCTTGGCCAGCTTCACGAAGTTGGCGGACGCCTTCGGGGCGCTCTCGGTGAACAGGTCAACCTCGATGTTGCCGAGCTCGGTGGCGATGACGGCGCGGGTCATGCAGGTTCTCCTTCGCGGACGCGTGCTTGCGGACTACGGGTTGCTGACGGTGACGGTGTCCATCGCGACTGGCTGGAGCGCCGTGTTGTCGGGGCTGCCCGAGTTGGGCATGGCGGCGATGGCGTCGACGACGTCCATGCCGGAGATGACGTGGCCGAAGATCTGGTACGAGGGCGGCAGGCTGGCGTCGGCGAGGACGATGAAGAACTGCGAGCTGGCGCTGTTGGGCTGGCTCGTCTTGGCCATCGCGACGGTGCCGCGCGTGTAGGTGCCGGTCACCGCCTCGTCCTGGATCGTGTAGGACGGGCCGCCGGTGCCCACGTTGGCCATGTCCACGGACGGCTCGCGGCCGTACGTGCCGTCGCCGCCCTGGATGACGAAGCCGGGCACCAGGCGATGGAACACAACGCCGTTGTAGTACCCGCACTGCGCCAGCGCCACGAAGTTGCCCGCGGCGATCGGCGAGAGCTTGCCCTCGACCTGGATCACGATGACGCCCTTCGAGGTGGAGATGGTGACGTTCTTCACGTCTGATGCGGCCATGGCCGGCGGCTGGCTGGTGGGGCAGCTCGACACGTCGACCGAGGGAGCGGCTGCCGCGCCCGCCGCGCTCGACGGGACGGTGGTGGCGGCCGAGCCGGCTGAGCAGCCGGCGAAGAGGAGGGCCGCGGCCATGGCCAGGGCCGCTCGGGGGAGTCGCATGGGGGTGTGGATCCTCGGTGCGGAGTCGCGGGCCGGCCCTCAGGCCGGTGCGGGCGGTGGGAGCCGATCCTAGCGTGATCGCGCGATCGGAGCCGTGGCGCGCCCTGGCCGGGCACGCTGGCCGCCGGCCGCGGCGGGGCGCCGCTCCACGCAGCAGGGCCTCAGGCAGCCGCCTCGAGCGGCCTCGAGAGGTCCATCGCGCCGGTCAGCAGCGGCTCGCCCAGGATCAGCCCCGCCACCCCCGCGTCGCGCAGCCGGCGGATCCCGTCGAGGTCGGTCGCCCCGCCCGCGACCAGCACGTCCATGT
>JBJKRU010000199.1:0-23483 GCA_046704485.1 Candidatus Limnocylindrales bacterium | reverse complement strand
GCCCGGGAAGGGGGGCGTGGGCGGCGCCGACTCCGAGGGGTTCGGCGAGGGCGACGGGCACACGACCGGCGAGACGAGCGGAGCGCCAGAGGCCTCCGGCGCGCCAGACGCGTCGGAGGGGAGCACGCTCCCCGAGGGGAGCGCCCCGGAGGCGCACGGGTCGTAGGTCGGGCTGGGCGACGGCGAGGCGCAGGAGCCGCCGCCGACGAGCGGTCCCCACGAGCGCCCGTACGGGGTGAAGACGCCGTTGTAGAAGTAGGTCGTGCGGGTGCCCTTGAGCCCGCCGCCCGTGCTGGGGCCCTTCTGCGCCCGCTTGAGCCAGGCCCGGTCGGCGGCGAGCCACGCGGGGTTGTCCTGCTCGAAGCCGACCGTCGTCAGGACGGCGTCACCGCACGTGCCGGCCGACAGCGCGGAGGTTGGTCCGGTGCCCGGCAGGAACAGCTGGGACACGGTCGGGTCCTTGTCGGATGGGAGCAGCCCCGTGAACGCGTCGACCGACACCTGGTCGAGGCCGCTCGGCTGCAGGAACTGGTTGATGCTCCAGCTCTTGGTGGCCTCCTGCAGGAAGCCCTGCCACACGTACGTGGTGACGTCGAGCGAGAACAGCGGGGCGGACGGGCTGGAGACCAGCGAGTTGTCGGAGTTCCCGTTCCAGGCGCCGACCGCCAGCGCGTACTCGCCCTTCTGGCGGTCAGCCGCGGAGGGGACCCCGATGTAGCCCCAGGCGTTGAGGTCCTTGGCGTCGTTGTTGGTGCCGGTCTTGAGGGTCGCCGGCCGGTGCTTGCCGCTCGAGCTCTTCAGCTCGAACTGGCCCCAGAAGGGGTTGATCGAGGGCTGCGTGTTCCCGGCGAGGGTGTCGGTGATGATGTACGCGGCGCCCGGGTCGAGGACCTGCTGGGCGACGACCTTGGTGATGTCCGTGTGGTCGATGAGGACGTTCCCGCCCGGGTCGGTCACCTTGAGCAGGGTCGTCTGGTCCACGAGCTGGCCGCCGTCCGCCAGCGTGCCGTACGCCCTGACCATGTCCTTGCCGTGGACCTCGGCCACGCCCAGTGCGAAGGACAGGCCCGCGTTGACGGTGCCGTTCTGGAAGTTGATGCCCATGGCCTCTGCCTGCGCCTGCACGCGGGGGACGCCGATGACCGACAGGGCCTTGACGGCCGGGATGTTCAGCGAGAAGCGGAGAGCGTCCACCATCCGCACGGGGCCGCGCTCGAGCATGTCGGCATCCGTGGGGACGTAGCCGCCGCCCATGTCGGTGGTGACGTCCATGAACACCGACGCGGCCGTGAAGTACCGCTCCGCGATGCCGGTGGCGTACATGATCGGCTTGAACGACGAGCCGGGCTGGCGCCAGCCGTCGGCCAGCACGTCGAACTGGGGCTGGAACTTCTTGGTGGCCTTGGTCGAGGTGGCGTCCGCAGACCCGACGTACGCCACGATCTGGCCGGTCTGGTAGTCCTCCGCGATCAGCGCCCCGTTGTAGAGGCTCTTGTCGGTGAGGTTCTTCATCCATGCCTGGTATGGCACGCCGATCTTCTTGGCGTAGGCGCTCGGGTTCGACTGGTGCGGCAGGATCGTGGCCGCCTGGACCCATTTCTGGGCGATCCCCTGCAGCTTCCAGTCGAGCGTGGTGACGATCTTGAGGCCGCCGCGCTCGAGCACCGGGCACGTGTCGACATTCGCGCCGCACAGATCGTTCGCGAGCTCCTTGCGCGCCTGGTACACGAACTGCGACGCCTGCCACGCCTTCGACTTCTGGGAGGCGAGGATCACCGGCTCCTGCTTCGCCGCGGCGAAGTCGGCGGCAGTCGGCTGCCCGCCCGGACCGGACGCCAGCAGCGGCGTGCGGCCCTCGGCCATCAGGTCGAGGACCTGGTTGCGGCGCTGGACGACGGGGGAGTCCTGAGGCACCTCGAGCACCGTCCCCTTGCAGTTCGGGTCGGTCGGATCGAGGGTCGGGTCGTTGGTGCAGACCAGCTGCGCGTTCTGGACGAGGTCGTAGTAGTCGGGTGCCTGCGGCAGCGCGGCGATGATCGCGGCCTGGGCGAGCGTCAGCTTGGCCGCCTGCTTCGGGTCCGTGAGGTCGATCCCGAAGTAGCCCTTCACCGCCGCGGCCACGCCGTACGTGTCGTTGCCGTAGTAGTTCTGGTTGAGGTAGGCGGCGATGATCCGTTCCTTGCCCGCCACGCCCGGATACGCCTGCGTCACCCGGATCGACTGGATGATCTCCTTGATCTTCCTGGTGAAGGTGGGCTCGGTCTGGGCGGTGCCGTTGGTGGTCAGCAGGCGCTGCCGGACCAGCTGCTGGGTGATCGTGGAGCCGCCGCGCGGTCGCCCGCGGAGCGCGTCGATGCCCGAGGCGATGATGCCCACCGGGTCGAAGCCCGAGTTGTCCCAGAACGTGTTGTCCTCGACCGCGGTCGTCGCGTCGACGAGCTTGGCCGGGATCTGGCTGAACTGGAGGACCGTGCGGTTCTCGGTGCCGAACGTGGCGAGCTGCGTCGTCCCGTCGCGCGCCAGCACCACCGACTGCTGGATGAGCTGCATCTGCTCCAGCTGGCTCGGGTCGGGCAGCCCGGCGGCGAGCGCCGAGTACACGCCCACCGCCGCCACGGCGCCGATGGCGCCGAGGGCCGTGAGGACGCTGAACAGGAGCAGGCCCATCCTGGCCGCGGTGCCCATGCCCCGACGCCGCCGGGGGCCGCCGGGGGCCGCGGGCCAGTCGCGGGCCGCGTCGTCATCGTGCTGCATCGCGCCCAAGGATGCCCTGAGCGCGCGGATCCTGCTGCCGAGAATCGACCGGTCGCAGTGCTCGCAGCCGCTCCGCGCCGGTCAGCCGCTACTTCTGGAGGGCGTCCCGGATCTCGGTCAGCAGCTTGACCTCGTCTGACGGCTCGGGGGGTGCTGCGGGCGGGGCCGGCTTCTCCTTGATCAGCTGGCGGCCGATGAGGAACACGGCGAGGGCGACGATGATGAACTCGATCACCAGGTTGATGAAGTTGCCCCACCGGATCGCGACCTCGGCGACATAGTTCGGGTCGCCCTGCGCGCCGACGCCCTGCTGGAGGACCCACTTGAGCTGGCTGAAGTCGACCTTGCCGAGCAGGAGGCCGATGGGCGGCATGATGATGTCGTTCACCAGCGAGTTCACGACCGCGCCCAGCGCTCCGCCGATGATCACGCCGATGGCCAGCGCGAGCGCGTTGGACTTGGTCAGGAACTGCCGGAACTCCTCGAACAACTCGGTGTCCTCCCTGCATGCCGGGGTGGCAGCCGGCTTCGGGAACCATACCGGCTCCGGTGCGCGGCTACAGCCCGAATCGATCCATCGCCTCGGCCGCGAGGCGGGCCCCGATGGCGAGCGATGACGTGGCGGCGGGCGACGGGGCATTGCGGACGTGCAGCACGCGGTCGGCGCCAGCGAGGTCGAAATCGTCCACCAGGGTCCCGTCGCGGCTCAGGGCCTGCGCTCGCACGCCCGACGGCCCGAACACGACCTGATCGCCCCGGAGCTCTGGGAGGTAGCGCCGCATCTCCCTCACGAAGGCCCCCTTCGACCAGTCGCGCCACATTTCCGCGGCGCCGGTGCGCCAGAACCTGCGCGCGAGCTTGCGGAAGCCCGGATTGCCGAGCGCCTCGGCGAGGTCGCCGAGCGAGATGTCGCGGCGGCGATAGCCCGTGCGCCGGAAGGCGAGCACTGCGTTCGGGCCGGCCCAGACCTGCCCGTCGATCCGGCGGGTGAAGTGCACGCC
The DNA here is from genome assembly GCA_046704485.1 of Candidatus Limnocylindrales bacterium. Lineage (GTDB taxonomy): Bacteria > Chloroflexota > Limnocylindria > Limnocylindrales > CSP1-4 > CAIXZV01. Next base: position 19,728 of record JBJKRU010000199.1, on the reverse strand, counting down.
GAGGAACGGGAACCTCGGGTCGGGCACCGGGTAGACGAGGCCCCGGACGAGTCGCGCCGCGTCGGCGGCGAGCGTGTAGTAGTCGCCGCGGAAGGGGACGATGGCGGGGGAGTCCTTCGTGCGATCGCCGGTGAGCGCCGCCACGCGGTCCGACCACAAGCCGGCGCACGCGATGACGGCCCGTGCCTGAACGGGCCCGCGCGGCGTCGCCAGCACGAGTGCATCGGGACGCCGCTCGATGGCAGTCACGGGCCGCGAGAGCTCGATCTGCCCGCCCCGCACGCGGACGTCGTCGGCGTACGCCCGCGTGACCAGGGCGAAGTCCGTGATGCCCGTCCGAGGGCTCCAGAGCGCCCGGATGCCGCGGATGTGGGGCTCGATCTCGCGCATGCGCTGCGACCCGACCTCCTCAAGCCCGTCGACGCCGTTGGCCAGCGCGCGCTCCTTGAGGTTCTTGAGGCGGGGGAGCTCGCGCTCGTCGAGGGCCACCACCAGCTTGCCTGGCCACGCGATGGGTATCCCGTGCTCCTCGCAGTAGCGCTCAAGGAGGCCCTTGCCCTCGCGGCACAGCAGGGCCTTCTGGGAGCCCGGGGTGTAGTAGACGCCCGCGTGGACCACGCCCGAGTTGTGCCCAGACTGGTGCATCCCGACGGCGGGCTCGCGCTCGAGCACGACCAGCCGCAGTCCCGGCCGCTGCTCGAGGAGGCGCAGTGCCGTTGCCAGCCCCACGATCCCAGCGCCGACGACCGCCACGTCGACGCGCTCGGTGCCGGGGGAGAGCGGCGCGTCTGGGCCCATGTCCTGCAGGGTACCGCGCCGGCCATCCCGCGCCGGCCCCGAGGACGCGGCTCGGCCCGCCGGGTCGGTCCGGCAACTCGCCTAGGTCCGGGCGAGGGCGTTGAGCAGCCGGTCCACGAACTCGGCCTGGGCGGGGTTCAGCCGGCGGCGCGCCTCGGCCGGCCGCGCCCACATCACGCGGTCGATCTCGGGGACCACGACGGTCTGGCCCGTCCTGGGGGGCCACTCCACCTCGACCACGTTGCTCTGCACGTTGCCGGGGTCGAGGTCGCCCTCGTACGCCCAGGCGTGGACCGTCTTGCCCGAGCGCATCCGGACCTCGCCGAGGTCGATCGGGCTCCCGTGCGGCGCGTCGTGACCCGTCTCCTCCTCGAACTCCCGGCGGGCGGCCACGAGCAGGTCCGTCTCCGAGTCGAGCGGAGCGCCCTTCGGGATGGACCACGCGGCCGTGTCGCGACGCGCCCAGATCGGCCCACCGGGGTGGGCGATCAGGACCTCGACGGCACCGCCGGTGTGGCGATAGAGGAGCAGGCCCGCGGAGCGCTTGCCCATGACGGTCCAGAGTGTGGCGGGTGCGCCGTCGCACTGTGCGCTGGCGACGAGGGCACACGAAAGCGCCCGAAGGAACCATGCGCACCGGCTCGCCCACGACTCGACCGAGCAAGCTCGGCCTTGTCGCAGCGGCTCCGGCTCCGTTCCACCTCAACGACCTTGCGGCCACCGTGGCGGAGGTTCCAGAGACCCGGCCCGGCGATTGCTCACCGGTCCGGTGTCGGTGCCACCGGCCCCTTCGGGCAAGACAGACGATACCCGCCCGCAACCCGGGGCTCCAATGGGGTTGTCCACGAAGTTCGACGATTCGGAGGCCGAGTTGTCCACGATTCGCCGAGGGCGCGTGGACAGAGTGTGGAGAACTGCGCCGAGAGGCAGCGGGGCCGCCGAGAGGCAGCGGGGCCGCCGGGAGGCTGCGGGGATCAGCCCGGAGACTAAGGGGATCAGCCTTCGTCCACCACCACGCCGCGCGCCGCCCTGGCCGACGCCACCTCGTGATGGCGGAGGCAGCGCGCCTCGTAGGTCTCCATGGCCGGCGCCTCGAACCCGCCGATGACGATCAGCGGGTCGTCGATCGCCGCCGGGCGGCCGCCGACCAGGCGCTGCGTGCGCGTGGCCGTCTCGCCGCATACCACGCAGATGGCTGTCAGCATCGTGATCTCGTCGGCCAGGGCGAGCAGCTGGGGCATCGGCCCGAACGGGCGGCCAGCGAAGTCGGTGTTGAGGCCGCTGGCGATGACGTGACGTCCGCTCTGGCGCAGGGTCTCGACCGTCTGGACCAGGCTCGAGTCGAAGAACTGGGCCTCCTCGATGCCGATGAGGTCCACGTCGCGCTCGCGGGCCAGGGCCAGGATCTCGACCGGATCGCGCTTGGGGACGGGCGTGCTCGGGTAGCGGGCCTTGCTCCGGCTCTCGGCGTACTCGGGCGGCGTGCGGTCGTCCACGTCGGGGCGGACGAGGAGGATCCGGCGGCGGGCGATCTCAGCGCGGCGAAGCAGGCGCAGGACCTCGTCGGTCTTGCCCGACGACATGCAGCCGGCGATCACGTGGAGCCAGGGGTCGGCGCGGTACAGCACGTACCCGATCGTACCGGCTCGAGCGCACCCGCGGGCAGCGGGTCGTGCACGGATTCGTCGAGGAGGCAACGAGCGTGCGGCGGGGCTCATGGGCGCGGTTCGCCCGATCGGGATGCGCAGGTCCCGCCGCCTGGGAGCCGACATGGGCCTGGGGCGCGGCGCGGCGTAGCATTCGGCGCATGACCGCGTCGACCGACCGACCGGGGATCGGCCTCAACCTCCCCACGTGGCCACGCTCAGACGGCAGCGTCGCGACGTGGCAGGAGATCCGCTCGCTCGCGCGCGCCGCGGAGGCGCTGGGGGTCGACCGCCTCTGGGTGCCCGACCACCTGGTGCGCGTCCTCCGGAGCGGGCGCGTTGTGGGGTTCCGCGAATGCTGGACCGTCCTGACCGCGACCGCCGAGGCCACCGACCGGATCGGCATCGGGTCATTGGTCGCCTGCACCGGGTTCCGCAACCCCGGGCTGCTCGCCCGCATGGCGGACACGCTCGATGAGGTGAGCGGGGGGCGCGTGGTGCTCGGCATCGGCCCGGGGGGTCCCGCCGGGGACACGAGCTGGCGGATGTTCGGCTTCGAGGAGGAGCGGCCGGTCGGCCGCTTCGCCGAGTCGGTGGAGGTCATTGCGAGGCTGCTGCGGGACGAGTCCGTCACATTCACCGGCGAGCATGTGCGGCTGGACGGCGCGACATTGGAGCCGCGGGGCCCGCGGCCCTCGGGGCTGCCGCTCTGGGTGGCCGCGAAAGGGGAGAGGACGATGGACGTGGCCGCCCGGTGGGGCGATGCGGTCAACGTCAACACGCCGCTCGCCACCCTCGCCGATGTCAGCTCGGCCGCGAGCCTGGCACGCGAAGCGTGCCGCCGCACAGGCCGAGACGCGGCGACGCTGGCCCTCACCGGGTGGGGCCGCATCTCCCTTGATGCAGGCGGCGCTGGCGTCTCCCGTCAGGGCTGGCTGTCGGGCTCGCCGGCCGAGATCGCCTCTCTGCTGTCGGCGATGGCTTCCGCCGGTCTCCGCCACATCGGGCTCTACGTCGGGACCGATGACGACCCGAGCCCCACGCCCGCGCTGACTGCCCGCGCGTTCGAGAGGCTCGCGCCGTTGATGGACGCGCTCCACGCGGCCTGAAGTCCCACTGCAGCATGGCGGCGCGGACCTCCGCCGCGGCTGCGGGGTCGCGCCGCACGATCATGCCGTCCGTGGTCGAATGGACGCAGCCGCCCAACGACGGACCGTCTTGTCGAGCTTGGAGCCCAACTGTGATCGTGTGCGTGCCTGTGACCCCCGATGGACGGGTTGACTCGAACTGGGGCCGCGCGCCGCGGGTCGCAGTGGCGCAGGTCCAGGACGGCCGCATCACGGCCTGGGACGAGCATGCCGTGGCATGGGACGCGCTCCACGACGTGGGGACCGAGGGCGGCCACCACGCCCGGGTGGCCAGGTTCCTCAAGGAGCAAGGCGTGGAGGTGGTCGTGGCCGGCCACATGGGGCCCCCGATGAGGCAGATGCTGTCCACGATGCGCATCCTCGCCAGGCTGGGCGCCCACGGCGACGCGCGGACCGCGGTGGAGGCCGCCGGGCGGCTGGACAGTTAGCCGCGCGACCCTGCACGCCGGCGCGAAGACGCCGCCGGGAGGACCGGCGGCGTCGGTCACAGGGCGCCAGGCGCCGTGGGGTCAGGGGTTGAGGTCGGCTGGCGTGCTGAACGACCGCAGCGCGGCCATGTAGTTGGCGCGCTCGAAGAGCGAGGGGTCGGCCACGGTGGCCGCCGACGCCGCCCCGCGCATCTGCTCGACCGACTCGTACTCGTGCTCCTCCATCCAGCTGGCGAGGCCGTCGACGAGGGTCTTCACGCGGAGGACGCCGTGCTGGAGCACCGCGGACGCCGTCATCGCGACGTCGGCGCCGACGAGCAGCGCCTTGGCGGCGTCCACGCCCGTGTGGATCCCCGACGTGGCGGCCAGGCTCACGCCTGGACCGAGCTGGGGCCGCAGGAGGGCGATCCAGCGCATCGGCAGGCGGAGCTCCGCCGAGGTGGACAGCGACACCTTGTTGACGACGTCGAGGGATTCGAGGTCCAGGTCGGGCTGGTAGAAGCGGTTGAACAGCACCATACCGTTGGCGCCAGCCTTCACCGCATTCGCCGCGAAGTTCGCGAACGCCGAGTAGTAGGGGCTCAGCTTCACGGCCAGCGGGATGTTCACGGCGGCTCGGACGGCGGCGATCAGCTCCAGGTCGCGCGCCTCCCGGTCGGCCGCGGTCATCGTCGGGTCCGCCACCACGTGGTAGAGGTTGAGTTCGAGCGCGTCGGCGCCGCTGTCCTGCATCAACCGGGCGTACCGGACCCAGCCGCCCAGCGTCGCGGCATTGAGGCTGGCGACCACGGGGATGGCGACATCCGCCCTGGTCTTCTCGAGGCGGGCCAGGTACCGGTCGCCCGTGCCCATGTAGTCCGCGATCTGCGGGAAGTACGACAGCGCCTCGCCGAACTGCTCGTTGCCCTGCTCGAGCGAGCGGTTCAGCTCGATCTCCTCGTTGAGGATCTCCTCCTCGAACAGCGACGGCAGGACGACCGCGCCCGCCCCCGCCTCGTCGAGGCGCTTCACCACGGCCGGGTCGCCGGTCCACGGGGACGACGACGCCACGATCGGGTTGCGCAGGTCCAGCCCGAGATAGCGGGTGCGCAGGTCCACGCTCACGCCTCGTCTCCCTTCCCGCCCTCACCCGCCGCCGCGGTCGCAGCGTCCTTGGCGTGCAGGTGCGGCACAATGCGGTGGATGCCGGCGAGCTGCTCGTAGTAGCGCCACTTCTCGTCGGCGTCCGCCTGCATGAGCTCAGCGAGCTCGGCTGCCTTGTCGGGGTTCGTGCGCTCGAGGATCGCGAACCGCGTCTCGCCGGCCACGAACTCCCGGATCGGGATGGACGGCTTCGTCGAGTCCAGCCTGAAGGGCAGGCCCTCGACGTCGGTGACCACCGGCGAGTAGCGGTAGAGCGGCCAGTAGCCGGACTTCACCGCGTCCTTCTGGTGGCTCATCGACAGGCTCATGTCGATGCCGTGGGCGATGCAGGTGGCGTAGGCGATGACCAGGCTGGTCCCCGGCCAGGCGTCCGCCTCGAGCAGCGCCTTGATGGTCTGCGCGTCGTTCGCGCCCATCGACACCTGGGCCACGAACACGTTGCCGTAGCTGCGGGCGATGGCGCCCAGGTCCTTCTTGCCCGATGCCTTGCCGGCGGCGGCGAACTTGGCGACCGCGCCGCGCGGGGTCGCCTTGCTGGCCTGGCCTCCGGTGTTCGAGTAGACCTCGGTGTCGAGGACCAGGATGTTGACGTTGCGCCCGGACGAGAGGACCTGGTCCAGGCCGCCGAAGCCGATGTCGTAGGCCCATCCGTCACCGCCCACGATCCACACGCCCTTGCGGACGAGGTCGCCCGCCAGCGAGGCGAGCGAGCGGGCATCGTCGGAGTCGATCTGGGCGATGATGTCGCGCAGCCTGGCCACCCGGCCGCGCTGGGCCTCGATACCGGCCTCGTTCGACTGGTCGGCCGCCACGATCTCCTTGGAGAATGCCTCGCCGATCTGCGGGGCGAGCTTCTCCACGAGCGCGAGCGCCTGCTCATGCTGCTTGTCCAGCGCGAGGCGCATGCCCAGGCCGAACTCCGCGTTGTCCTCGAACAGGCTGTTCGACCACGCCGGGCCCTCCCCGGCAGCGTTGGTCGCCCACGGGGTGGTGGGCAGGTTGGCGCCGTAGATCGACGAGCATCCGGTGGCGTTGGCGACCACCATGCGGTCGCCGAACAGCTGCGTCACGAGGCGCAGGTACGGCGTCTCGCCGCAGCCCGCGCATGCGCCCGAGAACTCGAACAGCGGCTCCAGCCGCGCGGCGCCCTTGACCGTGTCAACCGCGATCGCGTCCCGGGCCAGCGGCTCGATGGCGAGGAACTTGTCCCACCGCTCGCGCTCGACCTCGCGGTTGTCGAGGTAGCTGGCCATGTTGATCGACTTGTGCCCGATGTCCGTCTTGCTCTTGGCGGGGCAGACGTCCACGCACACGCCGCAGCCGGTGCAGTCGTCCGGGGCGACCTGGATGGTGATGAGGTGGTTGGGCAGGTCGCGAGACTTGAACTCCTTGCTCGGCAGCCTCGGGACCGCCTGCTCAGCCGGGTAGACCTTCATCCGGATCGAGGCATGCGGGCAGACCATCGCGCACTTGCCGCAGTCGATGCAGATCGACGCGTCCCAGACCGGGATGGACGGGGCGATGCCCCGCTTCTCGTAGCGCGTGGTGGCGGTGGGGAACGTGCCGTCCACGGGCATGGCGCTGACCGGCACGAGATCGCCGTCCCCGGCGATCAGCCTGGCGGTCACGTCTCGGACGAACTCGGGGGCGGTGGCCGGGATGAGCGACGCCAGCACCTCCTCGTCCTTGACCTTGCCCGGGGTGACGTGGGCCATCCGGGCGAGCGACGCGTCGATGGCAGCGAAGTTGCGCTGGACCACGGCCGCGCCGCGCTTCGCGTAGGTCTTCTCGACCGAGTTCTTGATGCGGGCGATGGCCTCGTCGGCTGGCAGCACGCCGGACAGCTTGAAGAAGCAGGGCTGCATGACCGTGTTGATCCGGTTGCCCATCCCGACCTCGGTGGCGACGGCGAACGCGTCGATGACCCACAGGTCGATTCCCTTGTCCACGATGGCGCGCTGGACGGTGGCCGGCAGCTGGTCCCAGACCTCGTCGGGGCCGTACGGCGCATTGAGGAGGAGCGTGGCGCCCGGCTTGGCCAGCTCGATGACCCGCTTGCTGAAGATCAGGTTGAACTGGTGGCAGGCGACGAAGTCGGCCTGGTCGACGAAGTAGGTCGACTTGATGGGCTTGGGGCCGAATCGGAGGTGCGAGGTGGTCAGCGACCCCGACTTCTTGGAGTCGTACTCGAAGTAGCCCTGCGCGTACAGGTCAGTGCCCTCGCCGATGATCTTCACCGAGCTCTTGTTGGCGCCGACCGTGCCGTCGGAGCCGAGGCCGAAGAACAGGGCCTGGACCTCGCCGGCGGGGCGCGGGTAGCGGAACTCGCGGTCGATCGGCAGCGAGAGGTGCGTCACGTCGTCGTAGATGCCGAGCGTGAAGTGGCGCTTGGGCTTGGCGGCGGCCAGCTCGTCGAACACGGGCTTGACCATCGACGGGGTCATCTCCTTGGACGCCAGCCCGTAGCGGCCGCCGATGACCCGCGGCATGGCCGGGAGCGGGGCGTCGTCGCTGTCCGTCGCCTCGGTCAGGGCGGACACCACCTCGAGGTAGAGCGGCTCGCCGACCGCGCCCGGCTCCTTCGTCCGGTCCAGGGTGGCGATCGCGCGCACCGTCTTGGGCAGGGCCTCGACCAGTGCGGACGACGGGAACGGGTTGAACAGGCGGACGGCCAGCATGCCCACCTTCTCGCCGCGGGCGGCCAGCGTCGCCACGGTCTCCTCGACCGCACCCGTGCCGGAACCCATGACCACGACCACGCGCTCCGCGTCCGGCGCGCCGATGTAGTCGACCAGGTGGTACGCGCGGCCGGTGCGGGCGGCCAGCTGGTCGAAGACCTCCTGGACGATGCCGGGCACGGCAAGGTAGTAGGGGTTGACGGCCTCTCGGGCCTGGAAGTAGACGTCAGGGTTCTGCGCCGTGCCGCGGACGACTGGCTCCTCCGGCGTCAGCTGCCGGGCGCGATGGGCCAGCACGTCCTCCTCGCGGACGAGCGCCCGCAGGTCGTCCTTGGAGAGGACCGAGATCTTGTTGATCTCGTGGCTGGTGCGGAAGCCGTCGAAGAAGTGCAGGAACGGCACGCGCGAGCGGAGCGTCGCCGCGTGGGCCACCAGGGCGAAGTCGTGAGCCTCCTGGACCGAGCCGGACGAGAGCATCGCGAAGCCGGTGGACCGGGTCTGCATCGCGTCGCTGTGGTCGCCGAAGATGGAGAGCGCGTGGGTGGCCACGGCGCGGGCGGCCACGTGGATGACCGCCGGCGAGAGCTCGCCGGCGATCTTGAACATGTTCGGGATCATGAGCAGGAGACCCTGCGACGCGGTGAACGTCGACGCGAGGGCACCCTTCTGGACCGCGCCGTGCATGGCGCCCGCGGCGCCACCCTCGGACTGCATCTCCACGACGTCCGGCACCTGTCCCCACAGGTTCGGTCTGCCGGCAGCCGCCCAGTCGTCGCAGTGCTCGGCCATCTGCGAGGCAGGCGTGATCGGGTAGATCGAGATGACCTCCGACAGCGCGTAGGCGACGCGGGCCGTCGCCTCGTTGCCGTCCAGGGTCTCCCAGAGCTGGTCCATAAGTCGCTGCTTCCTTTCGGGCGGCGCCAGCCACCCGGATCGGTGGCGGTGGGTTTGGAGACGCGGGCACGCGCAGAAACGCTCCTCTGGCGCACGGAGGAATTGTGCTCCTCCGGGCGCGGCAGCAGGCGTCCCAACGGACCCCACATCGTGGACCGCAGGTCAGGCGATGCGGGGCCATCGGCCGTGAATCCGGTCCGATCGGCCCAGTCTTGGCGTGCTGCTTGACCGCCTCGCAGTGTCACCCATACCCTCCGTCGATCGGCGATGGTGCCCGCCGAGACGCCCAGCGTCTGAACCGCCCCCCAAGGCTGATGGCCCCTGGCCTGCGACTGCAGGGCTGGGGGCTTTCTGTTGCCCAGACGACGGAGACGGCATGACGTATCTCGCGATATCCATCGGCGCGATCCTCGGCGCGAATGCCAGGTTCGCCCTCGGCGGCTGGGTGCTCGACCGATTGGGCGGCGAGTTCCCCTACGGCACACTGCTCATCAACGTCACCGGCTCGTTCGTGATCGGGCTGACGTACGCGCTGATCGAGCGCCACGGGGCACCGGACTGGGTCCGCCCGCTCGTGATCGTGGGCTTCCTGGGCGCGTACACGACGTTCTCCACGTTCTCGCTGGATGCCCTCGCGCTGGCGGAGCGCGGCGCATGGTTGGCGGCTGCCGCCTACGTGCTCGCGAGCGTGGTCGCGTCGCTGGCGGCCGTCTGGGCGGGGGTCCTCCTCGGAGGGGCCGGCTGACGCTCATCGGCGCGCGAATGGCGCGCGGAAGGCGCGGCGGGACGACGCAGTCTGGCGCGAGTTCGACGCGTTGCACCAGCTGGACCGGGTGCCCGTCAGGGTCTTCGACAGACGCCACGCGCAGGCGGCCGTCCAGGAATGGGTGCGTTGCCGCGCGGTCCGTGGCACTTGCCTCGAGCGCCAACGCGTGCGCGGCCTCCACATCGTCTGTCCACAGGCGTCATGCAGGCGCGGTGCCCAGCCGACACCGGCGTGATCCCGCGGCTCGCGGCGGCCGGTCCCGGCGGTGCCAGCCCGAGCGCGGATCCACCCATCAGCGGTTCGATCCCGACCGGCGGCGTCTCGGGTGTCCGGAACGTCTCGACGAAGCCGAAGGAGGCATAGAACCTGCGGCAGCCCCGCGGTCGGAGACGAACAGGATGACCTGCGGGTCGGTGAAGGACGGCACGGCGGGAGGCTACTGCCCCGGCTCGATATGACCCGCCACCCGTGACGCCGCCGGCGCGTTCCGCGGATCGCTGGTATGGTTCCGCGCCGTTGACCGGACTACAGGGGCATCAGCTGCATATCGCCGCCCGACAGTGAGCCTGTCGTCCGATCGCCCTCCTCGAGCGTGATCGTCCCCGCGCGCCGCTGTCGCGGCCGCCACCAGCCTCTCTGACCGGCGGCACCGTCCCACCGACACTGCGGACCGCCGCCGTGCCTGGCAGAGAGGAGCACCTTGGGGCTCACCGCCGGCCTTCGGGCCTTGGCCGCCGCCGCGTTCGCGGCCGCCGCCGTCCTTGCCGCCACCGCCACGCCGGTGGCGGCCGCCAGCCAGTCGGCAACCGTCACGACGACGGCCGCCGACACGGTGGTCCACATCGCCGAGGCACAGCGCGGCAAGCGCTACGTGCTCGGGGCGGCAGGCCCTTCGGCCTTCGACTGCTCGGGCCTCGTCCTCTACAGCTACCGCAAGGCGGGCGTCGGAAGCCGCTTGGGCGGCGGCCATTCCGGGTACGCCATGCTGGCCTGGGCCCGTGCCCGCCACCTCGTGAGCCGCTCGAGGCCGCAGGTCGGCGATGTGGTCATCTACGGGGGCGGCGCGCACGCGACGATCTACCTCGGTGGCGGCCGCGTCATCAGCGCGCTCAATCCGGCTCAGGGCATCCGGATCACCGGGCTCCACGCGCTGCACCTCTCGGTCACGGGCTACATCCACACCCAGCTCGGGCGCTTGTCAGCCAAGGCGGCGAGGCCCGTCTCGAACGCGACTGCCAAGGCGACGTCGGCCGCCAGGGCCAGGGCCACGCTCGTGCGCACCCGGTTCGCCGTCCACCTGCGCGCCGGCGCCTCCACCGCGACTGCCGTGCTCGCCACCGTCCCGACCGGCACGCAGCTGCGCGTCATCGGCTCGGCCGTCCGGGCCGCCCAGCGCTGGGACCACATCGTGTACCGCGGCCGCTCGGGCTGGGTGCGCGCCGACCTGGTCCGCGCCGGCTGAACACGGCCCGCGCGGCCCGGCTGCGGGGCCAGGGTCGGCGTCCGCTCCACGAGCTCGTCAGCCGGGTCGGGCAGTCGGCGTCCCGGAACCCTCGTGGCGGACTGCGGCGACCTGGCCCTCCACCTCCCCGCGCAGGCCGGAGCCGCGCACGAGGCTCGTGACGATCCCGACAGCGCACACGCCGGCCGCCACCCAGAACGCATCGTGGATCGCCCCGGCCAGCGCCGCACTCTGCGAGGCGCCCCCAGCCAGGTGCACCGGCAGGCGCGTGGCAACGATGGCGGCGGAGACGGCGATCCCGAGCGACTGGCCGGTGACGCGCATCTGGGCCAGGGTCCCTGACGCCGTCCCGACACGCCGACCGGGCACGGACCCTAGGACGGCCGAGCTGTTGGGGCTCATGAACAGGCCCTGCCCGATGCCCATCAGGACCAGTCGCCAGATGAGGTCCGGGAGCGTGAAGTCCACCGGCAGCTGGGTGAGGCTGATCAGGGCGAGCACCATCACCACCATCCCCGCGCTGGCCGGGAGCGCTGGCCCGACGCGGTCGGAGGCCATGCCCGAGAAGGGGGCGACGACCGCCATCGAGATCGGGACCGGCGTGAGGAGCAGCCCGGCCTCGATCGGCGAGAAGCCCCGACCCTGCTCGAGCAGGAATGGCAGCAGGAACGTGGCGGTGAACAGGCCGGAGAACGCCACCACCACGCTCGCCAGGCCGAAGCTGAACGGCCGGATCCGGAACAGGGTGAGCTCCAGGAGCGGCTGGACGGTTGTCCGCTCCGAGTAGAGGAAGGCCGCGCCGAGGACGAGGAAGAGGATGCCGAGGGCGAGCGTCGGGGCCGACGTCCAGCCCCAGGTCTGGCCCTCGGACAGCGCCAGCAGCAGGCCGAACAGGGCGAAGCCCGAGAGGGTCGCGCCGCGGATGTCGAACGACCGCTCGCGTCCGCCGCCCTCAGGGGGCAGCACGCGCCACGCCCAGAGGATGGCGATGACGCCGATCGGCGCGTTGATCAGGAAGATCGACCGCCACGACGCCACCTGCGTCAGCACGCCCCCGAGCGCCGGCCCGAGGCTCAGGCCCAGTGACACGCTCACGCCGTTGAGGCCAAGGGCCCGCCCGCGTTCGGTCGCGTCGAAGGTCCTGGCCACCACAGCCGGGCCCATCGCCATGATGGCCGCCGCGCCGCATGCCTGGACCGCGCGGAATCCGATCAGCCACAGCTCGTTCGGTGACAGTCCGCACAGGACGCTCGAGACCGAGAACACGGCGAACCCGGCGAGGTACACGCGCTTGAACGTGGCCACCTCGCCCAGGCGGCCCACCGGCAGGAGCAGGCTGCCCACGACCAGCAGGTAGGCCACGACCACCCATTCGACCGTCGTCAGGTCGATGCCGAAATCGGTCTGGATCGCGGGCAGCGCGATGTTGACGATGCTGCCGTCGAGGGTCGACATGAGCGATCCGAGCGAGACGGCCGAGAGGATGAGCCACTTGCGCTGCACGGGACGAGGCTACCGGATTGTTTCGGGACCCGAAGCTCCGAGGGCAGCCGGCGGCCGGCGAGCCGTCACCTCGAACGCGGTGCGGTGGCGTCGCACCAGGCCGCCAGCGCGCGGGTGGCGGCGTCCGCGGTGCCGAGGACCGGCATCCCCGCCGCGGCGAGACGATCGCGGAACGGGTCGTACAGGGCACCCGCGTCCACGACCGCGATCCACGGCTTGGTTGTCGTCAGCCACAGGCCCGTCAGGACCTCGGCGAGGGCGCCGGGCCGGGCGAGATCCTCGCCGTGGCCCTCGCCAGCCGGGAGCGTCTCGATCGAGTCGGCCATCGGCACGGCTCCCACGACCCCGGCATCCACCTCGTCCGCGTCGAGGATGATCCGCGCGGCGGCGCCCGCGATGCCGGCGCCCGCGATGGGCGTGAGGTCGAGCGGGTTGTGCACGTCCACCACCGAGGTGATGCCGGCCGGCACGAGGAGCTCACCCAGCGCCCGCTCCGTGCCGGGGGCGAAGCGCACCAGCTCGAGACTGCCGGCGTGATCGGCGATCGTCACGCACTCCGAACCGGCATTGGTCACGGCGCCGAGGCGGTGCCCCGCCGCCGGCCGCCCGTCGAGCAGCGCGAACACCCGCAACAGGTCGTCGAACTCGGCCGGGGTCTCCGCCCACGCCACGCCCGCCTGCCGCGCGAGGTGTCGCGTCACCGTCGCGTCGCCCGCGATCGCCGCGGTGTGGCTGGCCGAGGCGCCAGCCCCGGCGGCGGTGCGGCCGGCGCGGTACAGGACCACCTGCCGCCCGTCGGCGTGCATGCGCTCCGCGGCGTCGAGGAACTGCACGCCGTCGAGGCGCGTGAACCCCTCGACGTACACGCCGACGACGCGGACCTCGGGCTCGTCGACGAAGTGCGCGAGGTAGTCGCCGGCCGTGAGGTCCGTCTGGTTGCCGATCGTGATCACGTAGCGCGGGTCGAGCGGGGCCAGGCGGGACAGCCGTGTGATCGCGAAGGCGCCGCTGCCGGTCACCAGCGCCACGGGTGCCGGCCTCGAGCCGGGCGGCAGCTTCGCCCGGGGGATGAACAGCGTGTCATAGCGGCCCGGGCGGGACCGGATGCCCAGGCAGTTGCCGCCGTTGATCACGGGACCGCCGTCGGGGCGGGAGCGCGCCGCCGCCAGCGCGTCCCGCATCCGGTCGGCCAGGGCGCTGCCGCCCGTCTTCTCCTCGAGCCCGCCTGGGATGACGATGAAGGAGGCGGCGAGGTCCCGCTCGACGGCCTCGGCCACGAACCCCGGCGTCGCCGCTGCCGGCAGCACGACGACAAGGAGGTCGACGCGGCTGGGCAGGGAGGCGAGGTCGGGCACGCAGCGGACACCGTCGACCTCGTCGGCGCCGGGCTTGACGACGGTGATCGAGACTGGGTCGAAGCCGTCGCGGAGCACGTTCTGGAGGATGACGCGACCGGCGTTCATCGACGAGGAGACGCCGACGATCGCGATCGTCGCCGGACGCAGGAGACGCGCCACCGCTGCCGCCGGTCGAGGCGCGCGCACGGGCCGCGGCCCGGAACCCAGCCGCACCAGCACGTCGAGGGCGACCAGGCTGTCCGAGGTCACCGCAGCCGGGTTCACCTCCACCTCGAGGAGGTCGGCGGGCGCCAGCGGCGCGAGGGCCATGAGCCCGCGCACGGTGTCGGCCAGCTTCTCGGGGTCGAGGCGCGGCGGCTGTCCCCGGACCGACCGGGTGGCGAGCCGGGCCGCCGTCGCCTGGGCGAGGGTCTCGGCCAGGCGCTCGGGCGGCGTCAGGGCGGGCGATGCGATCGCGAGCTCTCGGCCGGGACGGAGGTCGGCGGCGAGCAGCTCCGTCGCGGTCCCGCCCGCGCCGACCGCCACGACCGGCCCGAGGTCGTCGGTCCAGCGGAACGCGAGAAGCAGCTCCCCGCCAGGGTCGCGATCGTGGGGGACCAGCTCGGCCAGGGTGAACCCGATGGGCGGCGACGGGAGGCGCGCGCGCATGGCGCCGATGGCGTCCCGGACCGCGGACACGGACCGCTCAACGAACGCGACACCGCCGACCTCGGTCTTGTGGGCCAGGCCTGGCGCCACGGCCTTGAGCACGATGCGCTCGCCCGTGAACGCGGCGAGGAGCGCGTCGTCCACGTCGGCCCCACCGGCGACGAGGCGCCACGGAGGAACGGCGATGCCCAGGGCCGTCAGGAGATCCAGGCCCTCGGGCTCGGTGAGCGTGTCGCGGCCCGCGGCGCGCGCGTCGGCGATGCGGCGGCGGAGCGCCTCGAGGTCGGGCTCGGTCACGCGACCAAGGGTGCGCTGGCCCGGCGCACCCCCGCAAGGCCGTCCGGCAGGGCCGGTCGGACTGGCCGATCGGACCGGCGCGCCTCCGGTCCAGCCGTCAGCACCGGCGGGCCACCACCTCGATCAGGTGCACGTGGTGCGGATCGCCCAGCGCCATCTTGCCGTCCTCCTCGCGCTCGAGCCAGGACTCGATCTCGTAGTCGGCGAGGAGGCCCCGGATCGCCGCTGGCGAGAGGCATGTGACGCCCGGCTCGCCCGCGGATTCGTCGCGGTCGCCGTACATCAGGCCGGCGAAGCGGCCGCCCGGCCGCAGCGCGGCGGTGATCCGCCCCATCACAGTCACGTAGTCGCCCTCGGCCAGGAGCTGCAGGCTGACGCTTGCGATGACGAGGTCGCACGCCGGCACCTCGAACGAGGCCAGGTCGGACAGGACGACCTCGAGCCGACCCCTGTCAGCCTCCGGCGTCGCCGCCTCCAGCGCCTCGATGGCCGAGGGCTCGCGATCCACCGCAATCACCCGCCAGCCCCGTCTGAGGAGCTCTCGCGCATCCCGGCCCGCGCCGCAGCCGAGGTCCACGGCAAGCCGGGGAGGGGCCCCCGGCCCGTCCTGCGCGGCGAACCGCTCGGCGGCAGCGATCGTGGTGCCCCAGGCGGGACGGGACACCGTCACCGCGTAGTAGTCGGGCCAGTGGACGTCGCTCACGCGTTGAGCGTAGCGCCTGCCCGCTCCGGCGCGGCCCCGCATGGGAGGGCGTCCGGACGATATTTCCTGACACGGACGTTCAGGAATGCGGCTAGGATTCGGTGGTCATGCGTGCCAGCCGCCTGGTCAGCATCCTGCTGCTCCTCCAGACGCGCGGCCACCGCACCGCGGCGGAGCTCGCCGAGGAGCTGGAGGTCAGCGACCGCACGGTCTACCGCGACGTCCAGGCGCTCGCAGAATCGGGCGTCCCGATCTACGCGGAGCGCGGGCCTGGCGGCGGCGTGCGCCTGGTGGACGGCTATCGGACTCGGCTCACCGGCCTCACCTCTGAGGAGGCCGAGGCCCTGTTCCTCTCCGGCGTCCCCGGCCCGGCCGCGGAGCTCGGGCTCGGGACCGTCGTGACCGCGGCACGGCTCAAGGTCCTCGCGGCGCTGCCACCGGAGCTCCGGGCGCGCGCCGGCCGCGTGGCCGAGCGGTTCCACCTCGACGCCCCGGGCTGGTGGCAGCAGGCCGACCCCGTTCCCTGCCTTGGCGAACTCGCGAACGCGGTCTGGGAGACGCGCTCGGTGATCGTCCGCTACCGACGTGACGACAGGGTGGAGCGGCGCCCGCTGGACCCGCTCGGCCTGGTGCTGAAGGGCGGCGTCTGGTACCTGGTCGCGGTCTCCAAGGGCGAGCCCCGGACGTTCCGCGTGTCGCGCGTCGAGGCGGTGGAGCCCGGCGAGCGGTTCGATCGGCCGGAGGGATTCGACTTGGCTGCGTTCTGGGCCGAGTCCACCGCACGGTTCGAGGCCGAGACGCCGAGCGTCGCGATCACCGCCAGAGTCGACCCCTCCGCACTGCCGTCGCTGGAGCGCTCGATCGGTCGCGCGGCGGCCGCGACCCTCGTCGTGCCCAAGCGGCCCGACCCCGACGGCTGGCTCCGCGTGCGGTTCCGGCATGAGTCTCTCGAGGCGGCCTTCCTCGACCTGCTCCCGCACAGCCGCACGGTCGAGGTGCTCGCCCCGGCGGCCTTGCGGGCGCAGTTCGCCGAGGCGGGGCGGTTGCTGGCCGCGCGTTATGCCGTGCCGGCACCGCCGTCATCGGCCGCACGCCGCCCCGCGGGCCCCGAAGGGGTCAGCTGATCGTGGCTGGTGTCGTCTGGCGGGGTCCGGCAGGCCGGCCTGCCACTGGTGCAGCGGGATCGCGGCTCGGTGTCGCCGGGGCCATCTCGTCGGCCTCCGCGGCTCGCGCCGCCTGTCGGACGGCGTGCTCCAGGAGCCGGCGCTGGATTGCCCGCTCGTGCTCCTGGGCAACGGTCCGGGCCATCAGGACGTGCAGCATCTTGCTCCTTCCAAGGTGTGTGTGGCTCGGCTTCCAAGGTACCTTGTGATGCTGCCAAGAACTGTCAGGATTGAAGACGCGGCGCACAGTTGCCGAGAACTGCTGACCATGCGTTCACCGGGTGTTGACGCGGCGCCCAGTACGATGGGCTCATGATCCCGCCCAAGATCCGCAACTGGCTGATCGACATGGACGGCGTGCTCGTCCACGAGGAGACCGCCATCCCCGGCGCCGACTCGTTCCTCGCCTGCCTGGGCGAGTTCGGCATGCGGTTCCTCGTCATGACCAACAACTCCATCTACACGCCGCGAGACCTCTCCGCGCGATTGCGTGCAAGCGGCCTGGACGTGCCCGAAACGCTGATCTGGACGTCCGCCCTCGCCACCGCGCAGTTCCTGCGCCTGCAGCGGCCGGGCGGCTCGGCCTTCGTCATCGGCGAGGCCGGCCTCACCACGGCACTCCACGACGCGGGGTACACGCTCACGGAGCGTCGTCCGGACTACGTGGTGCTGGGCGAGACGCGCACCTACAGCTTCGAGCGGGTCACCCGCGCGATCCGCCTGGTCAGCGAGGGCGCCCGCTTCATCGCCACCAATCCCGACCCCACCGGGCCCACCGCCGACGGCCCGGTGCCGGCGACGGGAGCGGTGGCCACGCTGATCTCGACGGCCACGGGCGTCCAGCCGTACTTCGTCGGCAAGCCCAACCCGCTCATGGTGCGCAGCGCGCTCAACGCACTGAGCGCCCACTCCGAGGTGTCGGGCGTCATCGGTGACCGCATGGACACTGATGTGAAGTCGGGGCTGGAGGCGGGCATGTTCACGGTGCTGGTCCTGACCGGCTCGACCTCGGCCGACGAGGTCGGGCGGTATCCGTTCCGGCCGTCGCTCGTCGTGGACTCGGTGGCCGACCTGGTCGAGCAGCTCGGGTAGGAGACAGCGATGGGACTCGGCTTCGGACTACTGTCGGCCCAGCTCCGGCCTGGCGAGACGGACTGGACGCGTGCCTACGACGAGACGATCGCGCTCGCCGTCGAGGCGGAGCGACTCGGGTTCGACGCCGTCTGGACCACGGAGCACCACTTCGTGGACGACGGGTACATGCCGTCGCTGCTGGTCGTGTCCGCGGCGATCGCGCAGGCCACGTCGCGGATCGGCATCGGCACGGGGGTCCTCCTCGCGCCGCTCCACCACCCGCTGCGACTGGCCGAGGACGCGGCCACCGTCCAGCTGCTCAGCCACGGGCGGCTGGCCCTCGGCCTGGGCCTCGGCTGGCTGGAGGCCGAGTTCGCCGGCCTTGGCGCGGACACCCATCGCCGTGGCGCCGCAATGGACGAGATCCTCCGGATCCTGCCGAAGGCGTGGTCCGGCCAGCCGTTCACGCACGAGGGGCCCCTCTACCAGCTGCCGACGCTTGGCGTCCGGCCCGCGCCGCCATCGAGGATCCCGGTCCTGGTGGGCGGGGGAGCCGAAGCGGCTGTCCGGCGGGCGGCCCGGCTGGCCGACGGCATCTTCGCCAACGTCCTGCCCGACGCGTTCGTCCAGCAGGTCGGCTGGGTGCTCGACGAGTGCGAGCGCATCGGACGCGACCCGGCCAGCTTCCGCTTCCTGCACTACTCGATCCTGCTGCCGGGCTCGTCGCGCGATGACGCGATGGCCCGCTACCGGGACGCGCTGTGGGCGATGCAGTGGAAGTACGCCGACATGGAGGACTCGACGAGGCGTGCCCTGCCCGCGGCCACCCCGCCGCCGCTGACCCGCTCCGACGCGGATCTCACCCGGGGTCGGGCGACGTTCGCAGGCTCCGCCGACGAGCTGGTCGAGGCGCTGCTCGATATCCGCCGCCGCGCTGGCGTGCCGGTCGAGCTCGTCGCGCGCAGCCACTTCCCGCTGCTTGACCACGGCGCGCAGGTGGAGGTGATGCACCGCCTCGCGGAGGGCGTCGCCCCGCACGTCTAGGACGCGGCGAAGAGGGGAGGCCGGGGCCTCGCGAGGTCGCAGCGACCCTTCAGCCCCGAGCCTTGACCTTCGCCCAGGTGTCCTTCAGCGACAGCGTCCGGTTGAACACGAGCGCGCCCGGCCGCGAGTCCGAGTCCGCGCAGAAGTACCCAAGCCGCTCGAACTGGACGGTCTGGCCCGGCAGCACCCCGGCCAGGGAGGGCTCCACGAACCCCCTGATGACCGCCTCCGAGGAGGGGTTCAGGTCGTCGAGCAGGTCGCGCCCGTCGGCACCCGGGTCCGGGCACGTGAACAGGTAGTCGTAGAGGCGGATCTCGGCGGGGAGCGCGTGCGCCGCGGAGACCCAGTGGAGCGTCGCCTTCGGCCGCCGCCCGTCTGGCGCGTCGCCGCCGCGCGTGGCCGGATCGTAGGTGCAGCGCAGCTCCGAGACGTGGCCGTCGGCGTCCTTGACCACCTCGTCGCAGGTGATGAAGTACGCGTTCCGGAGGCGCACCTCGCGCCCGGGCGCCAGGCGGAAGAACTTGGGCGCCGGCTCCTCCATGAAGTCGTCACGCTCGATCCACAGCTCGCGCGTGAACTCGACGGGACGCTCGCCCGCGAACGGGTCCTCCGGATTGTTGACCACCTCCATCGTCTCGACCAGGTCGTCCGGGAAGTTGGTAATCACCACCTTGAGCGGGTCGAGCACGCCGAAACGGCGCGGCGAGGTCCGGTTGAGGACCTCGCGCACGTGGTGTTCGAGCAGCGCGATCTCGTGGGTGGAGTCGGCCTTGGCCACGCCGACGGCGGTCGCGAAGTCGCGGATCCCCTCGGCCGGGAAGCCGCGCCGGCGAAGGCCCGAGATCGTCGGCATGCGCGGGTCGTCCCAGCCGCGGACACGGCCATCCTGCACCAGACGCAGCAGGAAGCGCTTGGACAGCACGGTGTACGTGAGGTTGAGCCGCGCGAACTCGTACTGGTGGGGCACGTGGGGCA
>JBJKRU010000198.1:0-6546 GCA_046704485.1 Candidatus Limnocylindrales bacterium | reverse complement strand
GACCTCGACACGATCCGGCGCTCGCCGATCCGCGCCGAGGCCAGGTCAGCCGCCCTCGACGTCGGGCGGGCGGCCATGAAGGCGGCCAGCGATGCACTGCTCGGGTCGTTGGCTGGCCGACCGGACTGGGCCGGCAGGCCCACGGAGCTGACGGCCGGGGCGTCTGCTGCGATCGGCCGTGCCATCGGCCTGCCCCAGGGCGAGCTCGATCGGATCCGGACCGCCGCCCTGCTCCATGACCTCGGCAAGCTGGCGATCCCCGACGAGCTCCTCGGCAAGCCGGCCAGTCTCGCGCCGCCTGAGTGGCGGATCGTCACGGAGCACCCCAAGATCGGGCAGGTCGTGCTGGAGCAGGCGGGCGCCATGCGCGATGCGGCGACGATCGTGCTGCACCACCACGAGTGGTTCGACGGCCGCGGCTACCCGCACGGGCTCGCCGGCCCGGACATTCCCATCGGTGCCAGGATCGTGGCGATCTGCGAGGCGTACGAGGCGATGGTCTGCGGCAGGCCGTACCGGGCGGCCATCACGCACGAGGAGGCGCTCCGCGAGCTGCGCCGGATGGCCGGCACCCAGTTCGACCCGGAGCTGGTGGAGGTCTTCGCCGAGCAGTTCCCAGATTCGGTGCCGTGGCCGCTGCTGCAGGAGCCAACTCCCGAACCGGCTCAGGTGGTGACCTGGCAGGGAGTTCGGGCGGCGGCCTCCCGATCGGCGACCAGCAGCGGCGCGCTGACCTCGGCTGAGACCCACGACGCGGTTCCCGCGGCCCGCCGTCGCGCCAAGGCAGCCTCGCACCACTAGCCGGCCGCCATCCCGGCGCGCGGGGCGCCCGTGCCGCCCGAGCGCCTCATCTCGCGCGCATCCGCCGAGCGCGTGGTTCGGCGTGCAGCGACGTTGCCCGACGCGCCACACTGAGCGGCAACAGCGTCCGCCCAGTGGTCCCGAGGTGATCCGGTGTTCGTGCCCCTGTCCGTCCTCGACTTCCGCGATCGCGCCGCCGCCTACTTCGGCGAGAAGGTGGGCGTCATCGACGGCGAGACGCAGCTGACCTACCGCGCCTGGAGCGAGCGGACCCACCGGCTCGCCAATGCGCTCCACGACCTCGGGCTCCAGCCCGGCGACCGCGTCTCGTTCATCACCTACAACACGCACCAGCTGCTCGAGGCCTACTACGGCGTCCTCGAGGCGGGAATGGTCCTCAACCCCGTCAACATCCGCCTGACGCCCCGGGAGATCGCCTACATCCTCGACCACGCGGCGGCCAAGGCCGTGTTCTTCCACCGCGACTTCACGCCGCTGGTGGAGGCGCTCGTCCCCCAGCTGTCAACCCGGCCCGTGTTCGTGGTGATGGAGGGGGAAGCAGGCGCCATCGCGCCGCACGAGTACGAGGCGCTCCTCGGCGGGGCGTCGACCGAGCCGCGCCACCCGCAGATCGACGAGAACGCGATCGCCGAGCTGTTCTACACGAGCGGCACGACTGGCCTGCCCAAGGGCGTCGCGCTCAGCCAGCGCAACCTCTACCTCCACGCCCTCAACTCGGAGATCGCGCTCCGCTTCGACGAGGACGACGTGGTGCTCCACGTGGTCCCGCTGTTCCACGTCAACGGCTGGGGCGTGCCGCACTTCGTCACGATGACCGGCGGGCGCCACGTGATGCTCCGCAAGTTCGACCCCGTCGCGCTCATGGAGCAGGTGGAGCAGCACCGCGTCACGCGGCTGCTCGGCGTGCCCGCCATCTTCAACGCCGTCCTCCACCACGGCGAGCGCAAGAAGCACGACCTGTCCAGCCTGCGCCAGCTCATCATCGGGGGGTCGCCCGCGTCGCCCGCGCTGGTGCGCGCGCTGGAGTCGGAGATCGGCGTGCAGGCGATCGTCGGCTACGGCCTGTCCGAGACCACGCCCATCGTCACCCTCGCGCAGCCGCGCAGGGTGCTCACGGAGGCCGAGCCCCCCGATCGCGCGGCGGAACGCCAGGCGATGACCGGGTGGCCCATCCCAGGGGCCGCCGTCCGCGTCGTGGACTCCACCGGCGCCGACGTGCGACCCGACGGCGAGCAGATCGGCGAGATCGTCGTCCGCAGCAACACCGTGATGATCGGCTACTACCGCGACCCCGATGCCACGGCGGGTGCCATCCGCGACGGCTGGTTCCACACTGGCGACATGGCGACCATCGACGAGGCGGGGTACGTCGTCATCAAGGACCGCAGCAAGGACGTGATCATCCGCGGCGGCGAGAACATCAGCTCGGTGGACGTGGAGAACGCGATCGCTGCGCACCCGGCCGTGCTCGAGGTGGCGGTGGTGGCCGCGCCCGACGAGAAGTTCGGCGAGGCGCCGGTGGCCCTCGTGGTGCTCAAGCCGGGGGCCGCCGCCACGGAGAAGGAGCTCAAGGCGCACTGCAAGAAGCGCCTGGCCCGCTTCAAAGTTCCCCGCGAAATCCACTTCCGCGAGTCCCTCCCCAAGGGCGGCACCGGCAAGATCCTCAAGGCCGAACTGCGCGAGCCGTTCTGGGCCGGGATGTCCGAGCGCGTGCACTGAGTCGGCGTCCCGGTAGCTCTGAGCGGGCGGCGGGACTCGCTCTCGGCCGGGCCCAGCAGGCCCCGGCGGCCCGACCGCCACCCCTGTCTCGTCACCGGCCAGCCCTGGCCGCGGTGGGCCGATCGCCCGTGCGCGGCACAATAGGCCCATGAGCAATCCATCGGGCGGCCGCCGTCGCGGCCCCCGCGCAGGCGCGGCCCGGGCGCCCGCTGCTCCCCACGCTCGGGCGCCCAGCCAAGACGAGGCGGCTGCGCGCCGCCCGGCACAGCTCGCCGACACCCCCGCCAGCGATTCACCGATCGAGCCGCCGACCGCGATCGAGGCTTCGGCACCGGGCCCGGCCGCCCACGAGCAGGCGGAGTCCGACGATCCGCGCGGGCTGGTCGTGGTGGGGGTCGTCGCTGCCCTCGCCGGCGTCCTCGTCGGGATCGTCGGCGGTTGCTTCCGGCTGCTCTTGTACTCGGCCGACGCCGTCCGCATGGACATCCTGGCGTGGGCCGGCGGGCTCAGCATCCTCGGCTTCCTGCTGGTCGTCGCCGTAGCGTCCGCCTGCGTCGTCGCGGCGCGCTCCATCGTCCTCTGGGTGCCCAGGGTGTCGGGCAGCGGCATCCAGGACGTCGAGGCGGTGTGGCGGGGGGAGGCTCCCGCGACGGCGTGGCAGGTCATCCCCGCCAAGTTCTTCGGCGGCATCCTCTCGATCGGGGCCGGGCTCGCGCTCGGCCGAGAGGGCCCGACGGTCCACTTGGGGTCGGCGGTCGGCTCCGAGGTCGGGCGGCGGTTGCATCTGGACGGCCGCGACGTGCGCATCCTCCAGACCGCGCTGGGCGGCGCCGGCCTGGGCGTCGCGTTCAACGCGCCCATCGGCGGCGCGCTGTTCGTCTTCGAGGAGGTGACCAAGTCCATCCAGTTGCGCCTCACGCTGGTGACGCTGATCGGCACGGCGACCGCGGTGGCGATCTCGCGCCTGATCCTTGGTGACGCCCCGGAGTTCGACGTGCGGCCCGTGGTCACGCCCCCGGGCTGGACCCTGCTGGCGTTCCTCGCGTTCGGCATCGCCACCGGGATCGTGGGTGCCTGGTACAACCGGTTGATCCTGTTCCTGCTCGGCGTCGCCGACCACCTGCAACGGATCCCGCCACTCGGGCAGGCCGCCGTGATCGGCGGCGTGGCCGGCGTGCTGCTCTGGTTCGACCCGCTGATCGCCACTGGTGGCGGTGACCAGCTGACGCAGACGGTGCTCGGCGGCGGGATCGCCATCAATGCGCTCATCGTCTACTTCCTCGTCCGCTTCCTGTTGGGCCCGCTCTCCTACTCGAGCCAGACGCCGGGCGGGCTGTTCTCCCCGCTCCTCGCGGTCGGGGCGCTGTGGGGTGCCGCGTTCGCGGGTGTCCTGGGCCTGTTCCTGTCCGGTCCGGGCCTGGACGGGACGACGTTCGCCGTCGTGGGCATGGCGACGCTGTTCGCCGCCATCGTGCGGGCGCCCTTCACCGGCATCGTCCTGATCGTCGAGATGACCGCGGCGACGACCCTCTGGGTGCCGATGCTCGCGGCGGCATTCGGCGCGGTCATCACCACGTCGGTGATGCGCAACGAGCCGATCTACGACTCGCTCGGCCGCCGCATGATCGACCACCTGGGGCTCCGGGATCGGGACGACACCCGGACCTGACAGGCTCGTTGGCGTGCCGGCCGACCCGGGCCTTCGCGTACGATGGCCCGATGCTGGCCCACCTCCCCACGCCGCTCGACCGCGCCGACCGGCTGGGCAGCGCGCTCGGGATCCCCTCCGGCCGGCTGAGGGTCAAGCGCGACGACTGCACCGGGCTCGCGACGGGCGGCAACAAGGCGCGGAAGCTCGACCTCCTCGTCGCCGACGCCCTGGGGAGCGGCTGCGATGTGCTCGTGACCGGGGGTGGCCCGCAGAGCAACCACGCGCGGATGACGGCCGCCGCAGCCGCGGCGTCGGGCCTCGATTGCGTCCTGGTCTTCAACACCGACCCGCCGACGGGCGCCGAGGGCAATCAGCTCCTGGACCGCATCCTTGGGGCCGAATCCCGCTTCGTCGGCGTGATGCCGCTCGACGACCTCGACACCGCGATCGGGGGTGTCGCCGAGGGGCTCCGGGAGGCGGGCCGGCGCCCATACGTCATCCGGGTCGGCGGGTCGTCGCCGCTCGGGGCGAGTGCGTACGCCGATGCCGCCGACGAGATCCTCGCGCAGCTGGGCGACGACGATGTGGTCGTGGTCACGGCAACGGGCTCGGGCGGCACCCAGGCCGGCCTGGCCGCTCGACTCGGGCACCGGCGGGTCCTGGGCGTTGACGTCGGGGCGCTGGCCGACCCCGCGTCGGCCGTGCGGCGGCTCGCTCTCGAGGTGGCCGAGCTGCGAGGCCTCCCGACACCTGACGGCGATCCGCGCCTCGTGCGCGATCAGGTCGGGAGCGGCTACGGCGCCCCCACGGACGCGGCCCGGGACGCCATCCGGCTCGTCGCCCGGACCGAGGGCATCCTGCTCGACCCCGTGTACTCGGCCAAGGCGCTCGCAGCGCTCGCTCGGCTCGACCGGGCGGCGGTCGGCGGCTCGGCGATCGTCTTCCTGGCCACGGGCGGGACGCCGGCCCTGTTCACGGCCCGGTACGCAGGCTGGCTGCTCGAGTAGGCCGGGCCTGACGGGATTGGCCCCGGCCGGGCGGTCGTGGCCGTCGATCGACCGCTGCCCTCGGCGAACAGCCAGTCGCCCTGTGACTCGCCGTCCTCGACCAGCCACTCGACCGTGCCGTTGCGGAGGTCGCTGATCAGCCGGTCGACGACCACGACCCTGCGGGCGGAAAGGCGCGTGACGGCGCGAGTCACCGATCCGCGGACGGCCGTTGCACGCCCCAGCGCCGGGTATCCTCGGACGCGAAGGAGGTCCGCCGTGCGGGCGTTCGTGACCGGCGCCTCGGGGTTCGTCGGCAGCAACATCGCGAGGGTCTTCGGGGAGGTCCACGGCGCCGAGCTCCGCACCCCCGTGCACCGCGCCCGGGGAGTGGACGAGGCCGTGAGCGCACCCGTGGTGGACCTGGTCGACCGCGCTGCGGTGCTCGCCTCGGTTCGCGAGTTCCTCCCGGACGTGATCGTCCACAGCGCGATCCTCAACGACTTCGACGCGATCTACGCCGACCGCCGGGCCGGCTGGGCCTCGTACGTCGACGCCACGCGCCACCTGGTCGACGCGGCCAACGAGGTTGGCGCCCGCATCATCCTGGTGTCGACCGACTGGGTGTTCGACGGGACGCAGGGCGGCGCCGACGAGGCCACGCCGCCCAACCCGGTGAACCTCTACGGGGTGCTGAAGCTGGCCTCCGAACTGGTCGTGCTCGAGCGTGCCCGGCACGGCGCCGTGGCGAGGATCTCGGGCGTCAACGGCGTCCACTGGGCGCGCCACGAGATGCCGGTGGCGCAGAACGCCGGGTTCGGCTACTTCGTGGACACTGTCCGCCAGACGCTGGGCGCGGGGAACCCGTTCACCGTCTGGGAAGGGCCCAAGATCAACATGGTCGCGACGCCGACGCTGGCGAGCGACGCGGCCGAGCGCATGTGGCGGATCGCCGACCGCGGACTGGGCGGGGTCTTCCACTGCTGCGGCGCCGACGCGATCGGGCGGCTCGACCTGGCGGCCGCAACCGCGCGCGCCTGGGGCCTGGACCCCGCGCTGCTCCGCGCCGGTCCGCCTGACGGCGAGCAGCTGGGCGGGGCACCCGTGCCCTTCGACTCCAGCCTGACCTGCGCCGCCACCGCGGCAGCGCTCGATCTGCCCGCGCTCCCGGTGGCCGAACAGCTGCGCCGGATGCGCGTCCAGCTCGAGACGGGCGGGGTCGTCTAGCGCAGGGCGCCTGCCCGAGGTGGGTGGCGTCGCGTCACTGGCAGCCGGTGGCCGAGCGGGGCGGGATCACGCCCGGCTGGCCGAGGGCGACCGGCAGCGGGCCCAGGGTGATCTTGCTCGTGTCGATGGTCAGCACGCCGC
>JBJKRU010000197.1:0-7744 GCA_046704485.1 Candidatus Limnocylindrales bacterium | reverse complement strand
GGGGAGGGGCGGCGCCGATCACGGCCTTCGCCCGGGATGCGCTGCGCTTCTACTTCGAGTTCCACCAGCGGTACGACGGCTTCTACGGAGCGTTCGTCCACGATCCGTTCGTCGTGGCGGCGGCACTCGACCCCACGCTCATCGGCGCTCGCCCCGCGTCCGTTGACGTGGACGCGTCCCACGGCCCGGGCGACGGCCAGACGATCGCCGACTGGCGGCAGACGACGGGGCGGCGTCCAAATGTCGACGTGGTCCTCGCGGGGGACGCAGACGTGTTCCTCGACCGTCTGGTCGACCGCGTGGGCGGCCTTGCGCGGGCCCGGCACCGCTAGCGAGTGCCCGACGTCCGGCACGCGGGCCGCGGGACGCAGCGACGGGGAGTACGAGGTCCCGCTTTCGGGACGTTCGGCCGGTCCTCGCGCTTGCAGGCCGGGCGACGATGAGCGCAGGTCGGAGGTCGCCGATGCGCATCCTGCTCGCCGTTGACGGTTCGGTCTGCAGCGACCGGGCCACCGAACTCGTCGCCAGCATGCCGCTGCCGCGGGGTTCTGCGGTGCGCGTGGTGGCGGTCCTGCAGCCGTTCGCCGACGCGCTGGCGCTCTCCTACGCTGCGGCTGGCGACGCCAGCGCCAACATCGAGTCCGAGGAGGAGCGCGACGCCCGCCACCTGCGCGAGGCGATCGGCAGGGCGGAGACGGCCCTCAGACGCAACGGCGTCACCGTCGACGGCTTCCTGGTGCGTGGGCGCCCGGCCTCCTCCATCGTCGACGAGGCGGCCGGCCTCAACGCGGACCTCGTGGTAGTGGGCAGCCGCGGCCACGGGAGCATCGCGACGATGCTCCTCGGCAGCACGGCCGCCGAGGTCGTCGACCACGCCCCGTGTCCGGTGCTCGTGGCCCGCAAGAGCGCCATCGGGAGCGTCGCCTTCGCGGACGACGGCTCCGCGCCGGCACGCGAGGCCGAGGCCGTCCTGACTGATTGGCCGATCTTCGGAGGCTCGCACGTCAGCGTGATCACGGTGGCGGAGTTGGGGGTGCCGGTCGCCGCCGGGTTCACTCCCGGCCTCTACGACCAGGTGCTCGAGTCCTACACGCGGTCCGCCGACGAGGCGCGCGAGGAGACCGCCGACGAGGCGGCGACGGCCGCGGACCGTCTCTCCGCGGCGGGGCTCGATGCGGCGGCGGTGGCGCTGGAAGGGGACGCCGCAGCGGAGATCCTGCGATTCGCCGAGACCCGCCACATCGACACCGTCGTGATGGGCACGCGCGGCCGGACTGGCCTGGCGCGGCTGATCATGGGCAGCGTGGCGCGGAACGTGCTGCTCCACGCGCGCTGCTCGGTCCTCATCGTCCGCGAGATCTCGTAGCCCGGACCCCGTCTCGGCGCCTCGACCCGCGACGAGGCGCCGGGGCCGCGCGCGTCCCCCCTGCTGTCGAGTTGCGGTGGGCGGGAGTTCCCGGCGCGCGGTCAGCCCGCGGCGCGATCGCCGCGCACGGAGACGACGAGCAGGAGGAACCCCGTCTCCACGACGTCGACGCCGGCGATCAGCAGCGCCACCACGATGGGCACCGGGCTGCCGAGCAGCCAGCCCGCCGCCGCCGCGATCGCGGCCACGGCCAGGAACACGAACCGGATGCCTCGGATCAGCACCGCGAGATCGCGGCCGTCCGCGGCGCCCGGTTCCGGACGACGGCCTGCCTCGAGTCGGGAGATGGCCGCCGCGAGCAGTCGCAGCGCGGCGAGCACCATCGCCGCGACCAGCGCGGCGCGGACCAGGTCGGGCGGGGTGGCGATCGCCTCGATGAGCCCGCCGTTCCAGCCGGCGAGCGTGCCGGCTGCGAGCGCCGCCACGCCGGCGAGCACCCACGCCACGCGAGGATCCCGCCGGCTCACACCGCGCCCACCACGTCGTCGTTGACCATCAGCGGCAGCTCGGTGGCCGTGCCGTTCCCGATCCGCCAGGCGCGCAGGCTCGGCGCATCGTCGTCATCGGCCAGCGATACCAGCAAGTACAGCGCCGCCGGCCACGCCGCCTCGCCGATGTCGGCCGTCGAGGGGACCGCGGCCGTCCGGACGTGCGAGTGGACCACCCCCCAGACCTCCTCGCCCGTGCGGTCCAGCTCGGCGAGGACGCGCAGGAGGTCGTCGCGATCCACGAGGTAGCGCGAGGGGGACTCGGCCGCGTTGCGGCACGCGACATAGCGGCGGGCGACGCCGCCGTCGGCGGGGAGCGCAGAGCCCACGACCAGGCCACAGGCCTCGTTGGGGCGCTCAGCACGGGCGTGGTGGGCGATCGCCTCGGCGATGGCGCGCGGGACGCGAACAGCCGTCACCTGGACCCTCGCTCGGCGCGGGTCAGCCGGCGTCCTTGGCCAGCGGCTTGGCGCCGATGTCGTCGAGGAGGTGCTGCAGCGAGTCGAAGCTCAGCATGGCGCACTTCAGGCGTGCGGGGCTGATCTCGATCCCGAGCAGGTCGAGCAGGTCCGCGGCGCCGAACTTGGCCACCTCGCTGATCTGCTTGCCGCGGATCTCGTCGGTGAGCAGGGACGCCGACGCCTGGCTGATGGCGCAGCCCCGACCCGTGAAGCCGACGGCCGTCACCACGCCGTCCTGCACCTCGAGCTGCATCGTGATCCGGTCGCCGCACAACGGGTTGGCCCCCTCGTAGGTGGCCGACGGCTGCTCGAGGACGCCGAAGTTGTGGGGGCGCCGGTAGTGCTCGAGGATGTAGTCGCGATAGAGATCGTCCATAGGCCTTCGGAGTGTAGCGCCGACGTCGGCAAGACGGTCTCGGCTGGACGAGCTGCGGTGACCGAACCGGCGGCTGCCCGCGGTGCCGGCGGACACCGACAGGGACCATCGGGTCTTTGACCCGCCACCCACCTGTTCCTAAGGTGGGCGGGCGCCCCTCGGGCAGGTTGCCCGCCCTTGCCGCGCCTGGGGCGCAACGGCGGTACGCCGGGAGAGAGCATGAAACGCATCGGGTTCGCCCTGACCGCGGCCCTCGCCGCGCTCGCCGTGGGAGTCGCGCCGGCCGCGGCCATCACGAAGAACTTCCAGCCTGACCCGGACCACACCTTCGTGGGCCTGGTGGTGTTCTACGACAGCCCGGCGCATTCGACCATCGCTGCACGGGGGAGCTCATCGCCCCGTCCGTCCTGTTGACCGCCGGCCACTGCACCAGCGATGGCGCGGGCGGGGTGATGCCCTCGGCGCGGGTCTGGTTCGAGCAGGACGCCGGCTCCGGCGTCACGGACACCGCGGAGGACCCGGTCACGGGCTACCCGAACGAGTGCCTCGAGGCGGACTACTGCGCCCAGTCCCACCTCATGCACAACTACGGCTTCGACAACTTCGCGGGCTTCCCGAACACCCATGACGTGGGGGTGGTC
Organism: Candidatus Limnocylindrales bacterium; assembly: GCA_046704485.1. Classification (GTDB taxonomy): domain Bacteria; phylum Chloroflexota; class Limnocylindria; order Limnocylindrales; family CSP1-4; genus CAIXZV01. The sequence goes on along the minus strand of JBJKRU010000197.1, from coordinate 4,352 downwards.
ATCCTCGACACGCCCATGACCAGCTTGGGCTTCGGGCACCTCGCGCCGGCCGGCACACTCGACGCCCTCTCACGCGCCCGCGGCCTCCAGGACACGAGCTTCGGGGTTTCGGGCTACGGGATCAGCCACTCGGCCCACCAGGGCGCGGTCGAAGTCTCCTACCGCGTCCGGCTGCAGACGGTCGAGTCGCTGGTGAACCTCAACTCGCCGTACAACGCGGGCTACAACATCCAGCTGAACGGCAACGGCGACAGCCGCGGCGGCACCTGCTCCGGCGACTCCGGCGGGCCTGTCTTCTACGCCGCGGACACGTGGCGGATCGTGGCGGTGACCTCGTTCGGCAAGACCGCCGACTGTCGCGGCGACGGCTTCTACTACCGGCTCGACCGGGAGGACGTCATCGACTGGATCCTGTCGGTGGCCGGCAGCGACGCGGACTTCATCGCGGCCAACATCGGCTGACCCGAACCGCGCAACACGCTGCCCACTCAGAGGCCCCGGCCGCCGCGCTGGGGCCTCCGTTTTCCTGTCGTTAACCCGATTCGGTAGGCACTCCTTCCGCGAGAGCCGTAGTATCCGATACGCAACGTTGGGCTGACGTGGGGTGGACACCACGTGGTCCGCGGGCCACCGGAGGCAAATGCGACTCCGGCATCGCTCCGGCCCTCGGCTGCATCTGCCGACGCCCTGGGCCAGCCGTCACGGCCGACGGGATCGGCCATGGAGGAGAGATACGCGCATGGAGATGAAGTCACGGCTGCTCACCGCCGCCGCGGTGGTGGGCCTTGTCGTCGGCGCCTGCGGTAGCAGCACCGCTACCACGGCGCCCACTCAGGCCCCGGCCTCCCAGGCCCCGGCCTCCCAGGCGGCCTCCCAGGCCCCGGCCTCGGCCGCCGCCACCCCCGCCGCCTCGGTTGACGCGAAGACCGCCACGTCAGCGGCCGACTTCGGCGGCATGGACGCCCTCGTGGCTGCCGCCAAGGCCGAGGGCACCCTCAACGTGATCGCGCTGCCGCCCGACTGGGCCAACTACGGCCAGATCATCAGCGACTTCCAGACGAAGTACGGCATCAAGATCAACTCCATCCAGCCGGACGGCTCGAGCTCGGACGAGATCAACGCCGCCAAGAACAACGCCGGCACCAGCGCGGCGCCTGACGTGTTCGACCTGGGCATCAACGTCGCCCTCGCGAACACCGACATGTTCGCCCCGTACAAGGTGTCGAACTGGAGCGACATCCCGGACGCCCTCAAGGACCCGAACGGGACGTGGTTCAGCGACTACGCGGGCTACGAGTCCGTCGGCTGCGACACGAGCAAGGCGCCGGCGCCGGCCACGATGGCCGACCTGCTGACCGCCAAGTACAAGGGCCTGGTCGCGCTCAACGGCGACCCGACCCAGGCAGCGGCCGGCTTCTACGGCGTCGTCATGGCGTCGCTCGCCAACGGCGGCACCCCGGACAACATCGCCCCAGGCGTTGACTTCTTCAAGAAGCTCAACGACGCGGGCAACCTGCTGCCGGTCGACCCGAACCCGGCCACGATCAAGTCCGGCCAGACGCCGTGCGTGATCGACTGGCTGTACAACAACCGGGCCCAGACGGACGCGCTCAAGGGGACGATGGACTTCCAGGTCAGCATCCCGAGCGACTCCCCGCCCGTCGCCGCCTACTACATCCAGGCCATCAACAAGGACGCCCCGAACCCGGCCGCTGCCCGGCTGTGGGAGGAGTACCTCTACTCGCCGGCCGGCTCGAACGGCTGGCTCAAGGGCTACGCTGTCCCGGCCACGATCGCGGCCATGGAGGCGAACGGCACGGTTGACTCGGCGGCCCTCGCGGCGCTGCCCAAGACCACCCAGACGCCGGTCACCCTGACCCAGGACCAGATCACCAAGGACCAGGCGTACCTCACGGCGAACTGGAACTTCATCACCATCAAATAGCGAGCGGGATTCCGCTCGACCTGTGATGATCCGCTGATGGAATCTGCAGCCGGCACGTCCGCCGCCAGCGACGTGCCGGCCACCGGCACTGACGCCGGCTCCGCCTCGCGCGGGGCCGGCTCGCGCCGCGGGCTGCGGCTCGGCCCCTATCTTGGGCTGCTGCCCTTCTTCCTCTACGTCTCGATCTTCCTGCTGCTGCCGATGGTGATCGTCGGCATCGGCGCGTTCCAGAACGCGAACGGCCAGTTCACGATGTCCAACCTCGACGCCGTGCTGTCCGGCCCCGAGTTCGCCGACGCGTTCATCCTCTCGCTCAAGCTCTCGGTGATCACAGCCGTGGCCGGTGCCATCGTCGGCGCACTGCTCGCCTGGGCCGTGGCGCAGGGCAACCCCAACGGCCTGCTGCGGCAGACGGTGGTCGCGGCCTCGGGCGTGCTCGCCCAGTTCGGCGGCGTCATGCTCGCGTTCGCGTTCCTCGCCACGTTCGGCTTCAGCGGCTGGATCACCCAGTCGCTCGTGTACTGGTTCGGCCTCGACAACCTCGCCGCCGGCACGTGGCTCTACGGCCTGCTCGGGCTGTCGCTCGTCTACACCTACTTCCAGATCCCGCTCATGGTCATCGTGTTCCTGCCCGCCGTGGACGGGCTCCGCAAGGAGTGGTGGGACGCGTCGTCCAGCCTGGGCGGCGGCAGCTGGGCGTACTGGCGCTACGTCGGCGGGCCGATCCTGGCCCCCACATTCCTGGGCGCGACGCTCCTGCTGTTCACCAACGCGTTCTCCGCCTACGCCACGGCGGCGGCCCTGATCAGCCAGGGCCAGCCCCTCGTCACCCTCCAGATCCGGTGGGCGCTGACCAGCGAGATGGTCCTGGGCCAGGAGAACATCGCCAAGGTGCTCGCCCTGGGCATGGTGATCATCGTGTCGCTGATCATGGTCGCCTACTCGCTGCTCCAGCGCCGCACGGCGAAGTGGGTCAAATGACCGCGCAGCCGACCAGCGCCGCCCCCGTCGTCGAGCGCCCCAAGGGCGCCGGCAAGGGCCGCAAGGCCGGGATCGGGACGCGCGCGGCAAGGTGGATCATCCTGATCGTCGGGATGGGCTACCTCATCCTGCCGCTCTACTCGATGCTCGAGTTCTCGACTCGCGGCCCGCACAACACGCGCAACCTCGACGCCTGGGCCGCCATCCTCGCGAACCAGGACCTGGCCTCGGTGACGATCCTGTCGCTCGGGATCGCCCTGCTCACCGTGGTGGGCATGCTCGTGCTGCTCGTCCCGACCATGACCTGGGTCCAGCTCCGGGTGCCCCGGATGCGGCGCGTGATCGAGCTCCTCTGCCTGCTGCCGCTGGCGATCCCCGCCGTGGTGCTGGTGGTGGGCATCGCGCCCATCTACCGCCAGATCCGGATCAACTTCACCGGCTCGGCGCTCGCGCTCGCGTTCATCGACATCATCCTGGTGCTCCCGTACGCCTACCGCGCGCTCGACGGCGGCCTGCGGGGCATCGACGTCAACACGCTCGCGGACGCCGCCCGGAGCCTGGGCGCAAGCTGGCCGAGGGTCATCATCCAGATCATCGTCCCCAACATCCGCTCCGCCATCCTGGGCGCCGCGGTGCTGGCGATCGCCCTGGTGCTGGGCGAGTACACGATCTCGTCCCTGCTCAGCTACAACACCTTCCAGGTGGTGCTCTACGCGATCGGGAAGCGCGACGCCTCGGTGTCGGTCGCCGTCTCGTTCGGTGCTCTGCTGTTCGTGTTCATCCTGCTGTTCGTCATCTCGGTGTTCGCGCCGGGCGGGCGCAAGGAACAGGCAGTCGACGAGGAGTGACGATGACCGCGACACCGGGATCGACCACCGGCCGCTCCGGCGTGGCCGTGCAGCTGGTGGACATGCACCGCTGGTACGGCAGCGTCCACGCGCTCAACGGCCTCTCGATCGACATCGCGCCCGGCGAGCTGGTGGCGCTCCTCGGCCCCTCGGGCTGCGGCAAGACGACGGCGCTCCGCGCCCTCGGCGGTCTCGACGAGCTCGACCAGGGCAAGATCCTTGTGGATGGCCAGGACATCACCCGCCAGGCGGCGAACAAGCGGGACATGGGCATCGTGTTCCAGGCGTACAGCCTGTTCCCGAACATGACCGCCCGCGACAACGTGGCCTACGGCCTCCGCCTGCGGGGTGTCGACGGCAAGACGCGCAAGCAGCGCGCCGACCAGACGCTCGACCTGGTGGGCCTGAGCAGCCAGGCGAACCGCTACCCGCACCAGATGTCGGGCGGCCAGCAGCAGCGCGTCGCGCTCGCACGGGCGCTGGCGATCGAGCCCAAGGTGCTGCTGCTCGACGAGCCGCTCTCGGCACTGGACGCCAAGGTCCGACGCCAGCTGCGCGAGGAGATCCGCCGGATCCAG
>JBJKRU010000196.1:0-14151 GCA_046704485.1 Candidatus Limnocylindrales bacterium | reverse complement strand
GCCTGGCTCCCTGCCTACGGGCCACGCCGTGGACGCCGCCTTCGGGCTGGGCGCCCCTCGCTGCCTTCGGGCCACGCTGTGGGCTTGTGGTTCCGTGGCGCGACGAACGGGCCAGGCTATGGCGCGTGTGCTCCGTACGACGGCGATTCATGGATCGGGCGGGCCAGGACGCGGCCCGGACGACGCGTCGCGGAACCACCGGGCCACTGCGTGGGTGGGACCCGAGGTGCCAGCACTAGAGGAGCAGGATGCCGCCGGCCGCCGGGATCTGGCCGCGGCGAAGTGCCCGGACGATGGCCGCCCCATCGAGGGGGAACTGCCCCCGCAATGCCTCCCGATGCTCAGCAAGGACGCGGCGGTTGTGCGCGGTCTTGTTCACGAGGAGGATCACGACCCCGGCGTCTGGATCGTCGCGAGCCTTGAGGTCGACGCGACGCGCCACGGCCTGCATGTCGTAGAGATGGCTCTCGGCCTCCGTTGACGCCCTCCTGGACCCGTCGCCCGAAATCCGCGCGTCCCACGCCCGCCGGTCCCCGGCAATGGGCAGGCCCACTTCGCGGCGCATCGAGAGCGGCCTGCCGAGCAGCGCCTCGAGCCGGCCCAGCAACGCCATCGACGCGGCATCGCGCACCGGCGAGCCGTCAGGGAAGGCCTTGCACCCGAGGGCCAACCCGACGGCCCTGGTGCATCGACACGCGAGTTCGAGCGTCGGGTGTCGCTGCTGACCGCGCTCCAGCCGGCCGAACTGCGAACGCGATACGCCGGCTCGTGCAGCTGCGGCGCGCTGGCTCAGCCCGGCAGCTCGTCGCGCCAGGCGGATCTCGCGCCCCACGTCGACCGAGATCCGCATGGCATCCTCTGCGCCGAGATGGGAGGGTCGTCGCCGCGTCGTCACGCGATGACGATGATCCGGGTGCCTTATCTGCGGCTCTCCTCGGGAGGAGGACCGCGAGGCTGATCGGGGTCTGGCCTCTCCTTTGGTCCAGGGCATGGCCTTCCGGTCTCGCGAGGAACGGATCGGGCCATCGCGCGGACCGGTGGTCACGTGTCAGCTCGACGCCCCTCCCAGAGCGGCCGCCTGGTGGCCTCCGCGTCCCGACGCGGAACCATATGGCCATGGGGTGGCCGCGGCAGGCCCCAGAGGCTTGGCGGCGGGCCACTGGCGGCGTGCGTCAGCGCGGTCGGGTCAACTCGCCTTCCAGGCCACCATGAAGCCGCTGGATGTGAGCGACGACGGTGTGGCCAGCGTGCGTCCGGATCGGCTCATGGTGGTTCGCAGGTAGGGGAACGGGATGCTGGTCAGCCGGTACCGGCTCCCGCTGACAGTGACGGCCCCTTCGATCGAGGCGGTCGTGAAGCGGGCCAGGTCCATGAACGTGCACGAGGCGCCGGAGCAGTCGGCGGCAGGGTCCTCCACGATCCACTCGGCCGTGAGCAACGGCGCTTGCGGCAGGTGCCAGCGCTGCGTCGCGCCGGCGTGTCGGGTCAGGTTGATCAGCGTGGCGATGAACTCGCCCTTGCCCAGCCAGCGGACCTGGGCCCAGATGCTGTCGCCCGCCGCGACATCCAGCGCGAACGTGGTGATGCGGCTCAGGTCGGGAAGGAACTCGTACCACGCCGCGTACTGCACGTGGCCGTCGGTGCAGTCCGCGAACGTGCCGACCTGGGCGAGCGTCGCGGAGGAGTCCGGGATGCTCCCCACCGCGGTCGAGCCGTCAATGCCCACCCAGACCGCGACCGATGCGTGACCGGTCGCCGGGCACTTGACCTCGGGCTGCCTCCAGGCGCCCTCGATGCACGTCACGTGGCCGCGGGTGGCGCCAACGACATAGCCCGCCCAGTTGCGCGACACACCGCTGCTCACCTTGCCTCGATGCCCGGAGCTGGCGTGCCCGGGGCATGGCGTCTGCTTGGCGCCCACGATCGGCGTCACGGTGGGCGTCGGCGTGGCGGTCGGGGATGGCGTGGGCCTGACGGTCGGTGGCGGGGTGGGACGCTGGGTCGCTGACGGGGTGGGCGACGTGATCGCCGTCGCGATGGGCGATGGCGGCCGGGTCGGGGCGGGCGATCCGCAGGACGTCACCAGTGCCGCGAGGAGCACGGCGACGACAGGCGTCCGAAGCGCGCTGGCACGCCGCGACGGCATCCGGTGGATGGACAGCGCCTCCCCCATGGCCAGAGCGACCCTCGCTAGACCTCGCGGGCGGAGCCCTTCGGGCGGACCTGGACGAAGTCGAACCCGAATCGTCCCTTCACGCAGAGGTTGCCGGCGGTGATGTCGGCGTCCACCGGAGACAGGACCTTCACGATCCGGTTGTCCTGCACATGGAGTTCGAGGGTGCACCCGACGCCGCAGTACGGGCAGATGGTCCGAGTGGTGGTCTGGTCTTCCTCACGCCAGTCGCCGGCCTGTCGCAGCTCGTACTCGGAGCGGATCATCAGCGCGCCTGTGGGGCAGACGTTGATGCAGTTGCCGCAGAAGACACAGGCGCTCTCGGTCAGGGGCAGGTCGAACTCCGTGGAGATCCGCGCACCGAAGCCACGTCCGGCCACCGAGATCGCGAATGTGTTCTGGGCGTCCACGCCGCACGCCTCCACGCACTTGTAGCAGAGCACGCATCGGCTGTAGTCGCGCACATAGAGGTCGTTGTCGGTCTTGACCGGCTGGGCCACGTTGGAGGCTGTCGTGCCGTCGGGGGCCCGATGGTGGCCGGCCTCTGCGGTGTCGCGCTCGCCGGCACCGGCCGCGGGCGAAGGCGGCCCGAAACGTGAGGGGTCGGCGTCGTAGCGCTCCATGAGGTCGTGCAGCGAACCGTCCGGCAGCTCCCGTCCGGCGAGGTCGAGGTCCACCGACGAGGCGAGCAGCTCCAGCAGGAGCTTGCGTGAGTGGCGCACGCGATCGTTCTCGGTCTCGACGCTCATGCCCGGGGCAACCTTGGCGGAGCACGACGGCGTCAGCGCTCGGGCGCCGGTGTCCACTACGCACAGGCGGCAGACGCCCTCCGGCGCAAGCGACGAGAGCGTGCACAGGGTCGGGATGTCGATGCCCTGGGCGCGGCACGCCTCGAGGATGGAGGTCCCGCTGGGCACGGACACGGGCGCGCCGTCGATGGTCAGCTGGACCATCTCGGGAGCGGGCTTGGCGGGCGCGGACGGGATGACCGGCGACCTGGCAGGCGGGCTCGTCAGGATCGCGGGGTCGGGGCTCGGGTAGGTCCGCGGGGGCTGGAAGGCCGCCTCGGGCGGCAGCTGCTCGCTCATCGGGGCACGCTCACCGAAGGATCCCCGCAATCTGGAGGCCGCTGGTCACGGCACCGCTGGCCGTCTGGCCGAGGCCGCAGATCGAAGCGTCGCGCATGGCCTGCACGAGATCGTCGAGCAGGGCGAGCTCGGCCTCGACCGACCCGCGCGGGCAGTTGGCGATGAGCCGTGCGAGCAGCTCCTCCTGGCGCACCGTGCCAACGCGGCAGGGCACGCATTGCCCGCACGACTCGTCGCGGAAGAACTCGGCGATGCGCCGGAGGATGTCCAGGAGGTCGGTCGTCTCGTCGAACACCACGATCGCGCCAGAGCCGAGTGTGGCACCCGCGGCGCGGGTGTCCTCGTAGGTGAGCGGCATCGACAGCGCCTCGGGACCGACGAAACGCCCGGCGGCGCCGCCGACCAGCACAGCCTTGACGGCACGCCCGCCGGGCACGCCGCCAGCCAGCTGGATGACCTCCCCGAGGGTGGCGCCGAACGGAACCTCCAGAACGCAGGGCTGCGCCACGTGCCCGGACACGCTGAACAGCTTGGTGCCTCGCGAGCCACCGGTGCCGAGCGCCGCGTAGGCCGTCCCGCCGTCGAGCACGATGTGCGGGACGTTGGCCAGGGTCTCGACGTTGTTGATGATGGTCGGGCTGCCGAGGAGGCCGACCTCGACGGGGAACGGCGGCTTGGACCGCGGCTCGGGCCGGAAGCCCTCGATCGACTCGAACAGGGCGGTCTCCTCGCCCGCGATGTACGCTCCGCCCCCGCGCCGGACCTCGATGTCGAAGTGGAGGTCGGAGCCCATGATGCCCGTGCCGAGCAGCCCTGCCTGGCGCGCGAGCGCGATGGCGTTCCCCATGCGCTCCTCCGCCAGCGGATACTCGCCCCGGATGTACACGTAGCCGCGGTCCGCGTCGATCGCGAATCCGGCGATCGTCATGGCCTCGACCAGGGAGAACGGGTCCTCCTCGAGGATCGCCCGGTCCTTGAACGTGCCGGGCTCGGCCTCGTCCGCGTTGCACACGACGTACTTGGGCCACCGGGAAGCCGCCGCTGCTGCGGCCCACTTCCGTCCCGTGGGGAATGCCGCGCCACCCCGACCGAGCACCTCGGCAGTGGAGACGTTCTCGATCACCGAACGCGAGCCGGCGTCGATCGCGGCTCTCAGGGCCCGGTAGCCGCCGTTCGCGAGGTAGTCGGTCAGGCTGGTCGGATCGAGGCGGCCAACCCGCGCCAGGAGCCGGAGTCCGGGCGATCCCGCCTGGGGGATCCAATTCCGGATCGCAGCCAGGCGCTCGGGCGACGGTGCAGGACCGACGGGCTCGGCGAACGCCTCGCGGTTGGCTGGAGCGCCCGCATCCGCCTCTAGGCGCGTGAGGACGGCGCGTGCGTCGAGCCCGCCCGCGGCAGTGCGGATCGGGAGTTCGCCGGCGACCGTGAACAGTACGGCGGGAGCCCGCTCGCACTGGCCCAGGCACGGGCTGCGGTGCCAGGTCCGCTGCGCGCCGGGCTTCGGGTGGCCCGCAGGGCCCAGCTCGCGCTCCAGCTCTTCGCACAAGCGCTCGGCACCCGCGAGCCGACAGGCCATGTCGTCGCACACGTGGACCGACGCGGGAGGCCGCTCGACCGTGGACAGGAGCGCATAGAACGAGGCGACGCCGAAGATCTCCGCCGGCGGCACGGTCAGCCGGCGTGCGATGTGGGCCACGGCCCCGGGCGAGATCCAGCCGACGCGGTCCTGGACGGCGTGCAGGGCGGGCAACAGGAGCTCGCGGTGGGAGCGGGCCTCGTGGCCGCTACGCGAGACCCGGCCGTCGACGGCGATGTCGCGCTCGCCGCCGTCCCAGCCTCCGCGCGATGGGCCGATCCGAGCGTCGAGACAGGCATCCACGGCCTCGCGCTCGGCGGGCGTGGCGGCGATATCGGCGATGCGCAGGTCCATGCCCCTTGGAGTGTACGTCGTGGGTCAGCGGGCGGGAACCCGGCGGAGCTCCCGGGTGTTGCGGGTGCCGAACGAACCGGCTGCTGTGCGTTGCGTCGCGCTTGCAGCGCCCGCTGGGAGTTGATGCGGACCCGATCGGTGTCGACCCGAGTCGGGATTCCAGCGGTGCTAGACGGCCACGGGCGGCCCGTACCAGACCGAGGCCGCGATGATCAGGTAGAGGCCCACCAGCATCACGCCCTCGAGCCAGGTCGCCTCGCCGTCGAACACGATCAGGGCGCCGAGCACAGCGGCAAATGCCATCGCCACGAGCAGGGTGGGCGCGAGGACCAGCGTCAGCGGCACGGGCGACACGAACAGGCTCGCGATCACCAGGACCGGCGTCAGCGCGATCGACACCTGCAGGCTGGAGTTCTGGATGAGGCTGATCCCAAGGTCGATGCGCCCGCGCAGCGCCGCCTGGATCCCGACCACGTTCTCGACGGCATTGCCCGCGATGGCGACCACGACCAGGCCCACGAAGGCCTCCGAGAGGCCGAGGCTCGCCATGGCCGGCCGGAGGGCCTCGACGAACCAGTCGGAGACGATCGCGGCGCCGATCCCCGCGGCGGCGAGGACTGCGACGGAGGTCCGCATCGGCCAGCGGTGGCCCTCCTCGATGGCGGGTTCGGGCAGCGAGGCCCCGGAGCCGCCGCCCAGCGAGAACGGGATGGAGGCTGCGAAGACCACGAGCAGGATGACCGACACGAAGACGCTGATCTCGGTGGCGTGGCCCGCATCGGGCCCGCCCGCCGAGGTCGAGACGGTCGGGATCACGAGGGCCGCCACCGCGAGCACGAGCGAGACTGCGATGTTCCGCACGGGCGCCGGGTCGAACGTCATCGATCCGTGGCGCAGGCCGCCCGCCGCGAAGGCGAGCCCCAGCACCAGCAGGCTGTTGCCGAGGATGGATCCGATGAGCGAGGTCTGGACCAGCACCACCAGCCCCTCGCGAAGGGCGAACAGGGAGATGAACAGCTCGGGAAGGTTGCCCAGGGCCGACTGGAGGACGCCCGTCGATGCCGGTCCGAGGCGGCAGCCGACCTGGTCTGTGGCCTCGCCGACCAGGCCCGCCAGGCCGGCCAGCGTGACTGCGGCGACGATGAACACCGCAACGTCGCCCGCGCCCGTCGCCCGCAGCACGATCGCGGCCGCGAAACCGACAACGCTGACCGCCCCGAGCACGATCGCCTGACGGCCGAGGAGGGCGAGTTGGTGCATGGGCGAACGGTACCGGTCCGCGACAAGTGACGGAGCACGAACGGGCAGGTCGCGCTGCCCGCGTGGGATGGCCGGGCGAACCGCAGGAGCGATTGTGCTACCATGTGCTACATGAGCGAGCGCCAAGGCCCGGCCCGCGTCGGCGTCCGAGAACTCCGGCAGAACCTGTCCGTCTACCTGGACCGCGTGAAGGCCGGCGAGACACTGGAGGTGACCGAGCACGGCGTGCCGGTTGCGCAGCTCGGCCCGCGACCGCAGGAGCGCCGCTCGGTCATCGAGCGGGGGATCGCCGAGGGCTGGATCACGCCGGCGAGCGGTGACCGTCGGACGCTTCCGTATCCGCCCCGCATCCCAGGGCGACCGCTGAGCGAGATCCTCCAGGAGATGCGCGACGAGGACGACCGGTGAGCGGGCGCTCCTACCTGGACACCTCAGCGATCGTCAAACTCGTGCTCGAGGAGCCCGAGACGCCGGCCATGGCCCAGTGGTTCGTGGAGGCCACGTACGCGGTCACCAGTCAGGTCGGTGTGGTCGAGACCCGTCGTGCCGCAGGCCGGCGCCCCCACGACGCCGAGCACCGCGAACGGGTCCTGCGAGATCTTGAGGTGCTCGAGTTCACGCCAGCTGTCGCGGCCGCCGCCGCAGCGGTCCAGCCGTCGTCGATCCGCACCCTCGACGCAATCCACCTCGCCTCGGCGCTCGCGATCGCGCCGGATCTCGATGCGTTCATCACGTACGACGACCGCCTCGCCGAGGCGGCGCGCAGTCTCGGATTGCCCGTCGTGCGGCCCGCCTGATCGTCAGGCGGCTCTCGTGGCGACGCTGGCGCCTTGCTGCGTGCACCGCGCGCCCGCAAGCTTCGCCTCAGCCCGCCGAGACCGCCTCCAGCTTCTCGATCCTGATGGCGGCCGCCTTGTACTCGGCGGTGCCGGCTTTGGGATCCGTCGCGTCGCTCGTCAACAGGTTGACGTCAACGTCGTCGGGGAAGTGGAAGGTCATGAACGCGAGGCCGGGCCGTAGGCCTCGCTCAGCCCGCACCGGCGCTTGGACGGAGCCGCGCCGCGTCACCACTCGCACGACGTCGCCATCGGCCAGTCCCAGCCGCTCCATGTCCTCGGGGCACAGGTCGAGCGTCTCGCCCGTGCGCTTCGGGTATCGCAGCGCCCCGGACTGGACGCCGGTGTTGTACGAGTCGAGCCGTCGGCCGGTGGTCAGCCGGATCGGGAACTCATCGCTGAGCTGCTCCACCGGCGGGTCGTGGTCGACGGGGCAGAAGGGGGCCCGCTTGCCCGGCACCGGGTCGGCCCACAGGCGCGAGTGCAGGAACGGCTCGCCGGGATGGCTCTCGTCGTAGCACGGCCACTGCAGCCCGCCCTCGGACTCCAGGCGAGCGTACGTCATGCCCCGGTACGCACCCGCCAGGCTGCGGAGCTCGTCCCACACCCGCTCAGCCGAGGCCTCGCCCCAGTCGTGCCCGAGACGCTTGGCGATCTCGAAGATGATCCACAGATCGTCCTGCGCTTCGCCGGGCGGTTCCATCGCCTTGTGGACACGCTGGACGCGGCGCTCCGAGTTCGTGAACGTGCCCTCGCTCTCGGCCCAGGCGGCGGCGGCCGGCAGCACCACGTCAGCCATCTCCGCGGTGGCCGTGAGGAACACATCCTGCACGACCATGAACTCGAGGCCGTCCAGCAGGCGCCGAACGCGGTGGGCGTCGGCTTCAGACTGGGCCGGGTTCTCCCCGATGCAGTAGAGGGCCGTGAGCTCCCCCCGCTCCATCGCGTCGTACATGCCCGTCAGGTTCCAGCCCTTCTTGGGCGGCACCGGCACGCCCCACGCCCGGTCGAACGGCTCTCGGAGGGCGTCGTTCTCGACGTGCTGGAAGCCCGGCAGCCGGTCCGGCAGTGCGCCCATGTCGCCGCCGCCCTGGACGTTGTTCTGGCCTCGGATCGGGCTGATGCCCGAGCCCCACTTGCCCACGTGGCCGGTCAGGAGCGCGAGGTTGATCAGGGCGAGCACATTGTCGACGGCGTTGTGGTGCTCGGTGATGCCCAGCGTCCAGCAGAGGACGGCCTTGTCCGCGCTGGCGTAGGCGTGGGCCGCCTCGCGGATGGCCGCTGCGGGTACGCCGGTCACGCGCTCCGCATACTCGAGCGTGTACGGCTGGACCTGCTCGCGGTAGGCCTCGAAGCCTGAGGTTGCGCGGCGGATGAACTCGTCAGCAGCCAGGCCGGCGTCGATGATCTCCCGGGCCATCGCGTTCGCGAGCGCGATGTCGGAGCCGACGTCGAGGCCGAGCCACAGGTCGGCCCACTCGGCGGAGGACGTCCGTCGGGGATCCACCGAGATCAGGCGCGCACCGTTGTGGATGCCCTTGAGCAGGTGGTGGAAGAAGATCGGATGCGTCTCCCGGGCGTTGCTGCCCCACAGGAGGATGACATCCGTCTCCTCGGCCTCACGATATGAGCTGGTTCCGCCGCCAGCACCGAACACGGTCGCCAGACCGACGACAGAGGGTGCGTGTCAGGTGCGGTTGCAGCTGTCGATGTTGTTCGTGCCCAGGACGGTGCGGGCGAACTTCTGCGCCGCGAAGTTGACCTCGTTGGTCGACTTGCTGCAACTGAAGATCCCGAACGTCTGCGGCCCGTGCGCCGCGCCAGCAGCCCGCAGCCCGTCGGCGACCCGGTCCAGCGCCTCGTCCCAGGTGGCGGGGCGAAGCGGGGAGCGGCGGTCACCGTCGCGCACGAGCGGCGTGGTGAGGCGGACGTACTCCTTCGGCACTGGGGGCACCTCGGTGGTTGGACGGTCCGACAGCAGAAGTGTAACCGCGGCGGCGGAGCACACGTGACGACAAATGACGGAGGCCGCATGACGGATGCATGACACTGATCCGGCGGATGCCGGGCCGTGGGCGGTTCGCGGGACCCATCGGACGAGTCCTGCCGCACCGCTCATGGCGCGCTCTGCTAGCGTCGCCCCGCGTCCGCGAGTGCCTCGTGCTGGAGTTGTCGATGTCGACGTACCTCCGCGTCCTGTCCGATGCGCAGATCACCGAGATCCACGAGAAGAGCCTTGCGGTCCTGGCGCGCACGGGCATCCGGGTCGACTCTGAGCGCGCCCGGCGGCTCCTCGAGGCCGCTGGCGCCCGGGTGGACCACGCCGACCGCCGGGTCCGCTTCCCGCGCGAGCTCGTTGAAGCGTCGCTCAGCACGGCGCCGAGGCGGTTCTCGCTCGGCGGTCGGCGCGAGGGCTTCGAGCTGCGCATGAACGCCGGCGAGTGCACGCTCATGCCCGACGGCGAGACCACGACGTTCTACGACCCGGCCACAGGCGAGCGTCGGGCGGCGACCCACGACGACTGGGCCAACGCGACCAGGCTCATCGACACCATGGACGAGGTCGGCGCCTTCTGGCAGATGGTCACGCCCGGCGAGCAGGGCCCCGACCCCGCCCGGTCCGTCCGCCACTGGCGCGACACGCACGCCCTGTTCAGCAAGCACGTCCAGGACGAGGTCGCCAGCCCGCGCGAGGCCGCGTGGCTGCTGCGGATCCTCGAGACGGTCTACGGGAGCCGGGAGCGCGTCCGCGCGCTGCACCCGTTCAGCGTCCTGTTCTGCCCGGTGTCGCCGCTCGCCATGGAGGAGGCCCACACTGACGCCTACCTCGAGACGGCGGGCTGGGACATCCCGATCGCGATCATGCCGATGCCGATGATGGGCTCGTCCGCGCCGACCGGCCTGCTCTCGACGGTGATCTCGGGCAACGCCGAGGTGCTGGGAGCGCTGTGCCTGGTGCAGGCGATGGCGCCGGGCACGCCGGTCATCTACGCCCCCGCGCTCGCGGTCATGGAGCCCCGCACCGGCCGCTGGGGCGGCGGCGGCCCCGAGCACGCGCTCCTCGGCGCCGCCACGACTGAGATGGGCCGCCACTACGGCCTGCCCGTCACCGCGTCGAACGGCGGCACCGACCACTTCGCGGCGGGGATCCAGTCCACGTACGAGCGGACGATCAACTGGCTCCTGCCGGTCATCTCGTGGCCGGACATCCTGATCGGCCCGGGATCGCTGGGCGGGGCGTCGACGCTGTGCCTCGAGGCGATGGTCATCGACGTGGAGGTCTACCGCGCCTGCCGACACGTCGCGCGCGGCATCGGGGGCGGCGTGGGCGAGGCGGACGTGGCGGCCGCACTCGACGAGGTGGGGCCTGTCGGCGACTTCCTCTCGAGGGCGGCCACTCGCGACGCGGTCCGCTCAGGCGAGTGGTTCATCCCGCGGCTCGGCTGGCACAGCACCTGGGACCGGTTCGAGGCGGCGGGCCGACCGGACATCCTCGACGAGGCGCGCGACAAGGCGTTCGCGGCCATCGACGCCCACCGGCCGCTGGCGTTCGCCGACGACGTGGAGGCGGCGCTCGACGAGCTCGTGAAGGCGGCTGAGTCCGCCACCGGCGGCTGAGTCCGGAGGCGGACGGCACGAGGCTGCACCGTGGTAGCGAAGACGCGCGGCAAACCGAACCTCCGTGAATCTCGGTAGCCGCCGTCCCGTCGCGGTGCCACGATCGAGAAGAGGAGGGCGTCCCACTCCATGTACGGCACCATCGCGAGGCTGCACCCTCGCCACGGCAAGACCGACGAACTGCTGGCCCTGGGCGAGTCGATGCGCGCAGCACCGATGCCCGGCTACCTCTCGGCCTATCTGTTCCGCCCGGACCACAACCCCTACTACCGCGAGACGTTGTTCCTGGTCGCCGTCTTCGAGGACGTGGATTCGTACCGGGCGAACGCCGCGAGCCCCGAGCAGGACGCGCGATACCAGGAGATGCGCGTGCTGCTGGAGGACGACCCCGATTGGCTGGACGGCGCCTTCGTGGGGGGCTGACGGCACGGGAGCGGGCGGGGGCGTCAGCAGGCAACGCCTGCCGGGGCCGGGTACGCTTCTCGGGATGAGTGCCCTGGGTGACGCGCCCGACGACGGGCGGATGTTCTGCTACCGCCACCCCGACCGCGAGACGTGGGTCCGCTGCGGCCGCTGCGACCGGCCCATCTGCACGCAGTGCGCGGTGCAGGGGCCGGTCGGCCTCCGCTGCCGAGAGTGCGGCAAGCCAGTCCGAGACCCCATGACGTCGTTCACGCCCGCACAGCTGGTCGGCGGGTTCGCCGCCTCCTTCGGCGGCGGCTTGCTGGCGGCCTACATCTCGGGGTTGTTCGGCTTCTTCGCGCTGTTCGTGGCGTTCTTCGCCGGCGGGCTGATCGTCGAGGGGATCACTCGGATCACCGGCTTCAAGATGGGCAACACCATGGATGCCATCGTCTACGGCGGGATCATCGCGGGCGCGGTGGTCGCGTTCTGGCTCGCGAACGGGCACCTGATCGACCTGTTCCTGCGGCTGGGCGCCGGCGCCGGGTCGAGCAACGGCGGCTCGGGCGTCGGCGGCGTCCTCGCCCAGCAGGCGTTCTGGGCGGCCATCGGCGCCGCCTTCACCGTGGCCGGCGCCCGTACGCGCGGGCGCTGAGGGAACCTTCGCAACGGGGGAACCGGCGCGACCGCGAGGGAGCCGAAGGCCTCCGAGGGAGCGAGGGCCTCCGAGGGAGCGAGGGCCGCCGAGGGAGCGAGGGCCGCCGAGGGAGCGAGGGCCTCCGCCGCGCCGACGCTAGCGGAGGGCGACCCCCGGTGCCTCGTCGGCCTCGAGGGCCTCCACCGCGCCGACGCGCCACGCCTCGACGCCGGCGGCCGCCAAGCCGGCCTCGACCTCCCCGAGCGACGATGTCGGCACGGCCGCGAGCAGGCCGCCGGAGGTCTGCGGGTCGTGCGCCAGCGCGACGAGCCCTGGGGCGACGCCCGGTCCGAGCATCAGGGAGGCGGCTGCAAACCGCCGGTTGTGGCCCGCGCCACCGGTCTCGACGCCCGCACGCGCCGCCTCGAGCGCGCCGCCGAGCGCCGGCAGCGACGCGGCCTCGAACGCCAGGCGGGCCCGCGACGCGCGGGCCATCTCCAGGCCGTGGCCCAGCAGGCCGAACCCCGTCACGTCGGTCGCTCCGGCGATCCCGTGCCTGCTGAAGACCTCGGACGCGGCGAGGTTCAGCGACCGCATCTGGGCGACGGCGGCGTCGAAGTCCGCCTGGCGGGCGCCGGGCCTGGTCCGGCCGCTCACGAGCAGCCCCGTGCCCAGCCGCTTGGTGAGCAGCAGGACATCGCCCGGGCGCACCCCGCCCTTGCGGAACAGCCGGTTGGGGTGGGCCGCGCCGACCACCGCCAGGCCGTACTTGGGCTCGGCGTCCTTGATCGTGTGGCCCCCGGCGAGCACGCCGCCCGCCTCGCGGACCTTGTCTGCGGCCGCCTCGAAGATCGCGGCGAGCACCTCGCGCGGGAGCTCTTCCGGGAACGCGGCGATCGACAGGGCGAACAGCACGCGGCCGCCCATGGCGAACACGTCGGAGAGGGCGTTCGCGGCCGCGATCTCGCCGAACGCCGTCGAATCGTCCACGACCGGGGGGAAGAAGTCGAGCGTGCCGAGGATGGCCAGGTCATCGGCGACGCGGTAGGCGGCCGCGTCGTCGGGCGGCTCGAGGCCGGCGATCAGGCCGTCGCCCGTGCCCGGTCCCGTCAACGCTCCTGTGCCGCGAGCGCCGAGCCCCGCCAGCGCGTCTGCCAGGAGGTCGGCGCCCAGCTTCGCGGCGCATCCGCCGCAATCGGTGAAGTCCGTGAGGCGAATGGGCGGCAGGTCGGGACGCGCGGTCATGCCCCGATGATAGGGCGGTGCGCGCTCGGGCAGGCAGAGCGCCGCCGCGGCTGCTGCCCGCCGACCGCCGGCACGTGACCGTATGCTTGCCCGGGGGAGCGGATGGGTCCCCGGACCCTGGGGGCCTGCGTGTCTGCGCGTCCCGAACCTGTGGGTGATCAGAACGGGTCCGCGGCGTCCATCCGCAAACCTGACAGGCTCCAGAGCGACCGTTCCGAGCATCCCGGCGCCGCGATATGTGGTCGATTCGTCGCCTGGTGGGTTCGGTTTCGACCTCTGGGCCGCACGGTGTTCACCTGACAGGTTCGCCGGGCGCCGGGCGATCCACCCGGCGTCAGCCTCGCTATCCTTCACGCGGGAGTGGATGGGTCCCGGTGGGCCTCCTGGTCTTCAAAACCAGTGGCGCGGCGCTCGGCGTCGCGCGGTGGGTTCGACTCCCATGCGCTCCCGCCAAGGCGGTCCACGGCATCGCGCTCGTCATCGGCGCGTGCGCTGCGGCCTAGTCCGTGTCGGGCGCGCAGCCGGGGCAGTAGCCGCCGATCATCACGTGGCCGAGCAGGACGCGGAAGCCGTAGCGGGCGCCGAGCCGGTCGGCGAGCTCGCGGGTGTCGTCCGGCCACCGCTCCACCAGCTCAGCCCCCGGATGTGGCGCCCGGTCGATCCGGCCAGTGCCTCCAGGACCAGCCGGCGCTGTGGCGTCCAGCGCAGACCCCGCTCACGGAGCGCGTCGCGCGCCGCCGACCAGGCGGGGGCACGCGGGGCGCAGCTGGAACCGCTCACCCGCCAGACCCTGGGCCGTCAGCCCCCGGCGGGCTGGCCGCCGGCGATGTCCGCTGCGGGCTCGTGCGCGATCGGCTCGTCAAGCCCGTGGTGCTCGGCGTCGTGGGCGTGCGCGTGGCGGACGCCGCCGTGTTCGTGGAGGTGCTCGTGGATCAGGTTGGCCCGGATCAGCAGGTCGCGGT
>JBJKRU010000195.1:0-6679 GCA_046704485.1 Candidatus Limnocylindrales bacterium | reverse complement strand
CGTTGGACGATCAGCGCCTGGGGGGGTTTGGGGTGGGGGAGGGGGGGGTGGGGGCGGCCGGGGGCCCCCGCCGGGCCGCCCGGGGGGGCCCCCACCGCCATGCCCCCGACGAGGTAGGTCTGCGGGTGCGGGTCCTTGCCGCCCAGGAGCGTCTGGATGCGCATGAACTCGCGCTGCCAGGTGATGGACTCGAGCATGTGCGCGACGAGCAGCAGATCCTGCTCCGGGGAGAGGCGGTAGGCGGGGTGGCCCCACCAGCCGATGCCCAGGACGCCGGGGTGACCGCTATCGAGCTCGGCCTTGATCCGGTCGCGGACCTTGGCGAAGTCGCTGGCCGTCTCGCCCGAGCGCTGGGCGTGCGACGCGGCGAGCTTCGCCGTCGCCGCGGGGTCGGCCGTGGAGGCCGCCTGGACGTCTACCCAGTCGGGGAGCTGCGAGAGGTAGAAGTCGGTCACGTGGTCGCGGACCAGAACCGTCGCCCCGAGCAAGTTGCGGATGTCGCGCGCGTTGGGCGGGATGTTGAGTTGCAGGGCGCTCTCGACGGCACGCACGGACGCCAGCGCATGCACGCCCGTGCACGTGCCGCAGACTCGCTGGGCGAGGAGCCAGGCGTCCCGCGGGTCCCGGCCACGCAGCCCGAGCTCGAGGCCTCGGAAGGTCATGCCGGACGCCCATGCATCCGCGATCGCGCCGCTCTCGACGGTGAATTCAAGACGCGCGCTGCCGCCGACGCGCGACACGGGATCGAGGACGGTCCGGACCACGTCAGCCCTCCTCCGGCCGCGTCACGGCGTCAACGTCCCGGCCGGCCTCGTCCTGGCTGGCTTCTGAAGCAGGCTCGCGGCCTGCGTCCCCATCGGGCACGGGCACGGCCACGGCCGCAACAGGCTCGCGGCCTGCGTCCCCATCGGGCACGGGCACGGCCACGGCCGCAACCGGTGCAGCAGCGGCCCCAGCGCCACGCTCGCGGGCGGCAATCGTCCGTCGCCGCCGGAAGCGGATCCCCATGCCGGTCGCGTGGAGGGCGGCAGCTCCGGCAATCCCGCCGAGCAGGGCGCCGCCGATCATGTCCGTGGTCACGTTGGGCATGAACGGGATCGGCGAGGGCAGGCGCGTGTACGCCGGGCCCATCGCGTTCCAGAAGGCCGGCGTCATGCAGCCCACGCAGCCGTGGCCGGCCCGCACGTTCCAGCTGGTCTTCTGTCCGTATCGCACGGTTGGGCAGTTCCCCATCGTCTCGGGGCCCTTGCACCCGAGCTTGTACAGGCACCAGCCCTTCTGGGCGCCCTGATCCCCCCACTCGGTGGCGAACTCGCCGAACTCGAAGTGCGGCCGCCGCTCGCACTGGTTGTGGATGAGGTCTCCGTAGGCCGACAGCGGCCTGCCCGCGAGGTCGGCAGCAGGCAACTCGTTGAAGGAGATGTAGTGGACGAGCACCGCAGCCAGGTTCACCGGGTTGACGGGACACCCCGGGAGTGCCATGTACCGGCCGCCGGCGAGGCTTCTCACGCCGCTGGCCCCGGTGGTGTTGGAGCCGGCTGCCGGGGCGCCGCCGTCGCAGGCGCACGAGCCCACAGCGATCGTGGCGAGGGCTCCCGCGCAGACCTCCCGCACGACATCCGCGGCGGGCCGTCCTCCGATCAGGCAGTAGGCGCCGGAAGCGCCGTCGGGGATTGAGCCCTCGACCACCGCGAAGTAGCCGTTCGCATTGAGGTCCATGGCGCTGGTCCGCACCAGCTCGGCATCCGCGCCTGACACAGCCAGGAACGCGTCGTGGTACCGGATGTCGAGGACGTCGAGGAACATCCCCACGGTGTCGGGATCAGCGGACCGGAGGAATGCCTCGGTGTCGCCGCCGCATGCCTGGCCGCGCACCCAGATGATCGGCAACCGCTTGCTGCTCTCGACGGCGGCCGCAATCCGGGGGCTGTACGAGAGGGGCAGGGCGAGCGCCGCCGCCATCGCGGCCGAGAACTGGAGGAAGGAACGCCGGGTCATCCCTCGCCGCACGAGCGCGGCGTACAGCCCGTCGTCCTGCATCGCCCACCCTCGCGGCTCCGCGCGCCGTTGGCCTCGGGCGGTCCCGCAGCGGCAATGGCGCATCCGTCGGGACGCTCGTGACCATCGTGGTCGGCGGCGTTGTGGCGGCTCAGACCCGATGGTCGCCGTGCGTCGGTGCCAAGGACCCGCGGACGAGCGGGCCATGGGCACCGTGAGACGGGCCGGTTGGGGTCGCCGGCCATGCCGGAGGGCATGCACGGGGAGCGTTCACGCCGGGCGCGGAGACCTGAGGAACGGCGCCCCCGGCGCCGAGCCGTCGGGCGGCCGGCGTCGTTCGGTCCGCGTCAGTCCGGGATGTCGAGCGCCTGGGGACGGCCTGCCCGCACCCACAGCCGGTACAGCACCGCCGAGAGGGCGAGCGACGCCGCCAGCGAGACGATCGGCAGGCCGCGGAGGAGGTTGGCGAGCAGCGTGAACGCCACCAGCACCAGGCCGAAGACGTTGGCTGCCTGCCGCCCGTGCCGGCCCTCGCGGCCGTCGATCCGCGCCATCGACACGAGGCCCACGCAGAAGCTGATGAACACCGAGACCGCGTAGAAGAGCACCAGTGCCTGGTCCTGGGCGCCAGCCGCCACCACCACCGCGGCCGCAGCGGCCAGGAACACCAGCACGCCCCGGAACGGCGTGTGGTGCTGGTTCACCCGACCCAGCGCCGCCGGCAGCACAGACGCCGACGAGCCTGATCCTGCGAGCGCCTTCAGCAGCCCGGGGCCGGCCTGGAACGAGGAACTCGCCGCCGCCAGCAGCAGGACCCCACTGGTCAGCTGGAACAACGCGAACAGCGGGCGGGGTGCGGCCGCGCGGGCGAGGTCGGCAAGCTGGGTGGAGTCCGGGGGCGGGATCCCGATGTCGAGCCGCGTCGCCGCGCCGGCGAGGGCGAGGGTGACCCCGCCCACGATGAACAACGTGAACCAAAGCGTCCAGCGCCCGAATGCTCGCCGGCCATCGTCGTCGAGCTGGCCTAGCTGCGCGATCGCGCTCGACGGCGCCTCGACGCCCGTGGCGAGCGCCATGGCGACGGGAAACGCGATGAGTACGGTGAGCGCGCTGCCCAGGTCGGCCGGCAGCGACGGCGATGGCGCGGCCGCGGCGGCAGGCGTCGACCAGGCAGCAGCGATGAGCACCAGCGTCACCGACAGGAACGCGATGGTCATCGCCGCGAACACCACGCGCCCTCCATGGCCGAACCAGCTCAGCCCGGCGACCATCGCGAGCAGCGCCAGCGCGATGGGGATCCGCGCGGGGGCGACTCCCGGCACGTACGCGATGAGGGCCGAGGCAGCGGCCGCGACGCTGATCGAGATCGTCAGCACGAAGTCCACGATCAGGGCGCCAAGGGGGAGGAAGGTCCACGCGGGGCCGAACGCCTCGTGCGCCGCGGTGGCTGCGCCGCCTCCGTGCGGATACCGGGCCACGATCTGCTGATAGTTGACGACCACCACGCCGATGATCCCGACCACCACCGCCATCGTGACCAACAGCAGCGACAGGTCGCCGCCGAGCGCACGAAGCGCGGCCTCGATCGCGTAGGCGACTGAGGAGACGGGGTCCGCCATGACCGCGAATGCGAAGCCGACGAATAGCACCAACCGGGAGTGGAACATCCGGCTCGCCCGCGGGCGTCGGGCGGCAACGGGTGTCTCGCCCGTGTGGGGCACGTCGGTCACGCGGAGTCGGGCTCCAGGACTGGGGAGCGGCCTGCCGGGCGCCACGGATCGGGGTGGGTCCGGACAACGGGCCGGTGTGGAACACAGTATCCACCCGATGGGCGGCGAGCGCGGGCTGGTCGTGCCGTCAGGCGGGCGTCGACACCCCTCGGCCGTCCAGTGCCGAGAGCCGCAACGCGTGGCCACAGCGGTGCGGCACCACCCGGCGGGCATCAATTCCAGCTCCGTCGCCTGGGGACACCGGAACCCGGAAATCGTGGCTTGCCGGTGGCTCGGGGGCGGCGTATCGTCCTGAAGCTCTCATCCCGGCGGGCGCCGGGCCGGTCGTCCCACTCAACAGGAGTCGTCCCCCATGCGTCCCAGCGGCCGCCGCTCCGCAGCCCTTGTTGTCGGTGCACCCCTCACGCTCCCGACGTGCATCAGCGCGCACGGTGGGGCTCGGGGCGCCGGGCGCGGGAAGCATTCGGCCAGCCGTCATCGCGTCTCCCTCCCATTCCGGACCCGGGCAGCGTTCCTCTCGCCCGCGGGCTCGGATCAGTCGAGCAGCTGCCGCGGTGTCCCTCGGACGGGGCCGGACCTGGTGCCGTCTGCGGCGACATCGTCCAGTCAGCGTCGCGGGATGCAGGACGGAGGCCAAGGCGAGACGGTTCCGCAGCGTGGTGGTCGGGCCGGGACCAGATGGACAAACTAAGACCCCTCCGGGCAAGCCGGAGGGGCAACTTCGTCCGTGGGAGGATGGTGAGCCCGCAGGGATTCGAACCCTGAACCTAGGGATTAAGAGTCCCCCGCTCTACCGTTGAGCTACGGGCCCGGACCGGCCGAGAGGATAGCGCATGTCTTGCGGCTCGCGAAAGCGAGCCCTCCCTGGCAACGTCGGCCAACGGTCCCCAGGCAGGCCCCTGCCACCCTGGTGGCCGGTATCTGCCCGCTGGACGGGCGCTGCGTCGCACGTGCCCGGCAGGCGGGCGGGTTGTGCGCCTGGCTGAGCCCGCAGGGTCACTCGGCGCCCTTCTCGCGCATCCGAATGCCCGGCACGCGGGCACGTGCGTCGGTCCACCCGCTGGGCGGGTGCGCGGGGAGTCGGCGGGGGCTGTCCACCCTCCGGGCGGGCGCGGTGAGCCCGGCGCGGGGCGGTGAGCCCGGCGCGGGGCGGTGGGCCCGGCCGGCTCGGCATGGTCGGCTCGCCGGGCACGGGGCGGTCAGCCCGGCTGGTTGTCGATCTGCGCCCGCTGGAGCTTCCCGCTGAAGTCGACGTACACGGCCTTCCACTCGGTGAAGGTGTCGAGAGCGGCGTGGCCGGCCTCCCGGTGGCCATTGCCAGTGTCCTTCCAGCCGCCGATCGGCAGGTGCGTCTCGGCGCCCGTGGTCCCAGCGTTGATGTACACGATGCCGGCCTCGAAGTCGCGCATCGCCCGGAACGCGGTGTTGACGTCCTGGGAGAAGACCGACGCGGAGAGGCCGTAGCGGGTGCCGTTGGCGGCCGCGAGCGCCTCCTCGTAGCCGTCCACCGGGATCACCGACAGGACCGGGCCGAAGATCTCCTCCTGGGCGATCCGGGCCATGGGCCCGACGCCCGCGAAGATCGTGGGTTGGTAGAAGTGCCCGTTGGCGAGGTCGCCCGCCGTCTCGCGCTCGCCGCCGCAGACCAGCTCGCCCTCGCCCCGGCCGACCTCGACGTACGTTCCGACCTTCTTGACGGCGGCCGCGTTGACGAGGGGCCCGACCTCGACGGTCTCGTCGAGGCCTGAGCCCAAGCGCAGTCGCTCCGCACGTGCCGCGAGCCTGCGGATCAGCTCGTCGGCAACGGGCCGGTCGACGATGACGCGTGAGCAGGCGGTGCAGCGCTGGCCGGTCGTCCCGAATGCGGACCACAGGATCCCGTCGACCGCCAGGTCGAGGTCGGCGTCGCGCATGACGACCACCGCGTTCTTGCCGCCCAGCTCGAGGCTGAGGCGCTTGAGGCTGCGGCCGGCCCTCTCCGCAATCGTCCGACCCGTCGCGGACGAGCCGGTGAACGAGATCACGGTGATGTCGCGGTTGTCGACGATCGCGTCGCCCACCTCGCCACCGGCGCCGGTCACCAAGTTGACCGTGCCGGCCGGGAAGCCCGCCTCGGCCATCAGCTCGACGAGCAGCGTGGCGCAGTGGGGCGCGTCGCTGGCAGGCTTGAACACGACGGTGTTGCCTCCCACGAGCGCGGGCATCATCTTCCAGCACGGGATCGCGATCGGGAAGTTCCAGGGCGTGATGATCCCCGCGATCCCCAGCGGCTGGCGGATGCTCATCGCCCACTTGTCGGGCAGCTCCGACGGCACCGTGTCGCCGAACATGCGCCGACCCTCGCCCGCCATGAGGAACGCGATGTCGATCCCCTCCTGGACGTCGCCGCGCGCCTCGGAGAGCACCTTGCCCATCTCGCGGGTCATCGCGCGGGCGAGCCGTTCCTTGTGCTCGGCCATCAGGGCGCCGAAGCGGTAGAGGATCTCGCCCCGCTTCGGGGCAGGGGTCGCCCTCCAGGCCCGAGAGGCCTCGCCCGCGGCCCGAACCGCCATCGCCACGTCGGCCGCCGTCCCCGCCTGGAAGCGCCCGACCACGTCGCGAGTGTCCGCCGGGTTCAGACTCTCGAACGTCTGGCCCGAGACGCTGTCGACCCAGCGGCCGGCGATGAACAGCTGGTGCGTGGCGGGCTCGGGCATCGGGGTCCTCCAGGTTCGGCGACGGTGGCACGATCGTCGGGCGCCGGAGCAGGCTGCGTCAAACGCGAAGCGGTCCGCTCTCCCGACTGCGAGGGCTGCTGCGAGTCCACCCTGGGCCACGTGGTGGTCCCGACGGCGGCGGTCCGCGATGAGGGCACCAGCCACCACTACCTTGCGGCGGCGCGGACGGTCGAGCCCACGCCCGCCGCGATGGCGGCGATCACCCGGACGCTCGAGCGCGAGGGCGTGCCGTAC
>JBJKRU010000194.1:0-5359 GCA_046704485.1 Candidatus Limnocylindrales bacterium | reverse complement strand
CATTCCGGGCGCGGCTGCGCCACGGCGGCGCGCTGGCGGTCGTGGAGCTGCGCCCCGACCCGGCCGGCGGGCCGCCGCCCGGTGCACCCTGGACGTACCACGACCCCGAGGTCATGGAGGCGGCGCTTGCCCGGGCTGGGTTCGCCGGGGTGGCCGTCCACCCGACGGGCCGCTTCTTCCTGACGGCGGGAGCCACGGCGGACTGACGGGCGAATCGCGGTGGTATCCTCCGCCGCGATGTCGCCCCTCGCGAACAGGAACATCGCGACCGTCGGCTCGGGAGTCATGGCCGAGGCGATGATCTTCGGGCTGCTCGACGGCAAGCTGGTCGAGCCTGAGCGCATCGTGGCCAGCCACCCGCGGGCCGAGCGCCGGGCTGCGCTGGCCGGGACGCACGGGATCCGCACCGTCGCCTCGAACGTGGAGGCGGTCGAGGGCGCGGACGTGATCATCCTCGCGGTCAAGCCCCAGATGCTGGCCAAGGTCGGCCGCGAGATCGGGCCGCATCTCAGCCAGGGGCAGCTGGTCCTGTCGGTGCTCGCCGGCCCCACGTCGGCCGCGCTGGTGTCGGCACTGGGCCACGGCCAGGTCGTCCGTGCGATGCCCAACACGCCGGCCCGCATCGGCGCCGGGATGACCGTCTGGTACGCGACGCCCGCCACCACCGACGAGCAGCGGGCACAGGCGAAGGCCCTGCTCTCGGCGCTCGGCGCCGAGCTCGAGGTCGAGGACGAGAAGTGGGTGGCGATGGCCACGGCCGTGTCCGGCACCGGGCCTGCCTACGTGTTCCTCGTGATGGAGGCGCTCATCGACGCCGCCGTGCACCTCGGCTTCCCGCGCCACATCGCCCACGACCTCGTGATCGAGACCCTCGAGGGCTCCACCCGCTTCGCGAAGCAGTCCGGCGACCATCCGGCCGTCCTTCGCAACATGGTGACCTCGCCCGGCGGAACCTCGGCAGCCGCGCTCCATGAGCTGGAATCGGGCCGCCTGCGGACGGTGCTCTCCGAGGCCGTGTGGGCAGCCTTCCGGAGGACCGTGGAGCTGGGCGACCAGCTCGAGGCGCAGCTGGGCGCGAACGGGGACAAGCCGGGCGGGCGTTAGCTCGCGACTCGCGACCGTCCGGTGAAGTCACCCTCGCGGACCAGGGCGGCTTCTCCACCGGGCCAACCCGGGATGCTCGACGCCTCAGGGCCGCGCCCACACGCACGGCCAGGCTCCTTACCGTCGGCGCCGTTTGACAAGCGATGTCACGGCCTCGACAACCCCTGCCGTTCCGACGACCACGAATGCACCCATCACGACGGCATTGAACAACGGCGATCCACGCACATCGCCGGCCGGATAACTGAATGGGTGAAGCAGCCCGCCGACGCCTCCGACGAGAACCGCCGCGCTTATCGCCAGGGCTGCGAGCGCTTCCAGCGGCGACATTGACAAGGACGCCTCAGCCCCGCGCCGGACCGCAGTGAGCAGTCGCCTGATCATGGCTGTCTCAGCGCTCGGCTCCTAGACGTGCAGCGGCTACCGAGCGCCCGGAGCACCCCTATCCGCATCCTCGTCCCCTCCGCGCGGCTGTTCCCGACGCCCGCGACGCGCCGTCGATCCAGAAGCTGGCCCATCATCCCGCGCCCGAATAGGGTCAGATGTCCCCCCGGGGCCTCGGAGCGCCGCGAAGATCCACATGAGCTGCGACCACCCGAGGCCTTGTCATGCGTCATTGCCGCACGCTGGCCGACGAGGGGGTCACCAGGCGCGTAGAAGGCCCGAGCTGACTGCCGCACTCACGAGCCGTAGGCGAGCTTCGGGTTGTAGTAGATCGTCTCCCGGGTGATCAGCGCGTCCTCCACGTGCAGCACGCCGACTATCGGCACGTCGAGGGCAGTCCTGTGGGCGGGGGTGGGGCCGTAGAGCGTGTAGGCAACGACTGCAACGCGATCTCCGAGCGCGAGCACGGTCGCCCCCTTGACCGAGATCACCATGCCCAATGCGCCCGTCCAGCCCGACCGCTCCGCCTGCGGCCCGCCAAGGAACGTCTCCCCCGTGGCCCCGTCCTCCCACACGGCGTCGGGCGCGAACAGGGCCGCCATCGCGCCCAGGTCTTTCGCCTGGAGGGCGGCCAACCACTGCCTGGCCGTGGCGTCGGCGGCGTCGGCCGGGGACGCGGCGGGGACCGTTGTCGGGCTCGCCGGCGGTTGCGAGCGGGCGGCGCTCGAGGCGCATCCGGCGAGCAGCGAGATGACGGCCGCGAGGGCGGCTACGCGGCCGGCCAAGAAGTACCCGCGCATCGGGAGCTCCCCCTTGTCCCTGCGGGCCGGTCTCGCCAGTGGCTCGGCGCGGTCGAGGCGGCCGGGTCACGGCCCGCGCGTCGTCGCCCCCGCAACACCAGCCACTGTCGCCTGCCTCACGCCAATGAAGAAGTGCCGCCGGTCACCAGGAGGACCGGGGCGTTGTTCCCGGATTCAGGTGTCCTTGGCGCACCCTCGCGGATGACGACTGCACGTCGCCTGACCGAACTTGACGGTTGACCGCTCGGACCGGCGCCGCCATGGTTGCTGCTTATCGCATCCGAGGGAGAGAACGTGGCGAACCCGTCAAACGAGGACATCGTCCGTCGCTACTACAAGGCGCAGGCCGCCCACGATTACGACTCGGCCGCCGCCTTGCGCGACCCCGACTGGACGTGTGAGTGGCCCCAGTCGGGCGAGCGAGTCCGCGGCAGTGCGAACGACCGGGCGATCATGGAGAACTGGCCCGACGGCCGGCCGAGCGGCTTGTCGGTCCGCCTCGTCGGAAGCGAGGACCAGTGGGTCGTGACGCCCTCGAATACGGTCCACCGGGTCGTCGGCAGCGGCGACTTCTGGTTCGCCGATGGGACGAGCCTCTACCCCGACGGCTCGACCTGGTTCATCTGCTCCCTGATCCAACTCCGGAGCGGCAAGGTGTATCGCGAGACGTGGTACTTCGCCCCGCCGTTCGATGCGCCCCCGTGGCGTGCCGCGTGGGTCGAGCGAATGGAGTGAGCCACGGCCCCGCCACGGCCCGGCCGACCAGCCACGAGCTCGCATGGCTCGCGAGTACCCTGGCAAGCGGGTCGGTCCTCCACTGCCGCCAGCACTGGCGGGGCGACCTCGAGTTTGCGGGGATCGACATCTTCCGGTTCCACGACAACGGCAAGATCGTCGGACACTGGGACGTCCTCCAGGTCCTGCCCGATCCGGTACAAGCGAAGAACGACAACGGGGTGTTCTGGAGGCCCACGACCTCCAGTGACATTGGCGCACGCTCGCAGACCTCAGGATCGAGGACCTTGGCGATGGACCTGTGGGAGGAAGGCGATGGAGCACCCGAACGTAGAGTTGTTGCGCAGAGCCTGGGCAGCCTATGACCGCGGGGACGAGGAATCCTTCGCGGCCTGTCTGACAGACGACTGGCGTGAGTACGGACCCGAACGCACCGACTTCGCGACGCTCGAGGACGAGCGGCCGACGATGGCGATGCACCGGGCGGCCTTCCTGGACAAGCACACCGAGATCCACGAGATCGTCGCCGATGACGAGATGGTCGCCTGCTTCTGCACCGTGACCGCGACGCACACGGGCAGGTACCTCGACGTCGACCCGACCGGCAAGCGCCTCGTCCTCCACGAGATGATGTTCAACCGCGTGCGCGGTGGTCGGCTCGCGGAGACGTGGGCGATGACGGAAGGGCCCGGATTCTACGAACAGCTCACCGGACGCAAGGCTCCCGAGCCAGTCGACAACATCGGGTGACATTGGCGCGCGCCGGCGGACCCAAGTGCCACGTGCCACGTGCCACGGTGATCGCCGCCGGCTCCCGTCCTCGTGTTCCTGGCGTCTGTCCGTGGGGCGCCCGTCTTCGGCGAGTCTGCTGCAGACGCCCGTGGTGCGGTCATCCTCGGCGGATCCTGCCCCAGGTTCCTGCGGATGCCCTCGGGGCGGCCCGTGGACGGAACGTCTCCGGCGAAGGGCTGCACCACGGTCGGCCGGTGGAAGCGCGGCGGGGGCCCGATCACGCCCCGGGGAGCCGGATCCGCGACCGCGCGCACAAGCCGCGGACAGGGGCCGTCCCGGGAGCCTTTGCGGGACAGGTCGGTGCGCCGAGCCTCGGGTGCGCTCGCCCGGCGCGCGTGGGGCGCGTCCGGCCAGCCGATCAGCTGGTCTGCCCCTTTGCTGCCAGGGCCGCCTCGAGCGAGGCCTCGAGCGTCGCCACCTTGCTCAGCAGCGAGTCGAGCGCGTCGTCCTGCGCCTTGAGGTGCACTTGAATCTGCTCGGACTCGTGGAAGGTGGCATCGGCGTCCTTGTACGTCATCTCGGCCCGTTCGTCGGACGCCTTGGACATGATCGCCTGGCCCACCATGATCACGGACAGCATCACGAGCTGGATGAACGTCTGGCTGACCCAGGTGACGATCGCCAGAACGCTTCCCTGCTCAATCGCCGACGGCAGCGCGACCAGCGCCAGCACGGCGAACGCATAGGCGCACCACATCGTCCCGACCACACTGGTCAGCACGACGGCCAGCCGGCCGTTGAACCCGGTCGCGCCCGCGCCGGTCTTGCGGGGCCCGCTCTTCTTGCGCAGGGCGATGTGCGGATGCGGGATGCGCTGGTACTCGACGGCCATGGTGTCCTCCCCGGCCAGGTCGCGGCCGGCCGGCGCTGCGACGTCACGGTCCGGAGGGACCGCATGGCCCGGAATCTAGCCGTCCAACCGACTGCCCGCCCGCCGTGGGCACCGCACTATGCTCTGCGCCGATGGACGCGCGCCGCCAGCATGCCGTCCGCGACCCCGCAGGTGCGCCGCCGCCTCCTCCCCGCTGACCCGAGGTCCCGAATGCCGAGTCGTACCGCCGCCAACGACCTTGCCGAGCGCGCCATGCGGTCGTCGCTGCTCACGCTCTCGCACCGCAAGTCGCTAGGCCGGCTCGCCACCCGGGTCCCGGTCACACGCCCCATGGTCCGTCGGTTCATCTCCGGCGAGACCCTTGATGAGGCCCTGCCGGCCATCAGGCGGCTGCACGAGAGCGGGATGGGCACGACCGTCGACGTCCTCGGTGAGTCGGTGACCCATGCGGCAGACGCGGAGGCGGCCGCTGACCGGTATCTCGGTCTGCTCGACGCCCTCTCCAGCACCGAGCTCGACCGCAACGTCTCGCTCAAGCCAAGCCAGATGGGCCTGGCCATCGACCCGGCCCTGGCACGCGAGAACGTCGGCCGGATCGTGGGCAAGGCGATCGAGACGGGGGCATTCGTCCGGATCGACATGGAGGAGCACACGACCACGGACGCGACCCTCGACCTCTGGCGCGCAGTGCGACCGGCGGGAGCCCGTGATG
>JBJKRU010000193.1:0-2689 GCA_046704485.1 Candidatus Limnocylindrales bacterium | reverse complement strand
GCGCGGCGCATCGCCGGGGTGGGGTGGGTCACGGTGTCGGAGCGCAGGTCGATCACGTTGGGCATGGCCCGCCGAGCATATCGCGGGTTCTCTCGCCGGGGTCGCGGGCCGTCCGTACGTCCCGGGGCTGACCGCTCAGCGGGCACGAGCGACGGCTCGCCCGCACGTCCCGAGCGTTGACCGCTCGGCGGGCACTGCGTTGCATCTGCCCGGCCATCGGTCAGCCCATCGCGCCGCGCCCGCCTCAGACCCTCCTCCCGCGCGACGACTCGCCCGCCCAGCGGGCACGCGTATCGCAGTGCCCGCGGGGCGGGCACGAGGAGGGGCCCAGCGCGCGGCGAGGGGCGGGCACGACGAGGGGCCAGCACGGGGCGAGGGACGGGCACGACGAGGGGCCCAGCACGCGGCGCACTGGTTCACCCGACGGCCCACGGAGCCGCCGACGGCCCACGGAGCCACCGACGGCCCACGGAGCAACTCCGCTCCTGGTCCGTCGGGCTGACATCAGGCTCTTGCCCGTGAGTGAGGCTGCTAGCGTCGATCTGGCCGGCCCCGACAAGTTCGCTGGGCGGGAGCACGGCGTTGGCGGCATCGGGGGGTGCCTGCTATGATCCGCCACCGGCCGAGGACCCGTGGTGTAGCGGCCCAACATGCCAGCCTGTCACGCTGGAGATCGCCGGTTCGAATCCGGTCGGGTCCGCCATCAATCGCTTCCTCCCACGCCCCGTCCGCCCGCCCGGACGGGGCGTCCCTTATCTGGGGCTGGACACGTCCCTGCCGCGCGCCGATGCTGCTGCCATGAGCGCTCGGCCCCGCACCCAGTGGTTCGCCGTGGCAGCGGCCGTGCTGGTGGTGCTGCTCGCCGCTGTCGGCATCGGCCTCGCGGGCCGTCTCGGATGGTCGCCGGCCGGCTCGGCCGTGTCGGCGCCGCCGTCGCCGGTCGGAACGCCTGGCGGGCCGAGCTCTGGCGTTTCGGGCTCGGCCAGCGAATCGCCAGGCCCGTCGTCGCCGGCGGCCCCCAGCCCGCCGCCCGTCCCGACCCCCGCCGTCGAGGACGTCGCATTCGTCCCCGTGACGTCGTTCCGGTCCGGACGCTCCGCCACGACCGCCGCGGAGGTTGCGGGCATCGCCGCGGGAACCTCCCCGTTCGTGTCGCTCGCTCTGGTGCAGGCGGACCTCGCCGCGGAGCTCCAGGCCCTCGGCATCGACCCGGCCTCGCTCGGCTCCAGGCTCGTCCGCGAGCCGAGCGCCGACGCGCTCATGACGGCGCTGGCCAAGCACGGGAACTGGCTGGGCTTCCTGCGGGCCGACGACGTTGGCCCGGGTGTGAAGGCGCTCGCCTGGGGCTCGAGCTCTCTGTTCGGCGAAGCGCGTGTGGCGACGCTGGACAGCTGGCCGCTGCGGATGCGGCTGCCGGCGGGCACGGGCGCCTCGGCCGCCCGAGCGAATGACGCGGCCGCCCCGGCCTCCCCCTCGAACGACCCAGCCACGCAGTCGAGCGGCACCGCCGCCCAGACCTACGACCCGGCCACGGCGTGGACTCTCTTCGCGGCCGGCGATCTAGGCCTCGACCGCGGCGCGGCCCTCGCCATCCGGCAGCACGGCAACAACCCCGACTACCTCTACAACGGCGGCACCGTGACGATCACCGGCCGCTGCAAGGACTGCTCGCCGTTCGGCTGGGACCTCCCGTACATCAAGCGCACGGGGCACGCCGGGGCGATGCGGGCCCTCATCAAGGGGGCGGACCTGGCCATCGCCAACATGGAGGAGGTCGCCGTCACCAACTGGACCTTCCACGATCACGGCACCGTCTTCACGGGCAACCCGGCGTACCTGGCCGGGGTCAGGGACGCTGGATTCGACTGGGTCTCCATGGGCAACAACCACGTCGGCGACTTCGGCCCGGCAGGCGTGCTCCAGTCGATGCACTACCTGACGCAGTACGGCCTGCTGCACGGCGGCGCGGGCGCGGACACCGCGGCGGCCCACCAGCCGTCGATGGTCGACGTCAAGGGCGTCAGGGTCGCCCTGCTCTCGTACGACACGATCGCGCCCGGCTACAACGCCACGACGACGAAGGCCGGCTCCGCGCGCATGACGTACGGCTGGCTCAAGCACGACATCGCAGCGGCGCGAGCCGCGGGCGCGCAAGTCGTCATCGTCTGGCCGCACTGGGGCGTCGAGTACACCGCCGGGCCGTCGGCCACGCAGGTGAGGCTCGCACACGACGCGATCGACCTCGGCGCGGACCTCGTGATCGGCAACCACCCGCACTGGGCGCAGGCGATGGAGGTCTACAAGGGCAAGCCGATCTGGTACGCGCTGGGCAACTTCACGTTCGACCAGACCTGGTCCGAGCCCACGATGGAGGGGATCTCCCTGGAGCTCACCTTCTCCGGCGGCCGGCTCGTGCAGGCGTGGCTCCATCCGCACCTGGTCCTCGACTACGCCCAGCCCAACCTGATGGACCCGCTGGGCTCGGGCAAGGTGGTCCTGGACCAGGTGTTCAAGGCGTCGAAGAACCTGCCCTGGTAGCGCGCGGCCCTGTGGGAGCGCAGGTCCCGTGAGCACGTGGCCGTATGCTTGCGGCCCGCCGGTCAGGTCCGCTCCGCCCGAGGACGGGCCGGGCTCGCCCCCCCACCGGCCGGGCTCGCCCCCCCCACGGGCCGCCTCGCGGCCCTATGGG
>JBJKRU010000192.1:0-6677 GCA_046704485.1 Candidatus Limnocylindrales bacterium | reverse complement strand
CCCACAGCGGCTCGACCGACACCGGGTCGCTCGAGGCGGCGCTGTTCGCGTCGGCCAGCGCGGCTTGCGCGTTGCCCCCAAGCTGGGCGCTGATCGCGGCGTTCATCTCGTTGGAGGAATGCAGCGGCCGCCAGACGAACCAGGCGGCGATCAGGGTGATCGCGACGACCCCGATCGCGCCGGCCAGGCGACCGGGCGCCAGGAGGCTGGCTGTCCGGGCCGCCGGCGCCGGAGTCGCGCTCTCTGTGAGCGGTCCGCGCGCGGCGAGCCAGCCGGCGCAGACCAGCGCCGGCACCGTGACGCCGGGCACGAACCAAGTCCAGTCGACCAGCGACGAGACGCCATAGATCAGGACCACCGCGAGCATCGTCACCATCCCGGCCCGCTCGTCGGCGTAGCCGGTGCCAGCCCGCGCGGGTCGCAGCGTGCGCCAGACGGCGGCTCCCCAGGCGATCAGGAGCGCCAGGCTCAGCGCGACGCCGATCAGCCCCAGATCTGCGAATGTCTCGATGAGGTAGCTGTGGGCGTGGGCGACCGGCAGCCCGTTCGTCGAGTAATGCGTGCGCGCGGTGTCGAACCCGCCGGCGCCGACTCCTGCCAGCACGGCGTGCTCGCCGACCTTGACCCCCTCGCTCCAGTACAGCGGACGGCTGTTGCTGAGGTCCGCGAGACGCGCCGCCGTGTTGCCCACCTTCGGCGTGGTGCTGGTCAGAGTGCTCCACACGTGCGAGACCTGGCCGGTCAGCCCGCGCGAAGACGCCGCCGCGCCGGCGACCGCCGCCACCGGCACCAGCGCGAGGACGATCAGGAGTGCGATGCCGATGCGCCGGCGTGTCTGCTCGGGCAGGACGACCCGGTCCATCGCGCGGGTGGCTACGAAGCCGGCCGGCGCGCTCAGCACGACAACGGCAAGCAGGACCAGCCCGAAGGTGTGGCCGGCTGACGTTCGCGCGGCGAGCGTCGCGCCGTCCTGGGTGATCGCGTGGGTGAGGGCCCAGCCGACTGCGATTGCGGCCCCGAGCCCCCCGAGCGCGAGCAGCAGGCAGGCGCGCAGGCGCAGCGGCACCAGCACAAACCAGCAGCCGAGGCCGATCACGGCAACGACCACGGCGCCACGCGAGTAGGACAGGATCAGCACGGTGAGCAACACGGCCAGCGCGGGCACCATGAGCGAGCGCAGCAGGCGCCCGCTGGCCGGGCGGGTGCCGGCCCACAGGCAGACCGGCAGCCCGAGCGCGGCCATCAGCCCGGTGGCGTTCCAGTAGTCGAACGGGACCCGCAGGCGCGCCAGCGTGTCGCCGGCGTCGAGCGTGGCCGGGAACACCTTGGCCAGGAGGGCATAACCGCAGACCGCGACCGTGGCGATTCCAACCCCGCCCAATACGGCCGCCCATCGTCCGGGCGCAAGTCGCGCCAGTGCCGCCGCGGCGGCGAATGCCGCCAGATAGGAGAGCGTGCGGTTGGCCTCGACCCACGAGGTCGCTGGCTGCACCGACCAGGCGATCGACAGGTAGGTGAGTGCAGTCAGCGCCGCGAACAGCACGACGGCCGCGGCGGCAGGCCTGCTCACGGCGGGACCTCGGAGCAGCGCGAACGCGATCAGGCTGCCCGCGCCGATCGCGAGCAGAGCGATCTGGACCCAGGTATTCGGGCCGAGGTCGGTGCCGCCCGTGGCCACGAACACGACCAGGCCAAAGCCAACCGCGAGCAGTGCGGCGAGCGCGGCGTCCGGGATAACGCCGACGCCGCGGGGACGGCTCACCGGCGTCGTCCCGGGCGGCTCGGACGTGGCGCGCCGGGACGCCGTGGCGAGAGACGACACGCGGCGAGCGTACCAACGACCCTCGGATATCGTCGTCGGAATGGTCGACGACGCGACGATCGCGGTTCAGGTCGTGAACTACCGGACACGGCGCTACCTAGAACGGTGCATCGAGACGGTGGTTGCGGATCTGGAGGCCGGCGGGCCCGGCTACGAGATCAACCTGCTGGACAACGCTTCGGGGGAGGATCTGGATGATCTGGCGGCACGGTATACGGGCTGCCGGGCGTTCACGACGCCGGTCAACCGCGGCTTCGGTGGCGGCCACAACCTGCTTGCCGCGCAGACCGACGTGCCCTACCTGCTGATCCTCAACCCCGATGTCGAGGTTCACGCGCCGGGCGCGGTCCGGCGGCTGCTCGAGGTGGTTTCCGCGGACGCCCGGGTCAAGGCGGTTGGGCCGAAGCTGGTCATGGCCGACGGACGTCCGCAGCCCTACGACCACGGGCGCCTGCACGGACGGCGCGCGGCAATCGCGCTCAAGGGCGGGCACAGCTACTGGCGGGCGACCGACGTGCGACAGGAGGTGGCCTGGGTCTCGGGCGCGGCGCTGCTCGTCGAGCGGGAGGCGTTCGCGGCGATCGGGGGCTTCGACGAGAAGCTGTTCCTCTACAAGGAGGACGAGGACCTGTGCCTGCGCCTGCGCGAGGCCGGGGGGTTGGTGGTGTACGACCCCGGCGTCACGATCCGTCACGTGGGCTCGGTGGTGGCCGACCGCCCGTCCGAGCTGACCGAGGCGACGAGCTACTACTTCGCCAAGCACTATCGGGGCCGGCGTTCGCGGCGGGCCTTCGCGGCGGCCCACCAGACGCTGGCCTACCTGCGTCTCTGAAGTATCCGGTGCGAGGCGCGGTAGCCGAGCCGGAGCGCGCCGTAGAAGGGGCGGGCGATC
This sequence comes from Candidatus Limnocylindrales bacterium, assembly GCA_046704485.1. Lineage (GTDB taxonomy): Bacteria > Chloroflexota > Limnocylindria > Limnocylindrales > CSP1-4 > CAIXZV01. The sequence continues at coordinate 3,963 of JBJKRU010000192.1, read as the reverse complement.
CTCGGGTGGGTCGCCACGGCGAGCAGCGGGCGGTGGACGTCGGCCGGCAGCTCCCCGCCCGGGCCGACGAGACGCGCGGCATCCTCGCTCAGTACGAAGCCGGGCGTGACGCGCGGCCTGGCGGGGGCGTCCGCGGTGGCGCGGTAGACCTCGAGCAGGCGCTCCGCGGTGGTATCCCAGGTGAGGCGCTCAGCCGCTTGGTCGATCGCGCCCAGGTTGGCCTGTCGGGCTGCTTGGTCGTCCATGAGCGTTCGGGCGTTCCGGGCGCTCCGGTCCGGGGCCCAGGGGACGATGCCGGCCGCCTCGTCGGGCAGCAGTTCGCTCAGCGAGCTCCCCGCGGCCCACAGGCACGGAACGCCGTAGGCGGCCGCCTCGAACGGAACCAGTCCGAAGCCCTCGAGGACCGAGGGGTAGACCACGAGCGCCGTGCGGCTGTACAGCCATTGCTTCTCGGCTTCGCTGACGGCGCCGACATCGATGACGCGGCCGGCGAGGCTGGGGCGGGCGGCCATGTAGAGGGTCTCCTGCGGCCGTGAGGAGCCGTACGAGACCGCCGGGCCGGCGAACACAAGCGTGGCATCGGTGCCCTGCTCGACGAGCGCCTCCAGCAACCGCAGGGCAAACAGCCGGTTCTTGTGCAGGAAGTCGGTCCCGAGGCAGAGGAGGAACGGGCGTGCCGCGATCGCCTCGGCGCCGCCCGGGGGAGCTTCCGCTTGCACCGTGGCCTGAGAATGGTCGACCCCGATATGCACGACACTCGCGTGAGTGCCGTCGATGAGCTCCTCGGCCAGTGCATCGTCGCGGGCGTGGGCGGAGAAGAACAGCACCCGGTCGGCGGTACGGAGCCCGGTCCGCGTCAGTTCCCGGTACTCCTGCCAGGCATCCCGGCTCGGGAAGTAGGCGGGGTTGTGGTAGGCGATCAGGTCCTGCTGGGTGAGCAGGAGCCGCCCGCCGAGCGACGCGAGGAAGCCGAGATCGCCGGCATTCGAGAGCTGGAACGGGCGGTGGACCACGTCCACGCGGCGGGCGTGCGCGGCATGCCCGTAGGTGGTGAGGTTCACGCTTGACAGGGCCTGCAGGCGCTCGAGGGCATATTCGCTCGGCGCGTCCGGGATGAGTGCGGTCAGGCGCACGCGCTCGGTGCGGGCGAGACCGGCGATCAGCTCGAGCACGTGGACCTGCGTCCCAGTGGTCGGTCCGGCCAGGATTCGGGCGTCGATCATGGCCGAGAAGCCGTGCAGGGCCCGGCGCGCGGCAGCGGTAGCGCGGGTCTCGGGCGGGGTGGGCTCATGGGCCGGAGGCTTGACCGGCCGGGCGTCGACGACGAGCACGTCATCGGCCAGCACGTGGGCCAGCCCCCGGGCGACGCACTGCGCGTGGAAGTCCGTGTCGGCGTTTCCGACGAGCTCGATCGCGTCCCGGCGGACGTATACGCAGGGGCCATCCGGCGCCTCGATCCGGGGGCGAAGGCGCAGCGAGGCTTCGTGCACGTCCGCGGCGGCCTCGTCGAGGCTGTGCTCGGGGCGGTCCGAGAGGACGTCGTGCTGGGTCAGGGCCGTGGCGGTGGCGGTATTGCTGCTCGCGTAGGCCGCCTCGCGGAGGGCGTCGAGCCAGCCCGTGGCGACCCGGCAGCCCGGTTTGAGGACGACCACGTCGGCGGGAGCGGCCCGTGCGAAGGCGTCGGACTCCGAGCTTGCCTCGAGTATCGGCACGGCGGGCGGCGTCCGGGCGCGTAGGTCGTCGTCGGGGGCGCCGCCGACGACGCAAACGGCGATCGCTGCCGGGTTCAACCGCCCCTCCGCGCGATCAGCATCATTGTGTGCCCGAACCGAGCCGCGCGAGGCCGCGAGCCGAGCCTGTCGAGCGGCGCGAGCCCGTGCTGCACCGGTGCGGGTAGCCGCCGCCAGGCGTAGGTCACCGCGTGGAGCTCGGGGCGAAGGCCGGCCGCGCGGGCTTCAGCGCACAGCCGGCGGGGCGAGAGCGGGATGTCGTCGGGCGTGCCGTGCACCGCGACCGCGACGCCCGCCCGGTTGGCCAGGGCCAGCCCGAGGCCGACCGGGTGCCAGAGGCCAGGTTCGATCGCCACCATCGCACCCCCGGGCTTGAGCAGCCGCGCCGCTTCGGCGAAGCAGGGCTCGAGCGGGCCCTGGTAGGCGATGTGGTGCAGTACGAGGCGGTAGAGCACGACGTCGAACGACGCCGGGGGGAAGTCAAGCTGGCCGGCATATCCGAGGTGCGCCTCGTCGGCCCGGCCCAGGCGCTCGACGGTTTGCACGCGCTCGGGGTCGGAGTCGATGGCTGTTATGCGGAAGGCGGGGGAGGGGAACAGGTGGCGCCCGGGGTGCCAGCCCGCTCCGACCGACAGGACCAGGCCGGATTCGATGCCCAGCCGGGCGGCGAGGAGTTGCTGCTCGCGCTCGATCAGGTGGCGGTAGTGGGCCGCGAGCGTCGACTCGCGGCTGAGCCGGTCGAGCAGGTTCTGCGGGTCGTGGGGCGCCGCGCGCATCTGGGCTTCGGAGATGGTCATGGGTTGCTGCGCCGCGCCAAGAACGCGAACTGGCCGCAGAACAGGAGCTTGGTGGCGTTGACGGTCTGCGGGTCGGCCCTGAGGATGCGCCCACACGCGGTTAAGGCCCGGTTCAGCGGCGATTCGCGTCCCCACCAGCGGTGAAACCAGGGGTGGAAGCCGGCCAGGCGCCAGGCGATCAGGGTCAGCCCGTCGATGCCGGGGCGCACCTCGATCGCCTCGAGATCCGCCTGCTCGAGCAGGGTCAGGAAGCCGAAAGCCGTGTAGTTCCACAGGCTGAGCGAGTGGTAGGCCTCGAGCTGGGACGTCGACCCGGCGAACCAGCCGCCAGGCGCGAGCACGCGGCGGACCTCGGCAAGCAGCGGTTCGGGGCGCCGCACGTGCTCGAGCACCTGCTTGCAGTAGACGAGATCGAAGGCGCCGTCCGCGAACGGCATCGAGACGCCGTCGAAGGTCTCGAAGCGAGCATCGGTGCGCGATCGTGTCTGCGCCTCGGGCGAACCCGGCACGTCGAGCCCGATCCATTGCACCTCTGGGTCGCGGGCGCGGAACACGTCGACCGAGCCGCCGGCGCCGCAACCCAGGTCAAGGACACGCCAGGGCCCGTTCTGCGGACGTCCGATCTGGCGCTCGGCGTAGCGATCGGCCAGCGTCTGCCGGGCATGATCGGCGGGCACGGCAGCGCCGAGCAGCTCTTTCAGGTCGCGACCGGGCAGCCTCAGGCGCGGGGCCCGCTCGCCGCGTGACGGTTGGGTCGGCGTGTTGTGCTCTACCGGTAGGGGGTTCGGGACTTCTCGCCGGTCGCCCGGTGGGCGGCGAGCTGGCGCGCGAACGCGACCACGAACCGGGGGTTGTAGCGCAAGTAGCGCCGCCACAGCCGGCGTGGCTCCTGGGCCAGCCGGAAGGCCCACTCCAGGCCGGCCCGCTGGAGCGGCGGCGGCGCCTGGGGCACCAGTCCCGCCAGGAAGTCGAACGCCGCGCCGACACCGACCAGCACCGGCGCCTCGAGGTAGGGGCGCAGTGTGGCCATCCACTTCTCCTGTCTGGGCACCCCGATGCCCACCCACACCACGTCGGCCTCGGAGCCGTTGATGTCCTCGGCTACCGCGATCCGCTCCGCCTCGGTGAGCGGGCGGAAAGGGTGAACGTAGGTGCCGACGATGTTGATCCCGGGAAAGCGGCGGCGCAGGCTCAGCTCGAGCTGGGTGACCCCGTCAGGGCCGCGTCCCCCGTAGAGGTAGAACCGCTGCCCAGTGGCCGCGGCGCGGGCACACGCGCGGGCCATCAGCTCAGGCCCGTACACGCGGTCGCGCAACGACCGCCCGAGCGCGTTCATCGCCCAGACGAGCGGCTGGCCGTCCGGCACGTTCAGCGATGAGGTCTCGAGCGCGGCGCGCAGCTCCGGGTCCTCCTGGGAGGCCATCACGGTATGGACG
>JBJKRU010000191.1:0-9779 GCA_046704485.1 Candidatus Limnocylindrales bacterium | reverse complement strand
GGCTGATGAGCTGCTGGCAGTACTCGGCCGGGTCGTCGCGGTAGGAGCGGACCTCCTCGACGATCACCGCGCGCTCGGATTCGATGTCCGCCCCCGACAGGGTGGGCTCGGTGATGAGCTCGCCCACCACGCGCATCGCAGTCTCGGCGCGCCGGCGCGGCACGCGGACCCAGTACACGGTGGATTCGCGGTCGGTGGCGGCGTTCGCCGACCCGCCCACGCCCTCGACCGCCTCGGAGATCGCGCGGCTGGTCGGGTAGGCCGCCGTGCCCTTGAACGTGAGGTGCTCCATGAAGTGGGCGACGCCGATCTCGCCCGTCGCCTCCTGGCGCGACCCGGCGAGCACGTACGCGGCGATGGACACCGACCGGGATCCCGGCAGCCGAGAGGAGATGACGCGCGGCCCGTCAGGCAGGTGGGTGGTCCGGTGGAACATCGCCGCCGATGGTAGCCGGAAACAGCGGACCGGCGATGTCCCGGTCGCCGGTCCGGTGCTGCGCGATGGAGCGCGGGGCCTACTTGGGCAGCAGCGCGGTGATCCAGTCCTGCATGAAGTAGAGCACGAACGCGAGCGTCACCGCCCACACCAGGGGGTGGATCTCGCGGACCTTGCCCTTGACGATCTTGAGCAGCGTCCAGGTGATGAAGCCCGCGCCCATTCCGACGGTGATGTCGTACGTGAGCGGCATGAGGATGATCGTTAGCAGGGACGGCAGCCCGTCCTCGAGGTCGGTGACGTTGATGTCCTTCACCAGGGTGAACATCAGGTAGCCGACCAGGACGAGCGCGGGGGCCGTCGCCGCGCTCGGCACGATCTGCGCGATCGGCGACAGGAAGATCGCGAACAGGAACAGGACGCCGGTGACGACCGAGGCGAAGCCCGTGCGGCCGCCCTCGGCGACACCGGCTGCGCTCTCGATGTAGGTGGTGTTCGACGAGGTGCCGGCGAGGCCACCCGCGACCGCGGCGAGCGAATCGACGAACAGGATGCGGCCGACGCCCGGGACGCCACCGTCCGGATCGGAGAGGCCCGCCTCTGCGGCGATGCCCGTGACCGTGCCCATCGTGTCGAAGAAGTCGGTGAGCATGATCGCGAAGATGGTGAGGACGGCGGCCAGCGGCGCCAGCGACCACACGTTGCCCAGGTCGAACTGGCCCAGGGTCGAGAAGGACGGAGCGAAGTTGAAGTCCGTGCCGCTCGGGAGCGTGGTCACGGCGTCGAGGCCGATCGCCTTGGGGACGAGCCCGATCACGGTGGTCACCAGGATGCTGATGACCAGCGCGGCTCGGATCTTGAGCGCCCACAGGGCGAACGTGATGAACAGGCCGATGATGAACACGAACTGCGCCGCGGTCGTCGGGTACGAGATCGTGACGAGCGTGCCCGAGCCGGCCTTGATCAGGCCGCCGTCGGCGAACCCGATGAACAGGATGAAGAGGCCGATGCCGACGCCGATCGAGCGCTTGAGGGCCAGGGGGACGGCATTCATGACGGCCTCCCGGAGGCCGAGCACGACGAGGATCGTGACCAGGACGCCCTCCCAGACGATGACGCCCATCGCGCCCGCAGGGGTGAGGCCCTTGCCCAGGGTCAGGGTGAAGGCCACGATGCCGTTGATCCCGAGGCCGGCGGCGAGGGCGAACGGGTAGTTCGACACCACGCCCATCGCGATGGTCATCACGCCCGCGACGAGAGCGGTTGCGGCGGCCAGCGCGGCGGCGGTGAACGCCGGATCGGGGGCGACGCCCTGGGTTGCGAACCCGCTCATCAGGATGATCGGGTTCAGGAAGATGATGTAGGCCATGACCATGAACGTGGTCAGGCCCGCACGGGCCTCAGTGCCGAGCGACGTGCCCCGCTCAGCGAACTTGAAGAAGCCCTCCAGGCCGCCCCCGTTGGCGGTCTTCGGGGCAGCCGGCGATGCGGCGCTCATAGACGTCCTCTCCTCCGCGTGGTGGGCCTCAGGTCCTTGATCCGGACGGCGTCCGCAGCCGTCGGCGCCTTGCTCCTACTCCTGCGGCCCCTCCAGACCCAGGAGCTCCATCTGGACGAACCCTCCCCCCGGGTCCAGCTCCAGCTGGCGCGGTGCCGAGCGCGCGTCGGTCTCACCGACGAGGCTCGGCACGAACTCGATCACGACGCGCTCATCGCCCTGGGCAAGCGTGTAGACCAGGAGTTGGTCGGGGCGCGTCTCGAACTCCAGGTGCTCGAAGGAGTCGACGTTGATGGTGATGGCGATCGGCGTGAAGTAGGTCGAGACCTGGGGCTCGTCGACCACGATCCGCTCCACCCAGCCGGTGCCGTGGGCGACCATCTCGCGACCGCGGAAGTAGCGGTACGAGACGGTCTGCTTCTGGATGGGCCGGAGCAGGTGCCGGATGTCGATCCGGCTGGTCACGAGACCCGAGTTGACGAAGAACTTCGCGGGCGGATCGCTCGCCACGGTGGCTCCCACGACTGCAGGTTCGAGGGCGGATGAGCGCTCGCCGCGCCGCCTCCCGGTAGCGGCCCGACACATGGCGATCGTAACCGACCGGGCGGGTTGCGGGACGGTGAAGTTCGCGCGAGATTCGCGCGACTGAATGGTTGCGCCGGCTGCTCCGGCTGCCACCTCCTCAGACTCGGTCGGGGCACCTGGCGGACGGATACGTGCGCTCGTCGCGACGGGGGGCGCTGGGCGCCGCGCAGCTGGATCGCCTGCTTCAGCATTCGTGCGCGGAACGCACTGATGCCTGGCTCAGCGTCGGGGGCAGCCCCTCGCTGGCGCCGTGCCGCGCCGTATGATCCCCGCATGCTGCTCGCGGTGGACGTCGGCAACACGAACCTCACGCTCGGCCTCGTCGAGCGTGGTGCGATCGCTGCCGAACGCCGGGCTGCCACGCCGGTCGGCGCCACCCCCGACCAGGTCGAGCTGCTGCTGTCCAGCCTGCTCGGGCTCGACGGGCGCACCCTCGACGACGTCGTCTCCATCGCGCTGGCGTCAGTGGTCCCGGCCGTGACCGCCGCGCTGGCCACGGTGAGTGCCCGCCACGGGATCGGCCTGCTGGTGGCGTCATCGGGCACGGTCCCGCTCGCGATCCGGGTGGATCGGCCCGGCGAGGTCGGCGCCGACCGCATCGTGAACGCCCTCGCGGCGACGCGTCTGTACGGCGCCCCCGCGGTCATCGCGGATTTCGGGACCGCGTCCACGTTCGACTGCGTCGGCTCCGACGGCGCGTTCCTGGGCGGGGCGATCGCACCCGGGCTGGAGCTGGGCCTCCAGGCCCTCGCGTCGCGCACCGCGAAGCTGCCCAGGATCGAGCTTCGGGCGCCCGACCACGCGATCGGGCGGGACACCGTGCAGGCCATGCAGTCGGGTGCGGTGCTGGGGTACCAGGCGCTGGCATCGGGGCTCCTCGGCCGCCTCCGCGCGGAGTTGGCGGAGCTGGTCGGTGCCCGTCCCGAGGACGTCCGGGTCGTGCTCACCGGCGGCCTGTCAGCCGCCCCGTGGGCGCTCGGCGTCAGGGGCGTGGACGCGATCGACCCAGACCTGACCCTCAAGGGCCTCGCCATCCTCCACGCCGAGGTGGCCGGCGGCGAGCCCCTGGCGACCGCGACGTGAACGCAGGCGCGTCCGACGCGGCGGACCCCCGCGCGCCACGCCTCGCCGGCCGGCTGATCGCGCTGGGCGCCTGCGGGTCCATCGCCGCGTACAAGGCCGTCGAGCTTGTCCGCCTCCTGCGCACCGAAGGGGCCGAGGTGGTGGTCATGCTGACGCCGGCGGCGACCAAGTTCGTGTCCCCGCTCACGCTCGCGGCCCTCTCCCGCCATGCCGTTGAGACGGACGTCCTGGGCCTCCTGCCCGACGAGCGGATCGGGCACATCGTCGTCGCCGACACGGCCGACGCCGTCGTGGTGGCACCGGCGACCGCGCGCTGGCTCGGCGCGATGGCCAACGGGATCGCCAGCGACACGGTCACGGCCGCCTGCCTAGCCACATCGGCGCCGGTGGTGTTCGCCCCCGCCATGGACGGCGACATGTGGACCCACCCGGCGACGCGCGCCAACGTCGAGCGCCTCCAGCGCGACTTCGGCTACACCATGGTCCCGCCCGACACGGGCGAGCTCGCATCCGGCCAGTCGGGCGTCGGCCGACTGGCGGACCTGCCGCAGATCGTGGACGCCATCGTGGCGGCAATCGGCGCGAGACCCGTCCGGGAGGCGGATCCCGCAGCACGCCCCCCACAGGCCGCCGCGCCACGCGAGCCCGACCTCGAGGGCCGCTCGATCGTCGTCTCTGCGGGCGGCACGGCCGAGCCGATCGACCCGGTCCGGTTCATCGGGAATCGCAGCACCGGGAAGATGGGGGTGGCGATCGCCGAGGCCGCGCTCGATCGCGGTGCCAGCGTCACGCTCGTCGCCGGACGCGTCGAGGTGCCGCTGCCAGCGGCCGCGCAGGTCGTCCGCGCCGAGACCACGGCCGCCATGCGCGAGGCCGTCCTCGCCGCGGTCATCGGCCGCCGCGCCGACGTGCTCGTCATGGCCGCCGCCGTCGCCGACTTCCGCCCGCGACACGCGGCGGAAACGAAGCTCGTGCGGGGCGGTCCCCTGACCCTCGAGCTCGAGCCGACCGCCGACATCCTCGCCGAGGTGGGCGCCCGGGCGCGCGATCTCGACCCGCGGCCCGTGATCGTGGGCTTCGCCGCGGAGACCGGCTCGCTGGAGCGCGCGCCCGACAAGCTGCGCCGCAAGGGGGCAGACCTGCTCGTGGCCAACGACGTGGCGGAGCCGGGCTCGGGCTTCGGCGCCGACACGAACCGCGTGGTGATCCTGGACGCCGACGGCTCGCGGGACGACCTGCCGCTGCTCACGAAGCGGGAGGTTGCCGACCGGCTGCTCGACCGCGTGGCCGGTGCGCTTGCCGCCCGCTCCCGCCCGGCGCACACTGGCGCGACAAGCACGGAGCACCGATGAGCGCCCAGCCCGAAACTGTCCGCCGCCTGACCGTCGCCGACATCGGCCGCATGTACGCCGACGGGGAGCGGATCGCGATGCTCACCGCCTACGACTACCCGACGGCGAGGGTGCTCGACGAGGCTGGCATCCCCCTGCTGCTCGTAGGCGACTCGGTCGGCACGAACATGCTCGGCTACGAGAGCGAGATGAGGGTCACCCTGTCGGACATGCTCCATCACGCGGCAGCCGTCGCGCGGGGCACCCGGCGGGCTCTGGTCATCGGCGACCTGCCGTTCCTCTCGTACGCGACCCCTGAGGACGCCGTCGCGAGCGCCGGCCGCTTCCTGCGCGAGGCGGGGGTGGGGGCAGTCAAGCTCGAGGGCGGCCGGCGGAGCGCCCGGGCGATCGAGGCCGTCGCGAGGGCCGGGATCGCCGTCCAGGGCCACATCGGCTGGACCCCCCAGTCGCAGACGGGGATGGGAGGCAAGGTCCGCGTCCAGGGCAAGACCCGCGACGCCGCCCGCGCCCTGCTGGCCGACGCGCTCGCCGTCCAGGAGTCTGGGGCGTTCTCGATCGTGCTCGAGCTGGTCCCCGAGCAGCTGGCGGCTGAGATCACCTCCCGGCTCAGGATCCCCACCATCGGCATCGGGGCCGGCGCCGGCTGCAGTGGACAGGTCCAGGTGATCAACGACGTCATCGGCCTCGGGACGTTCAAGCCGCGCCACGCGCGTCACTACGCGGAGGTTGGGACGGCCATCGACCAGGCGGTCCGCGCCTGGGCTGCCGACGTGGCGTCGGGCGCCTTCCCCGGAGCGGCCGAGACCGTGCGCATGGACGAGGCCACGCTCGACGAGGCCCTCGGACGGACGCTCGACGATCGGGTCCAGGCGATGTCGGACATCGCCGGCATCCCGCTCGACCGCGATCTCTAGCCGCCGGCGACCGACGCGCGAGCCGTAGCCCGCATGCAGGTCGTCCGGACGCGCGACAGCCTCCGCGCTGCGCTGGCCCTGGCGGCCCGCCCGGTGGGCCTGGTCCCCACGATGGGCTGGCTCCACGACGGCCACGTCTCGCTGGTGGAGCGGGCGCGCGCCGAGAGCGCCACTGTCGTCATGTCCATCTTCGTCAACCCGCGGCAGTTCGGCGAGTCGCACGACTTCGAGCAGTACCCGCGGGACGAGGCCCGAGACCTGGCGCGCGCGGAGGCTGCGGGCGTGGACCTCGTGTTCGCGCCGGACGTCGACGAGGTCTATCCGCCCGGCTTCGACACCGTCGTCTCGGTGGGCGCCATCGCGCGCCCGCTCGAGGGGGCCGCGCGCCCCGGCCACTTCGACGGCGTCGCCACGGTGGTGGCGATCCTGGTCGCGCTGGTCGGAGCCGAGCGCGCGTTCTTCGGCATGAAGGACTACCAGCAGATCGCCGTGATCCGCCGCATGGCGCTCGACCTCGCGCTCCCCACGGAGGTGGTCCCCTGCCCCACCGTTCGCGAGCCCGACGGGCTCGCGATGTCGTCGCGCAACGCGCGGCTGTCGGCCGAGGGGCGGGCGCGCGCGGCGGTGCTCCACCGGGCGCTCGAGGCCGGGGCCGCGCTGGTGCGCCGCGGTGAGCACTCCGGGCGCGCCGTGACGGCGGCCATGGGATCGATCGTGGCGTCCGAGCCGTCGATCGAGGTGGAGTACCTCTCAGCGGCCGATCCCGACACCCTCGCGGAGCTCACGAGGCTCGACGGACGCGTCCTCCTGTCGCTTGCGGCACACGTCGAGGGTGTCCGGCTGATCGACAACGAGCTGGTGGGCTAGTTGCAGTCCACGCCCGGACGGGCGGGCGCGGCAGGCCGAGGGAGAGCCGCCAGCCGCCGGCGGGCAGCGGGTGAGGGCGAGCGCGGCCTCGTCAGCTGCGCGTGGCCGTCTTGCGCTCGATCAGCGCCACGGCCTCGCGCAGGCGGGTCAGCGCCTCCTCGTCCACGCTGTCGGGCTCGAGGTGGGGGCCGAGCCGCTCCATGATGTCGGTCACGAGGCCCAGGAACACGGACGCGTCAGCGAGGAAGAACTGCGGCTCGTTGTTGTAGCGCACGAGCGTCAGGCGGCCCTGGAGGACACGGCGCTCGTCCATGTGCGCCACCTGGGTGCCGAAGTTGTGGCCCTGGATGCCGTCGGGGTTGTTGAGGAAGTTGAGCGCGTTGTCGATGGCCAGACCGAACCGGGCCCGCCAGGCGACCAGCCGCTCGTGGACCTCGGGCGGGATGCGGACCTCCGCCACCTCCTCGAAGACCTCCGGGGCCACCGTGAGCAGGCCTACCAGCGTGGTGCCCGCTCGTGCGCCGAGCATCACCTGGAGGCTCCGCTCGAGGGTGAACACCTCCGAGTCGAAGCGCGGGCTGGTGATGACGTCGGTCAGCAGGTCCTCGACGTTGTCGAGGCTGCCCGGGTCGTTGAGGGCGTTGGCGAGGTGGAGGATCTCCTCCTTGAAGAGGAACTTCTCCTCGTGGTCGAGCATGGCGCGATGGTACAGCGCGGCGGCCTCGCGGACGCCGCCTCCGCAGCGTCGGCGGGGAGCCTTGGCCCTACGGCGCCAGCGGGCCGTCCCCCAGTCGGTCGAACAGGTTGCGCGTGATCCGGGCCACGCGGCGGTCGACCGGCGTCGCAACGCCCCGATACGATCGGTTGCCGTAGTCGTCGACCGCCCACGACCACTGGAACGTCCCCGCCGCCACCACCGTGGCGCCGGACGGGGCGGTGTAGACGGTCGCGTTGTGGATGGACGGGCTCGGGTAGGCGCCCGGGTCCTGTGGATCGTTGAGGTCCGCCTGGACCGGGGAGTTCGCGAGGAGGACCGTGCCGGGGTTGGCGAGGTCGGGGAAGTAACTGTCGTATTCCTGGCCGACGAGGTTCGCCAGCGCGTCCCCGTTCCGGAGGCTGGTCCCCTCGTAGAACCAGTGGTCCTGGCCCTGCACGATCCAGTCGGCCACGCGCTTGACGACGTGGCCGTACATCTCGCCGATCAGCGGCGCCTCGGGATCGTTGACGGGCGCCTCCCGCCAGCGGCAGGTCGTGAGGGCGGGCTCGGTGGCCGTGATCGGATCCGCCGTCCGGCTCTTGTAGCAGGTGATCCGGCTGGCAGGCCCGGCTGGTCCGGCCTCGAGTCGCGTCTGCCAGTAGACCTCGTTGCCGGTCAGGAAGGCGACGTTCGTCCCGGAGGCGACTGCCGCCTCGAGGCGCGCGCGCATCGGCCGCGACCAGTACTCGAGGTGCCCGGCCATCACCACGAGCCGGCGCCCGGTGACGAGATCGGGATGGAGCTCGAGGTCGAGGTCGGCAATGTACTCGACGTCGCGTCCGTTGCGCTCCATCCAGCGGATGAACTGGAGCTCCCAGCGCCGCAGGTACCCGGCGCCTCCATCCATGCGGTAGGGCCGGTCGAAGGAGACCTGCGCCGCCCGGTGGTCCTTCGTTGCCGGGATGGGCACGCCCGCGTAGTTCGCGTAGAGGTCGGTCCCGCCCCACCCGTTGTAGGCCTGCCACGTGCACGCGGCGCTCACGAACAGGACCGGTGCGCGGCGGGGCGCGGTGGGGTCCGGTCGGAGCACGATGGGCGAATTGGCGACGGCGTTCCCCGACGAGTCGCGGAGGACGGCAAGCAGCATCCGGCTCGGGACCCCGGACGGCGCCGCGACGGTGAGCGCCACGGGCCAGCCGGCCTCGACGAGGCCGGTCACCGGGTCGGTCGTCAGCCTCGGGCGGCCGCCCAGCTTCACGCCCTTGTCGACGCTCAGCAGGCGCCCGCCGGTACCGCCGTACCAGCCCAGCCGATACCACTCGACGTTGACGGTCCCGATGCCGGCCGCCCGCAGGCGGAGCTGCCCGCCTGGCCCAACCGAGCCGGCGCCGAGATAGGCGCTGGCCGATCCCATGGCACGCTGGAGGTCCCAACCCTGGTCGCCCGCCCGCGCGTTCTCGGCCCGCATGGCCGTGTCGCGGGTGGGAGGGACCGACGGCAGCGCGGGCGTCGGGCTGGGGGAGGCCGACGCCGCCGGCGCCACCGACGGCTCCGGCGCGAGCACCTCCGCCAGCACGGACGAGGGGGCCGGCCGCGGCACAACACCGGAGGGACGGCTGCCACAGCCAGCCAGGGCCACGGCCACGCCGGCAAGCGCCCCAGACGCCAGCAGGCGACGCCGGCTGACCGCCGGCGTCACGGGTCTTGGCTGCTCGTCGTTCTCCACGCTGGCTCCCTCGAATGCGCGCTGGTCGGCGCGCTGGCGAGGAGGCTACCGTGCCCGACGTTGCGATCGGGCGGCGAAATGCATTAACGCGCCGAAACGGCCCGGCTGAGCCGGGCCGTTTCCTTGTTTCAGCAGCGCTGCGGTCGGGTCACCGACCGGGGCGGATCACGGGTACAGGCCGCGCATCGCGGTGGCGTCCGCCACCCGCTGGACCGCGTTGAGGTAGGCGCCGGTGCGCATGTTCACGCCATGCTTGAGGCTCTGGTCGAGGACCTCGGCGAACGCCTTGTCCATGATGACCTTGAGCTTGGCGTTGACCTGGTCCTCGGTCCACTGGTCACGGTTGAGGTCCTGGACCCACTCGAAGTAGCTGACGGTCACGCCGCCAGCGTTGCAGAGGATGTCCGGGATCATGAACTTGCCGTTCTTGAACAGGATCTCGTCGGCCTCGGGGGTCGTCGGGCCGTTGGCGGCCTCGGCGATGATCTTGGCCTTGATGTTCTCGGCGTTGCGGACCGTGATCTGGTTCTCGTACGCGGCGGGGATCAGGACGTCGCACTCGGTCTCGAGCAGTTCGGCGTTGCTGATGTCCTCGGCACCCGGGAAGCCCTGGACGGTCCC
>JBJKRU010000190.1:0-27001 GCA_046704485.1 Candidatus Limnocylindrales bacterium | reverse complement strand
CTACGGAAGGGACTCTTGGGCGGTGTCGCGCGACGCGGCGCCCGCGCGGGCGCTGGAGCCGGCGAAGGACGGGCGCGACGGGCCCGGAACCCCCGACCCGGCCCGCGGCACCGAGCGCTGGGCGCCGTATCGCGAGGCGAAGCGCGAACTCGATGAGACCGTGGCCCGGCGCCTCGACCCCGAGACGGGCGTCCTCCGCGCCGACGACCGCCGCTTCGACCCGCGTCCCGGCGCGGGGGGCGGCGGGCGAGATGGAGGTCGCGAGGGTCGTTCCGACCACGACAGCGGCGCCAGCAGCGTCGCCAGGCTCGACCCGCCGCTCCCGCCCGCCGGCGTCGGCCCGGAGCATCGCGGCTCGGTCGCCCGCCTCTCCGACTGGGAGCGTTGGCTGGAGCTGTGCGCCCGTATCGACGGGTTTCCGCGCCACCTCTCCATCCACTCGGGCGGCATGCTCGTGACCGCGGCCCCGCTCATCGACATCGCCCCGGTCGAGCGCGCCACGATGGCCGACCGCGTCGTGGTGCAGTACGACAAGCGCGACGTCGAGACCATGAAGCTGATCAAGCTCGACCTGCTCGGCCTCGGCATGCTCGCTGCCATCGACGAGGCGGTCCAGCTGATCGAGCACGACTGCGCAGTCTGCCTCAACCTCGACCGCATCCCCGAGGAGATCCCCGAGGTCTTCGCGATGCTCCAGGCGGCCGACACCGTGGGCGTGTTCCAGGTGGAGAGCCGGGCGCAGATGCAGACGCTGCCGAAGTCGCGCCCGCAGAGCCTCGACGACCTGGTGGTCGAGGTGGCGATCATCCGGCCCGGCCCCATCCAGGGCAACGCCGTGCACCCGTATCTCAGACGGAAGCAGGGCCTCGAGCCGGTGACCTACCTGCACCCGAGCCTGGAGCCGATCCTGCACGACACGCTCGGCGTGATCCTCTACCAGGAGCAGGTGATGAAGATCGCGATCGACGTCGCGGGCTTCAGCGCCGCAGGCTCGGACGGGTTCCGCCGCGCGATGGGCACGTACCGCAGCAAGCGGGAGATGGACCGCCTCCACGACGAGTTCATCGGCGGCTGCGTGCGCGTCCAGGGCATGCCCGAGGAGGACGCGGAGGAGCTGTTCCGGCGCGTCGCCGCGTTCGCCAGCTTCGGCTTCGCCAAGAGCCACGCCGCCGCGTTCGCGCGGACCGCATACGAATCGAGCTTCCTCAAGCTGTTCTACCCGGCCCAGTTCACGGTCGGACTGGTCAACGCCCAGCCGATGGGCTTCTACCCGGTGGAGGTGCTGGTCAACGACGCCAAGCGCCACGGCGTGGCCGTGCTGCCCGTGGACATCAACGCGAGCTCGTATCGCACAACCACCGAGTGGATCGGCCGGCCGGGCTGGGCGTTGGCGGCGGCGGCGGGCGACGACGGCTCGCACGATGCTGATCCCGGCGAGGCCCTCCCGGACGGCTGCGGGATCGGCGCCCGACCTCGACCCGTGCGTTCGCCCGCCTGCCTTATGCCCACGGCGCTCGCCCGCGAGCGATGGGCCGCCGAGAGTGTCTCAGGCTGGGGGATCCGGCTGGGCCTGCACCTCATCAACGGCATCGGCGAGGAGCACGCGGCCAGGCTGGACGCGGAGCTCGCGCGCGGGCCGTACGCGAGCCTCGCGGACGTGGTGGAGCGGACTGGTCTCGCCGAAGAGGTCGTGGACCGGCTCATCCGTGCCGGGGCACTGGACTCGCTGGCGTGGCCGCGGCGGGAACTGCTCTGGCAGCTGCGCGAGGTGACGGGCGCCAGCAAGGGGCGCCTTGACGGGAAGCCCGTGCGCGGCGCGGCGGGCGGTAGGGCCGCGGGACGGCCGATGGACTTGCGGCTGCCGCCGACCGAGGCGCCGGTGCTGCCGCCGATCAGCGAGGCTGAGCGGCTGGGCGACGCGTACGCGGTGGTCGGGCTGGATGCGAAGCGCCAGGCCGTTGCGCTGTTCCGGGGGTCACTGGACCGGATCGGAGCGGCGACGAACGCCTCGCTCGCAGAGCGACGGCCCGGGCCTGTTCGCATCGGCGGCCTCGTCGTGACACGCCAGCACCCCATGACCGCGCGCGGCACGGTGTTCCTCGCGCTAGAGGACGAGAGCGGCATGGTCAACGTCACGCTCTGGCCCGACGCCTGGCAGCGGTGGCGGTCGATCGTGCGGCGTCACGCCCTGCTCCTGGTGGACGGCGACCTCCAGCGCGAGGGCGAGGTCGTCAACGTGATCGCGCGGCGCGTCGAGGGGCTGGTGGAAGCAGTGCAGTCGGTGGGCGGCCCGACGAACCCCCATGGCGTTCGGCAGCTGGGGATGGCAGGGATGCGCCGTCTCGGGTGAGACGCGCGGAGGCTCGGCTGGCGGCTGATCCGCCGCCATCGCAAGCACGGGACGTGGGGCGGCGGGGACCACCCCCGCTGTGGATGCGGCTAGCGGTTCGAGCCCGACAGCCGATTGCGCGGGGCATTGCCGCGGCCCTGCTGGGGCTTCTGCTGCTTGGAGCGCTGGCCGCGGTTGGGGTTGAGCAGGTCCAGGAACCGCTTGTACCAGGCGATGCCCGCGGAGAAGAACATCGTCCCGAGGACCCCGACGACCCACGCCTGGACCACGTACGGGATGACAGCATCGCCGAACCCCAGATGGGAGGCCAGGACGACCGCGTAGATCGACACCAGCAGCGACGCAAGGGCGCCGAAGACCAGTCCGACAAGGTACGTGGCCCGGGGCAGCATGAAGCCGATCAGCAGCGCAGCGCCGAACGGCGGCGGCGAGGCGAAGAGCTGGAAGAGCGTTCCGCCCACGTAGCCGAGCGTCCCGATGTTCGCGGACGAGGCCGCGCCGCCGCTGGACTGGGCGCTCGCATCGAGGACGGCCGGGACGTAGAGCGCCGTGCCGGCGATGGCCAGGGCCGCCGACAGGAGCACGCTCCAGTGGATGAGCAGCCGGGGTAGGAAGACGAGATCCTCGCGGACGTTCGCTGGCCGGTAGGCGAGCCGTGCCGACCCCATGAAGCTGGGCCGCGCCGGACGCGGGCTGGCCGAGGACGAAGCGGCGCTAGACGAGGCGGCCTTGGACGAGGCGGCCTTGGACGAGGCCTCACGTGGGGCACCGCGGCGGCGGGCGGGGGCGGCCGAGCCGGTGTCGGCCGGGCGGGCGAGCTCCTCGCCGTCCTCCGGCTCGCCAAGCTCTCCGGCCTGCAGGGCACGGTGGCGGCGTCGGGCGTCGGTGCGATCTGTGCGCTTGGCGCGAGCCAAGGGTGGGCCTCCTGTCGTCCGCGCTGGCGCGAGTGTGGGCGCGCGCGCCGAAGCATGGTACCGGGTCTGGCGTGATCAACGGATGAGCCCGCGCTAAGTGGCGCCCCGTATCGTGCTCTGCCGAACCGAACCGCCGCGGATCCCGTCCCCTGGAGGCTTCCGATGGCGCGTGTCCGGCCCGCACAGTACGCGGCGATCCTGCTGGTCCTGCTCTTCATGGTGTCCGTCGCGGCGACCATCCCGCGGACACCGATCGTCGTGCCACTGGCGGCCGTGGCGTGGCCGCCATCGAGCGGGCTGGTGGTAGCCGAGGTGGTGACGGGCGGAGCAACAGCCTCCGACGAGTACGTGGAGCTGGCCAACGCGGGCGCCGATCCCGTGGACCTCGCCGGGCTCGAGATCGCCTACGCCACGAGCGCGGGCACGACCGTGACCAAGAAGGTCGGCTGGGCTTCCTCGCTCGTCATGCTTCCCGGTCAGCACCTGCTGCTCGCCAACGGCAGCGGCGCGTTCGCGGCGGGAGCGGACGCCGTCTACACGGGCGGCCTTGCGGCGACGGGCGGGGCGATCGTGCTGCGGGCGACGGCCGGCACGGTGATCGACGCCGTGGGGTGGGGCGACGCCATCAACACGTACGTCGAGGGGTCGCCCGCCGTGGCGCCCGCCGCCGGGCAGTCCATCGAACGACGTCCGGGTGGCGATGGCGGCAACTCGCAGGACACGAACGACAACGCCTCCGATTTCGTGGTGAACCCCACGCCCGTCCCCGAAGGCATCACCTCGGTGCCCGAGCCGTCGCCGTCGCCCACGCCGAGCCCAACCCCCACGCCCCCGCCGACCCCCACGCCGACCCCGTCGCCCACGCCCACGCCCCCGCCGACCCCGTCGCCCACGCCCCCGCCGACCTCAACCCCCACCCCCACGCCCCCGCCCACGCCGACTCCAACCCCCACGCCGACCCCGTCGCCCACGCCCACGCCCACGCCGCCCCCGTCGCCCACGCCCACGCCGACCCCCGCCGGGAGCGCCTCGGTTCCTCCCGAACCGACACCAAGCCCGGTACCCGTGACCGCTATCGCCGTGGCGCGCGCCTTGCCCGACGGCAGCTTCGCGATGGTGGACGGCGTCCTCACCACAGCGCTGGGCGCTCTGGAATCCGGTCGCACGGCATTCGTCCAGGATGAGACGGGCGGCATCGCGCTGTACCTCGACGCTCCAGCGGCAACGGTCCTCCCGGCAGGCACGCTGGTCCGCGCGGCCGGCGTCACAGGGTCGCGCTACGGTCAGCGGACGCTCCGTGTGTCCGCCGCTGATGTCGTCCTCCTGGCCACGGCCGGTCTGCCCGCGCCCCTCTTCGAGCCAACAGGGGCCGCCGGCGAGGCGCTTGAGGGTTGGCGACTGCGAGTCTCGGGCGTCGTGACCGAGGCGCCATCCGGCCTCTCGGACGGGCTCGGCGTGATGCTGGACGACGGCTCCGGCGAGCTGCGCGTGGTCGTGGGGGCAGACGCCCTTGGCGGGGCGTCGATCGTCGCCGGGAGCGCTATCACGGCCATCGGTCCGCTTGGCCAGCGCGACAGCACCGGCACCGGCCTGGCGGGATACCGCCTGTTCGCGACGCTCCCCGGCGAGCTTGTCCTCGATCCGATGCCGACGCCCAGCGCGACGCCCAGCCTCAGCCCTTCGCCCGAAGTGACGCCGGAGCCTTCGCCGTCCCCCAGCCCGAGCGGCGCCGAGTCTCCGACCCCGACGCCCACCGCCACCCCGTTGCCCTCTCCCACGCCCATCCCCCTCGACGTCGCGGGGGCACGTCGATCCGCCGTGGGGTCCAAGGTGCTCGTGCGCGGCGTCGTGATCGCAGAGGCCGGGCGCTTGGGCACGCCGCCCCTGTTCGCCGTCGGCGACGAGACGGGAGGCCTCCCTGTCCGGCTCGCGGACGGCATGTCGGCGCCGCCGCGCGGCACTGTGGTCGAGCTTCGGGGCGTGCTCGCCGACCCGTACGGACAGACGGAACTCCGACTCTCGGCCGGGGGCCTCGCGATCGTGGGTGGAGACACCGTCCCGGCGGCCCAGGAGATCTCCGCTGCGGCGATGGGCGAAGCCCTTGAGGGCCGGCTTGTCGTCGTGTCCGGCACGGTGACCACCGGCGCCACGAAGGCGACCAGCGGCGACATCGCCTTCGTCATCACGGGCGCCGACGGCGCGACCGTCAGGCTCTACGCCGACGCGTCTGCGCGGATTGATGCTGCCACCCTCAAGAAGGGCGCCGCTGGCGTGTTCACCGGGATCGTGGGACAGCGGGCGTCCCGCAAGGGTGCGCTCGACGGGTACCGCATCTGGGTCCGCGACCGGGACGATGTCCAGGTGACGCCGAGCGCCGGGGCATCGCCATCCCCCTCCCCGTCGCCGGGCAGCAGTGGGGCACCCTTGGCCGAGCCGATCGCCACCGCCCGGATCCGCGACGGTGCCACGGTGACCGTGGAGGGCGTCGTCACTGTCAACCGCTCGCTGCTGGACGCGACAGGGCGGCTGGCGGTGATCGAGGACGGGACGGGCGCGATCGAGCTGTACCTCGCGGCTCCCGATTCGACCGTCCGGCTCGGGGCCCGGCTCCGGGTCACCGGCGAAATCGGGCGTGCCTGGGGCGCGCCGCGGCTCCGCGCGAGCCAGCTCTACGTGCTGGGCTCGGCCGTCCCCGTGGTCCTCGACCTTTCGGCCGCCCCCAGTGCAGCCACCGAGTGGAGGCTCGTCCGCCTCAGCGGCACGGTGACGAGCGTTCACCGGACCGGGCAGCGGTGGGTGGCGGAGCTGAGCGCCGGCTTCGGCACCGTGCCGATCATCGCGCTCGAAGGCGCTGCGATTCCCGTGTCGGCCATCCAGGAGGGCCGGCCCGCGACGGTCGTCGGGATCGTCAAGCGGCCGTACCCGACTGCCACCGATCGCCGGTATGCGGTGCTGCCGCGGGGAGGGTCTGACATCGTGCTCGGAGTGGCGTCGCCCAGTGGTCCTCCGCTTGGCGTGCGCGCCGGTGGCGTCGGCGCGGCAGGGGCGATGCCTGCCTCCGCTGCCGCGGGGAGCGTCCCGACCGCCGACCTTCGCGACCTGGGCACACGCGTCGGGGAGCGCGTACGCGTGGGCGGCCTCGTGACTGCCGCCACCGTGGACGGCTTGCGCCTCGACGATGGGACCGCGACGGTCACGCTCGTCCTCAGCGGTGACGCGTCAGACCTGGCGGCCCTCGTCGCACCCGGCGACGCACTCGACGCCGTGGGCACGGTGGAGGTGCGCGACGAGCCTGTCGTGGTGGTCGGCGACCCAGCCGACGTGACCCTCGTGGGCGATCTGGGCGGCGCCGAGGCGGAGGCGTCGGCCGCTGCCGAGGTGACCGTCCTCGACACCGCCTCGCCGGCCATCAGCACCGTCGCGGCTGCCGAGGAATTGCAGGCTGGCGCAGTGGTGCCGCTCCCAGCCCTTCTCGCCGCCGCCACGGCCGCCGCCACGCTCGTCGCCCGCCAGTCGCGGTCCCGGCGTCGCCTCCGGGAGCGCATCCGCCGGCGCCTCGATGCGTGGGCAGCATCGGGCCGTGCGTCGGGGACAGTCGATGCGTGGGGGCAACAGGAGGTGCCGCGGAGCCCGGACTCCCCTTGACGCTCTCAGAATCGCGCCCCTATGCTCGAGTGAGTCGAGCGGCCCCACGCTCGCGACGCGGAGGAGACCACGCTTGCCCGACGCTGACACCCGCGTCGCCGTTCCGCATGGGGAGCGCCAATACCACATCGACATCGGGCCCGGCGAGCTCGCCGACTACATCCTGCTGCCGGGCGACCAGGATCGCGTCGAGCTCATCGCGTCGCACTTCGACAACGTGGAGTTCCGTCGCCGGCACCGCGAGTTCGCGACCGCGACAGGGACATACCGCGGCCTGCGCGTCTCGTGCGTGTCGACCGGCATCGGCACGGACAACATTGAGATCGTGATGTCCGAGATCCTCGCCGTCACGCACAGGCCCACCCTGATCCGCATCGGGTCGAGCGGGGGCCTGCAGCCGGGGATGGAGATCGGCGACCTCGTCATCTCCACGGGCGCGCTCCGCCTGGAGACCACGACCAACTGGTTCGTCCACGAGGGCTATCCGGCGGTGGCGCACTACGAGGCCGTGCTGGCGCTCGAGGAGGCGGCCACGAGGCTCGGCTTTCGCCACCACATGGGCCTGACCGCCACCGCGCCCGGCTTCTACGCCGCACAGGGGCGCCCCATCCCACACCTTCCCATCCGCTACCCTGACCTCGCTGAGGAGATGGCCCGGCAGGGCATCCTCAACTTCGAGATGGAGGCGTCCGCACTCTTGGTGCTGGCCGGCCTGGGCGGATGTCGTGCCGGTGTCGTGTGCACCGTGTACGCGAACCGCCGAACCGGTCAGTTCGCGGAGGGCGAAGCCAGGATCAGGGCGGAGAGCGCCGTCGTGGAGACCGGGCTTGAGGGCCTGCTCGTCCTCGCGGAGCTGGACCGCCAGAAGCAATCGGCTGGAGCGGTGCGCTGGCGCCCGTCGCTCTGGTCCCCCATCTGAGCGCCAGGCAGGACGACGCGGGCCCGGAGGCGCTACGCTTCCGCGGATCACCAACTCGGGAGGAGGCAAGAAATGGCTCAGGCGTACTGCGTGAAGGACAAGATGAAGGTCGAGGTCCAGAACCCGCAGCAGATCACGATGAAGAATGGCAAGCCGGCGCTCCAGGGCACCTGCCCGAAGTGCGGCGGCAAGGTCTTCAAGATCGGCGGCTGACGCCCAACCGCGAGACCGTTCATTGAGCCCCCGTCCGGCAGGTCCGGCGGGGGCTCAATGGTGTTCCGAGCAAGTCCGCCCGGCCCCTGCCTACGGGCCGGATATCGGGGGAGGGCGCGTGCGCCCCTGCTAAGATTCCTGTCGCATCCGATCCGATAGGCCCGAAGGACCCCGCTCTGCTCGCCGACCCCACCGCCCCTGAAGACTTCGGAACCGCAGCCGCGCACGCCGCCCGCCAGGCGCCCGCCGCCGCGCTCCCGACGTCGCCAGTCCGGGCAGCGTCGCGCGCCGGGCGTCGCCCGTGGGCTGTCAAAAACTCCAGTCGGTCGGCTCCGCAGCGGCCGGCGTCCACGCGCTCCCCACTCGAAGGAGATCCGCGATGACCGTTCGCGTCGGCATCAACGGTTTCGGCCGTATCGGCCGCCAGTCCCTCAAGGCGCTCATCGAGCGCACGCCCGAGGTCGAGGTGGCCGCCGTCAACGACATCGTTGACGTCCCGACGAACGCGCTCCTGTTCAAGCACGACTCCACCTACGGCGCCTACCCGGGCGAGGTGAGCCACACGGACGACGCGCTCATCATCGACGGCAAGACCATCAAGGTCCTGCAGGTCAAGGACCCGGCGACGCTCCCGTGGGGCGACTTGGGCGTGGACATCGTGATCGAGTCCACCGGCCTCTTCACCGACGCCGAGAAGGCCGCGGCCCACCTCCAGGCCGGCGCCAAGAAGGTCATCATCTCCGCGCCCGCCAAGAAGGAGGACATCACGATCGTCCTCGGCGTGAACGATGACAAATACGACCCGGCCAGGCACAACGTGATCAGCAACGCGTCGTGCACCACGAATTGTCTGGCGCCTGCCGCGAAGGTGGTCCACGACAAGTTCGTCATCAAGCGCGGCCTGATGAACACGATCCACAGCTACACCAACGACCAGCGCGTCCTCGATGTCGCCCACAAGGACCCGCGCCGCGCACGCGCCGCCGGCCTCAACATCATCCCGACCACGACCGGCGCAGCGCGGGCCCTCGCCCTGGTGATCCCGGACCTCAAGGGCAAGTTCGACGGGTTCAGCCTCCGCGTGCCGACCCCGACAGTGTCCGTCGTGGACTTCACAGCGGAGCTCGAGAAGGACGTGACGATCGACGAGCTCAACGGGGCCTTCCGCGACGCCGCCGCCGGCCCGCTGAAGGGCATCCTGGGCGCCAGCGACGAGCCGCTCGTCTCGTCCGACTTCCGGGGCGACACGCGCAGCTCGATCGTGGACCTTCCCTCGAACATGGTGCTCGGCGGGAACCTCGTGAAGGTGATCGCCTGGTACGACAACGAGTGGGGCTACAGCTGCCGCGTCGCCGACCTCGTCAAGTTCGTCGCCGGCAAGCTCTAGGCCGGCGGTCGGTTCGACCCTCGGTTTCGGCCCGGCAGCCGCGGCCGCTGGGCCTGGGGAGAGACTCATGGACAAGCTCACCGTCCGCGACCTGGACGCCGCGGGCAAACGCGTCTTCCTGCGCGTCGACTTCAACGTGCCGCTGCAGGATGGCAAGGTCACCGACGACTCGCGCATCCGCGCGGCGCTGCCGACGATCAGGCACCTCCAGCAGCAAGGTGCGAAGGTCATCCTCGCCAGTCACCTGGGCCGCCCTGACGGCAAGGTGAGCGACTCCTTCCGGCTCCGGCCCGTCGGGGCGCGCCTGAGCCAGCTGCTGGGCAAGACCGTGCCCGTGACCGGCGACGCGCTGGGCGCCGGGACCGAGGACGCCATCAGGCGCATGCGCAACGGCGAGGTGCTGCTGCTCGAGAACCTCCGCTTCCACGCGGAGGAGGAGAAGAACGACCCCAAGTTCGCCGAGGCGCTGGCGGCCTACTGCGACGTGTACGTGAACGACGCCTTCGGCTCCGCCCACCGCGCCCACGCCAGCACGGTCGGGGTGGCCAAGCTCCGCCCGGCCTACGCGGGGTTCCTGATGGAGAAGGAGCTCGCCAACCTGGGCAAGCTTCTCGAGAACCCGGAGCGGCCCTTCGCGGCCATCATCGGCGGCGCCAAGGTCAGCGACAAGATCAAGGTCCTCAAGAACCTGCTGGCCAAGGTCGATGTCATGGTGATCGGCGGCGGCATGGCGAACACGTTCCTGCTGGCCATGGGCAAGCCGGTCGGCAAGAGCCTGGCCGAGCCCGATCGGGTCGACGACGCCACGGCGATCCTGGCGGCTGCCGAGGAGAAGGGCGTCAAGGTGGTGCTGCCGGTGGACGTGGTGGTGGCCAAGGAGGTCACCAGGGGCACCGAGTACAAGACGATCATGGCCGAGAAGGTGCCGGCCAGCTGGCACATCGTGGACCTCGGCAAGCAGAGTCTCGCCAACATCGAGGAGGCGCTGGCCGACGTGCGGACTGTGCTCTGGAACGGGCCCCTGGGCGTGTTCGAGATCCCATCGTTCGCGCACGGCACCAAGGCGATCGCCCGGTTCCTGGCGACGCGCGCGGAGAACGGCGCCGCTGTCGTGATCGGCGGTGGCGACTCGGTGGCCGCGATCCAGCAGCAGGGCCTCGCCGACAAGATGACCCACATCAGCACCGGCGGCGGCGCGTCGCTCGAGTTCCTCGAGGGCAAGGAGCTGCCGGGTGTCATGGTCCTGACCGACCGAACGGAGGCCGCCTCGTGAGCGACACCACAATCGCCTGGGTCGATGCGCGCGAGATCCTCGACTCACGGGGCAACCCGACGATCGAGGTCGACGTCGTCACCGAGGATGGCAGCCTGGGTCGCGCCGCCGTCCCGTCAGGCGCCAGCACCGGCGTCAACGAGGCCGTGGAGCTGCGCGACGGTGACGCGTCGCGGTTTGGCGGCAAGGGCGTCCTGACCGCGGTCGCCAACGTGACCGACCGCATCGGTCCCTCGATCCTCGGGTTCGACGCCGCGGACCAGGCGGGCATCGACGACATCCTGCTCGAGCTCGACGGCACATCCAACAAGGCCGAGCTTGGCGCGAACGCCATCCTGGGCGTCTCGCTCGCGTGCGCCCACGCGTCCGCGGCCAGCCACGAGGTGCCGCTGTACCGGTGGCTCGGCGGGGTGGGCTCGCGGATCCTGCCCGTGCCCATGTTCAACATCCTCAACGGCGGCAAGCACGCTCAGGATTCCACCGACTTCCAGGAGTTCATGGTCATGCCGGTGGGCGTGGCGTCGTTCGGCGATGCCCTCCGCGCGGGGGCAGAGGTCTTCGCCGCCCTGCGCAAGATCCTCCACGACGAGGGGCACGCCACCGGGCAGGGTGACGAGGGCGGGTTCGCGCCGAGCCTCGCCTCGAACGAGGCCGCGGTGGAGGTGATCCTGCGGGCCATCGAGAAGGCGGCCTACAGCCCCGGCCACGAGGTGGCGATCGCGCTCGACCCGGCGACGAGCTCGATTCTCGTGGAGGGGACGGGCACCGACGACGTGCCGGGCCGCTACAACCTGGCGAAGGAGGGGCGCGTCCTCGACGCCGGCGCGATGGTGGACCTGTGGACCGACTGGGTCGCCCGCTATCCGATCGTCTCGCTCGAGGACGGCCTGGCCGAGGAGGACTGGGCCGGCTGGCGCGAGCTCAACGCTCGGCTCGGCGACAAGGTCCAGCTGGTGGGCGACGACATCTTCGTCACCAACCCGGCGTTCATCCGACGCGGCATCGCCGAGCAGTCCGCCAACTCGGTGCTGATCAAGCTCAACCAGATCGGCACCCTCACCGAGACCATCGACGCGATCGCGCTCGCGCGCCGCGCCGGGTGGTCCGCCGTCGTCTCGCACCGCTCAGGGGAGACCGAGGACACCACCATCGCCGACCTCGTGGTCGCGATGGGCACTGGCCAGATCAAGACCGGCGCCCCGTCGCGCTCCGAGCGCGTGGCGAAGTACAACCGGCTGCTCCGCATCGCGGACGAGCTGGGCGACGATGCCCTGTACCTCGGCCGGGCGGCGCTGTCCGGCGCGGCCGGGCGCGGGGTGTTCTAGTTGTCAGGGCGTCCCGCCGATCCGCTGACTGAGCGGCGCGCGGTCCCCGCGGGGGGCGCGCTGTGACGCGCCTCTTCGACCGCGGCGCGGTGTTCGCGTCGTGGGTCGGCCTGGGCATGGCCGTGACCGTCGTGGTCAGCTTCGTGCTGGTGATCCCGATCGAGTTCCTCGTCGGGCCGGCGGCGCTGCTGGGCGGCATGCTCATCGGCTACTACGCCAACGCCCGCTCCGACCGAGCCGGCGGCCCGTGGGCCCGCGTGATCTCGAACGCACTGCTCGCGGGCGCGGTCACCGGCCTGACGTACGCGGTCCTGCTGCTGGGAGTGAAGGCGATCTTCTTCAACGCCGACGACGGCTACCGCGACACCAGCGCCGGCGGCCCGATCGCGTGCCAGACGGGCGCCGACTGCGTGTACCAGCGGTACCTGGCGATCCCCGGGCGCAAGGACGCCTTCGAGGCGGCCGGCATCACCAACGTGGACGAGTTCACGAGCTTCTATTGGAGCGAGCAGGTCTCCACGTCCGGGCTGATGGTCGGGATGTCGGTGGCGGGGGCCATGGCGGGCGGCGTGATGTTCGGGATGGCGAACCGCCGCAGGCCCGGCGCAGCGCCCGGAACCTCGCCCGCCTGATCGGCCTGGCCCTGCTGCGGCGCCCGGCCCTCCTGCGGCGCCCGGCCCTGCCGCGGCGACTGGCCCTGCCGCGGCGACTGCGCTCCTTGATCGGGGCCCGCAAACCGGACAACCGCCCGCCGAGCCAGCCGGCCGAGCCTCGCCCGCCCAGCGGTCACTGCGTTGCACGTGCCCGGTGAGCGGTCAGTTCGACGCGCCAGACCGCTTGTCCCCGGCTGCAACGGGGTCGCTGAGCGCGCCATTCGCCCGTTCAGCGGTCACGTGCAACGCAGTGACCTCCCAGCGGGACGCCGTGCGTGCGGGAAGCCGTGCGTGCGGGAAGCCGTGCGTGCGGGGCGACGTGCGTGCGGGGCGACGTGCGTGCGGGGCCGACGTGGCCGTCCCGCGCGACTTGCCTCTGAATCGGGAACGCCCCGGTCGACGACCGGGGCGTTCGTCGCAGCGCGAGCCTGCCGAGGCTACTCGGCCTTCTTCGCGATCGTCTTCTTGGGAGCGGCCTTCGTCGCGGCCGGCTTGTCGGCGGCAGCCTTGGTGGCCGCGGCCTTGGCGGCCCTCGGCGCGGCCGCCTTGGCGGCCTTGGGCGCCGCAGCCTTGGCCGACTTGGGCGCCGCCGGCTTCGCGGTCGTCGCCTTCGCCGCAGCCTTCGGGGCGACTTTCGCGGCGGGCTTGGCAGTCTTCGCAGGGGCGGCCTTCTCAGCCGGGGCGGCCGAGGCAGCCGCAGCGGCCGGCGTCTCGGCGCGGGTGGTCCGTGACAGTGCGGCGCGCGCCTTGCCCGCGGCGGTCTGGGCACCCTTCGCCTTGACGGCCTTGCCGGCGGCGATGCGCGCCTTGGCGGCCTTCGCGGCGGCGGCCTTGCCGGTGCTCTTGGCGACGTGGCTGCTCACGACGGCCTGGCCGCCGAGGGCAGCGTTGACCTTCTTCGCGAGGCGGCTCTTGCGTCGCGCGGCGGCGTTCGGGTGGATCGCGCCGACCTTGGCCGCGCGGTCGAGGGCCGAGACGGCCTCCGCCAGCGTCGCCTCGACGTCAGCGCCGTCGGGCTGCGTGGTGGCGGTGGCGAGGGCCTTGGCGACCAGGGTCTTCGCCGCGGACCGCCGGGGCTGGAGGACCGCGTGCCGGCGCTCAGCCTGGCGGTCGCCCTTCAGCCCGGACGGGGTGCGAGCGCCCTGCCATTTCCGAGGCGTTCTGGCCAAGGTGGCAATTCTCCGTTCGGTGAATGCGGTGTCTTGAAGACGCGCGCGGGCGAAGCCTGCCCGCAGGCGCGAAGGCGGATGGTAGCAGAGCAGGCGCCGAATCGGCCAGCGAGGCTTCGGACCACGGTCCAGCGGGGCACCGGCCTGACCTCCGGCCCCACCCAGCCGGGTCGATGCCGCCACCGAGGCCGTGCTCGAGAGCAGAGGGTGTGGTGCGACCGGCCATCGCGGCATGCGCCGGCTGGGCCACCCGGGGGAGGGGGGCTGCCAGCCAGGTGGACCGACGATGGGGTACGGTGCCGTCGGGTCGTTGTCCGACCGCCATCCGCCCTCGGGCCGGTTCCGCGTCGGGCCGACCCGGGCGCACGCACCCCAGCATGACACGCACCCGAGCCTTGAGGAGCCCCGTTTGACGCAACCGCCTGGCGCCTCTCGCACCCGGCCCGCGCGGCTCGTCCTGCTGCGCCACGGTCACACAGCCGTGTCGCCCGGGGTCTACTTCGGCTCGCGCCTCGACCCTCCACTCGACCGGCTCGGTGTCGAGCAGGCGATGGCGGCCCGAGGCCTCCTCGCCCGGATCCACCCGGCGTTCGTGCTCGCCTCGCCGCTGCTGCGGACCCGGGAGACCGCGGCGCTCGCAGCGGCTGGCCGGGCGATCGTCGTGGAAGCCGACATCCGCGAGCAGGACATGGGTGCGTACACGGGCCTGACGTGGGACCAGATCAAGGCCCTGGGCGACGATGCGGCTCGGGCTTGGCGTGTGGGCGCAGCAGCGCCCGGGGGCGAGGACGCGCGGTCGATGTGGCAGCGCTCCGCCCGGGTCGCGCTAGCGGCGGCGGGCCGGCTCAAGCTCGGCGAGGACGCGCTGCTCGTCTCGCACAGCGGTCCGATCCGGGGGCTGCTCGCGAGTGCCCGCGGGCTCGGGCCGGCCGAGGCACGCCGATTCCGCGTCCGGCACGCGTGTCCGAGGTCGATCCGGCTGACCCCCGGGGTCATCGATCGATGGCGCGCCCTCCTGACCGTGCCAGCCGCTGCGGATGCGCCGGCCTCTGCGGACGACATGCCCGAGGAGCCCTGACCCTCGCTGTGCGCGAGGCCGGAGGTGGGGCACCTGGGGGACGACATCGACGTCTCAGCGGGCGCATTCCAGCCTGATCGCACCGGCACGGGCCACCGGTAAGAGGGTTCTCATCGTCGCTTCATCCGGGCGTACCCGACAGGCCGGAGCCTGTGGCCATGGACATCCTCACGGCCCCCGAAACCCGCGTCCTGCCGATCAGTGCGATCAAGGCGGGCGCCCATCCCCTCTCCGCCGTGGCGCCAGTTCAGGGTCGCGACCGCGGCAACCAGGCGCAGTTGCGCCGGATCCTCTTGTACTCCCACGACACGTATGGGCTGGGGCATCTCCGCCGCAACCTGGCGATCGCGGCGCACCTGCTGCGCACGGTCGACCAACTGCAGATCGTCCTGGTCAGCGGGTCGCCCGTCGCGTCGCGCTTCAATCTGCCGCGCGGGCTGCAGATCGTCACCCTGCCGCCGGTGGTCAAGGTGGCGCCCGAGACCTACGACGCCCGCGACCGCCGGATCGGCTTCGGCGTCGTGAGCCGGGCGAGGGCCGCAATCATCGCGGACGTCGCTCGCCGGTTCCGCCCCGACGTGCTGCTCGTGGACCACGCGCCGCTCGGCATGAAGGGCGAGCTCCTCCCGACGTTCGAGACGCTGCGCCGCGACGTGCCCGGCGCGCGGATCGTCCTGGGCCTGCGCGACGTGCTCGACGACCCCGCTGCCGTCCGCCGCGCATGGGCCGCGGAGGGGGTCCTCGACAAGATCGAGCAGGTGTACGACCGGATCCTGGTGTACGGCTCCCCGGAGATCCTCGACGCGGCGAGCGCGTACGGGATCACCGCACCAGCGCGTGAGCGCGTCTCGTACTGCGGCTACATCTCCCGCGTCGACGAGCGCCCGCTGACGTTCCCTCGGGCCGTGGCGCCGTCGGGCGCGAAGTACATCCTCGGCACCGCTGGGGGCGGCGAGGACGGCTTCGACGCGTTGGCTGCGACACTGCACGCCGCCAGTTCGCTGGATGTCGACGCGCTGATCGTGGCTGGGCCGCTCATGCAGCGGGAGAACCGCGAGCAGCTGGTCGCTGACGCCGCCAAGACCGGCGGCCGGGTCAAGGTGGTCGACTTCGCGCCGGACATGGATGCGGTCATGGCAGGGGCGTCGGCGATCGTGACCATGGGCGGCTACAACACCCTGTGCGAGGCTGTCGCGAGCGGTGTGCCGACCGTCGTCATCCCGCGCACCTGGCCCCGGCGCGAGCAGGCGATCCGCGCCCGGCTGTTCGAGGAGCGCGGGCTTGTCCGCGTCGTTGATCCTGGCGACGACCTGCCGGGACGCCTGGTCCACCAGCTCCGCGCGGCTCTTGAGGATCGTCGGCGGTCAACACCCGGAATCGACCTGCACGGGGCGCGGCGCGTCCGAGAGGCCCTCCTCGAGGAGGCCGCGGCGGCCGCCACGCAGCGGGCAGCGGCCAGCGTGTGCGCGTCGCTTGCGGTCCCGTCGCTGGCGACAGCATGAGCGCTGGCATCGCGTACCTCACCAAGCGGTTCCCCCGCCTGTCGGAGACGTTCATCCTCGACGAGATCCTTGGTCTCCAGGCCGAGGGCGTGCCGCTCCGCGTGTTCGCGATGGCGGACCCGCAGGAGCCGGTGATCCAGCCCGACGTCGAGCGCGTGCAGGGGCCTGTGCGCTACCTGCACGGGCGCGGGGGCTGGCGTGACCGGATCCGGAATGGGGCCCGCGCCGCGATTGCGCATGGACGCCGATTCGGCCGGACGCCCGCGCGGTACGCCGCAGTGCTCCTCCGTGCCGAGGCCGAGCGCCCGGGGCTCGCCTCGATCCGCCGGTTCAATGAGGCAATCCTCCTCGCCGACCAAGTAGAGGCAGACGAGTCGACGCACCTGCACGCCGCGTTCGCCCACGGCCCGGCCGAGGTCGCACGCCTGGTCCACCGGCTCACCGGGATCTCCTACAGCTTCTCCGCCCACGCAAAGGACCTCTACCTGACTCGACCCGCGGCCCTTGCCCGGCGCGTGAGGGACGCCCAGTTCGTCCTCGTCTGCTCATCCGCTGCTGCCGACCACCTGCGCCAGATCGCCGCCGAGCTGGCAGGGCCGGAGCACGCGGCCAAGATCGTCCTCGCGCCGCATGGCGTGGACACCGCGCGGTTCAGACCCCTGACCGCCGGCCAGCTGCCGGGCGTCTCAGTGCAGCCATGCGGCACGCTCCACGTTCTCGCCGTCGGCCGGCTCGTCGAGAAGAAGGGATACCCCGTGCTTCTCGAGGCGCTGGCGCGCGCTCGCTCCCAGGGCCACGAGATCGACCTCACGGTCATCGGGGGTGGTGCGCTCCTGCCCGCGCTCAGGGCCGATGCGGAGCGCCTCGGCGTCGCCGGTGCTGTCCGCTTCCTCGGGCCCCGCAATCAGCACGAGGTGGTGGCCGCCTACCGGGGGGCCGACCTCTTCGCCCAGGCCAGCGTCGTCCTCCCCGACGGGGACCGCGACGGCATCCCGAACTCGGTGCTGGAAGCGATGGCGAGCGGGTTGCCGGTCGTCGCGACTGAGGCCGGCGGCATCCCGGAGGTCGTCGCGCACGGAGAGTGCGGCCTCTTGGCCGCTCCCGGCGACGCGCTCGCGCTGGCGGCCCACTTCACGACCCTCGCCCGCGATCCGCAGATGCGCCATCGCCTGGGACGGGGCGCAAGGGCGCGCGTGGTCGAGTCCTTCGACCGCCACAGCAAGATCCGCGCCATCGCCCCGCTGTTCAGCGCGGCCAGCGTCGGCAGGCTGTGATGCGGATCACCTACCTGCTGCCCGACCCGGGGATCCCCGTGGGGGGCGCCAAAGGGGCATCCGTCCACGTGGCTGAGGTGACTCGCGCCATGGCATCCGCCGGCGCCACCGTCCAGCTGCTGGCGATGCGCTCAGACCGCGCCGCCGGCCGCCCGACAGAGGGGGCCAGGACTCTCGACCCGCGACCCGGCCGCGTCGACCTCACGCTCTTCGACACGGGCCCGATCCCACGCGGGCCAGCGGGAGACCAGGATC
Source organism: Candidatus Limnocylindrales bacterium (assembly GCA_046704485.1). Classification (GTDB taxonomy): domain Bacteria; phylum Chloroflexota; class Limnocylindria; order Limnocylindrales; family CSP1-4; genus CAIXZV01. The sequence goes on along the minus strand of JBJKRU010000190.1, from coordinate 9,044 downwards.
GCCTCCGCGTCGTGCAGCGCTTCCTCGACTGGGCGCAGGGGGAGGCCGGGCGGTTCCGGCCTGACCTGGTCTACGAGCGGCTCTCGCTGTTCGCCGGCGGGGGAACCCGGTTGGCGGAGAGCCTCGGCGTGCCCCGGATTGTCGAGGTGAACGCGCCGGTGGCGGCCGAGCGGGCCGCCCACGTCGGGTTGGCGCTGGCGGCGGACGCCCGCCAGGCAGAGCACGACGCATTGGCAGGCGCAAGCGTCATGGCGGTCTCGGCCGCCCTCGAGCCCTGGTGTCGAGCTCGGGGCGCCGCATCCGTCGACGTGGTCCCGAATGGCGTGGACACGCCCCGTTTCGATCCATCGCGCCACGCGTGCTCGGCGAATGCGCTCCGGCGCGACCTGGAGCTCGAGGGCGCTGAAGTCGTCGGCTTCGTCGGCAGCATGAAGCCGTGGCACGGCGTCGCGACCTTCCTCGAGGCGGTCGCGCTCCTCGCAGCGCACCGTCCCGCCCTGCGGGTCCTGCTCGTCGGCGACGGCCCGGCCGCGGCTGACGCCCGTCGCCGCGCCGAGGCTCCCGACCTGGTCGGCCGCTGCCGGTTCACCGGAGCGGTCGCCCCGGAGCTGATCCCCGCCCACCTGGCGGCCCTCGACGTCGCCGCCGCGCCGTATGGCGTCCCAGAGTCGGACGACGCCTTCTACTTCTCGCCGCTCAAGGTGGTCGAGGCGATGGCCGCCGGCCTCCCCGTCGTCGCGTCCCGCTTCGACTCGATCGAGTCGATGCTCGGCGGGACCGGGGTGCTGGTGGAGCCCGGCAGCGCGCCGACGCTCGCGGGTGCCATCGGCGAGCTGCTCGACGACCCGGCGCGCGCGGCACGCCTCGGGGCCGCGGCCCGCGAGCGGGCGGTCTCATCCTTCGGCTGGGACGCGGTCGTGGCACGGATCCTCGCATCGGTGCCGGCCGCCGCTCCGCATCTCGGTCGGGTCCAGGCGGCAGGAGCCGTCTGATGCGCCTTCGTCGATCGTCAGCATCCGCCCCGCCCGCCGGCCGGCCCTCGACGGGCGCGCCGGCGGACCCTGCCGCCTTCCCGACGCCTCCCCACGGGACGAAGGCCCTGCGGCGCTTCCTGCCCTTCCTGCGGCCGGTCCGCGGGACGCTGGCCGCCGGTCTCATCGCCAGCGCGCTGCAGGCGGTCTTCCAGTGGCTGTCGCCCTGGCCGCTCCAGATGGTCTTCGACAACGTCCTCAACCGCCTGCCGCTGCCCTCGTTCCTCGCCTTCATGCCGGCATCGCCCGATCTGCGGCTGGCCATCCTCTCGCTCGCGATGGTCATCATCGCCCTCGGCCTCGCCGTCTTCGGCTACGGGTCGACCTACCTCATCGGCAAGGCGGGCCAGGGCTTCGTGTACGGCATCCGCATCGCGCTCTTCACGCACCTCGAGCGCCACTCGCTCGCGTTCCACGAACGCAGGACCACGGGGGACCTCATGAGCCGCCTGAGCGGCGACGCCCAGGCCCTCCAGAGCGTGATGGTCGATGCGATGCCCTCGCTGGTGAACAGCCTGTTCACCCTCACGGGCATCACGGTGATCATGCTGATCGTCGACTGGCGGTTCGCGCTGCTCGTCCTCGGCCTCGTCCCGCTCCTCCACCTGAGCATGAGCCGATTCATGGGCGGCCTCAAGGCGTCAGTCCGGGCGGCTCGGCGCCAGGAGGGGGCCGCGTCCACCGTGGCGCAGGAGGTGCTCACCTCCATCGCCGCCGTCCAGGTGTTCGGACGGGAGGCGGACGAAGCGGAGCGGTTCGCCAGCGCGACGTCAGAGGGGCTCGAGGCGAACCGCCGGGCGATCGCGATCCAATCGGCGCTGACCACGACCGCGAGCACCGTAATGGCCCTGGGCCTCGTGCCGATCGTCTGGCTCGGGGCGCTCGCGATCATCAACGGCGACCTCACGGCCGGCAAGCTGCTGGTCTTCACCGCCTACCTCCGGGCCACGTACACGCCCATCCGGCAGCTCACGAAGCTCGCCATCGTCTTCGGCCAGGGCCTCGCGGCCTCCGAGCGGCTTGCCGAGCTGCTCGATGCCACCGAGGAGCTCTCCGACGGAGCGGCACGGCGCGCAGGGCGGCTGACGCGCGGGCACCTGGTGTTCGACCGGGTCGGGTTCCGGTACGCGCCTGGCGTCGCTGCCCTCGCGGACGTCCGCCTCGAGATCCCCGCGGGTGGCCGCCTCGCCATCGTCGGCGCCACGGGATCGGGCAAGAGCACGCTCGTACGGCTCGTCCCACGCTTCTACGACCCGACCGCCGGGGCTGTGCTCCTCGACGGCGTGGACCTGCGCGACCTGCCGCTGGCCGAGCTGCGAAGCCAGGTCGGCATGGTGACGCAGGAGCCGTACATCTTCCGCGGCACCGTCTGGGAGAACATCGCCTACGGGGCGGCCGGCCCTCGGCTGACGCGCCAGGAGGCGATCGACGCGGCGAAGGCCGCGGGCGTCGACAGCGTGCTCGAGCGGCTCAGCGAGGGCTACGACACCCCTGTGGCGGAGCGCGGCGCGACGCTCTCCGGCGGACAGCGCCAGGCGATCTCGATGGCCCGCGCGATGGCCCGCGACCCGCGCGTGCTGATCCTGGACGAGCCGACGACCGGACTCGACGCCGGGTCGGAGGCCCAACTGCTCCGCGCGCTCGACCGCCTCGCCCGAGGGCGCACGACGATCATCGTCAGCCACCAGCTCGGCGCGGTCCAGACCGCCGACCGGATCGCGGTCATCGACCGCGGTCGGGTCGTGGAGCTGGGCACCCACCAGGCACTCCTGCGGGCCCGCGGCCGCTACTGGCGGCTCCACGAGGCACAGCGGGGGAACACCTCGTCAACCCCGTCAGTCTTCCTTGGCCTCGCGGCGCGTCTCGACGCGATCCGCCCGCTTACTGGAGGTTCCCGATGACCATCCCGTTCCGCCCCCGTGCCGTCACTCCCGTCCACCTCGCCGTCATCGGCGCCGGCTACGTCGGCCTCACCGCCGCCGCCTGCATGGCGGAGTCCGGCCACGACGTCACGTGCGTCGAGGCGAGTCCCCGCCGCCTGGGCATGCTGCTCGAGGGCGTGATGCCCATCTACGAGCCCGGCCTGGGGGAGATGGTGGCCAGGAACGTCGCAAGTGGACGCCTGCGGTTCACGAGCGATGTCGCCGAGGGCATGCGCGGCGCGCGCCACGCGCTGCTCTGCGTCGGCACGCCCCCGCGCCCGGACGGGACGCCCGACCTGACGCAGATCTCGCGGGCGGCCCGCGACCTGGCCGCCGAGGCCACCGCGGACCTCGTCCTGATCGTCAAGAGCACGGTCCCGCCGGGCACCTGCGAGGCGATCGAGATCCTCGCGAGCGAGGCGGCCCGGCCGGGCGTCCGCGTCCACGCGGTCTCGAATCCCGAGTTCCTGCGCGAGAGCCGAGCGGTCGAGGACTTCTTCAACCCCGACCGCATCGTGGTGGGGTCCGATGACCCGGAGATCGGCCGCGAGATCAGCGAGCTCTACCCGGCCGGCCACCCGGTCGTGGTGTGCGATCGCCGCAGCTCGGAGCTCATCAAGTACGCGGCGAACACGTTCCTCGCCGTCAAGATCTCGTTCGCCAACGAGGTGGCCGGCCTCTGCGAGCTGCTGGGCGCGGACGCTGGGCCCGTCCTGCGAGGCGTCGGCCTCGACAGCCGGATCGGGACGGCGTTCCTCCATCCCGGGCCGGGATTCGGCGGCTCGTGCCTCCCCAAGGACCTGAGCGGGTTCCTGGCGACTGCGTCGTCGCTCGGCTACACAGCACCCGTCGCGGAGGCGGCGCTGGCCGTCAACCAGCGCGCCCCGCTGGCCGTCATCGAGAAGCTCGAGGCGGCGCTCGGCCCGCTTGCGGGTCGGCGGATCGCCGTGCTGGGCGTGGCGTTCAAGCCCGGCACCGACGACACGAGGGACTCGCCGGCGATCGGGGTCGTTCGCGAGCTCGCGGCGCGCGGAGCCCGCGTGGCCGTCCACGACCCGATGGCGAGCTCCCCCGAGCTTCCCGCGGTCACCGCGCAGACGCCGCTCGCGGCGGCGGCCATGGCCGACGCCCTGGTGGTCGCGACCGGCTGGCCCGAGTACGCGGAGATCGAGCCCGCGGCGACGCGTGACGCGATGGCCGGCAGCACGCTCGTCGACGCGTCGGGCATCCTCGACGCCGATGCATGGGAGCGGGCCGGGTTCAGCGTCTACGGCGTGGGCGCGGGCCTGCCGACCAGCGTCCGGCCCGTCGTCTGGCAGCCGATCACCTGGGCAACCGCTGCCGCCACGCCAGCCTGAGCGGGGTGGCGCCAGGCCCGTGCTAACCTCGACCCGATGGTCGGAACGGGCGTGAGCCGGCGGGTCCGCGTCCGCGGTTGGTCCTCCCTCGGCCTGACCGCGCGCCTCATGGTCCTCCACGTCCTGACGCTCGTGGTGGCCATGTCCGCGGTGCTGGGCGTGGTGGCGGTCGCGTTCTCGAACACCTCGATGAACGCGATCGACGGGGCGATGGCGGACGATGTCCGCGAGTTCCTCAGCGGGGCAGCGGCCCGCCCGACGGGCCAGAGCCTCGCCGCGTTCACCTCCGGCTACCTCGCCCAGTTCGCCGGCGGGATCGAGGGCTCCCACCTCGTGGTCGCCCTCGCCGGCGCCCCGCTGGCCGCCAGCCCGAACTCCACAGCGATCCTCCAGGACGCCAGCCTGGGCACACTCCTCGCCGCCCAGCCGGCCGGGCAGGCCCCCCAGGAGCTCCAGATCGGGTCGCGGACGTATCGCCTGCTCGTCAGCCCCATCGTGCTCGGCGGCGCCTCGATCGGCACGATCGCGGCGTTGCACAACCTCGCGCGGACGCAGGGCGAGGTCCAGACGGTGGTCCTGCTCACCGGAGGCGAGGCGCTCGTCGCCGTCCTGCTCGCGGTGATCAGCACGTCGCTCGTCCTCCGCCGCGTCGTGGGCATCGTGGCGGAGGTCACCAACACGGCCGAGTCGATCACGACCCTCGGCCCTGACCGCCGCCTGGAGGAGCGGAGGCAGGACGACGAGATCGGCCGGCTGGTCCACACGTTCAACGGCATGCTCGACCGCCTTGACCGAGCGTCCCAGGCGCAGCGCCGCCTCCTCTCCGACGTGTCGCACCAGATGCGCACGCCGCTGACCGTGATGCGCGGCCACCTCGAGGTCGCCCGCCGGACCGGCGTGTCCGATGAGGCGGAGACGCTCGCGACGATCGACCTCGTGCTCGATGAGCTGGACCACACGAGCGCCCTCGTCGACCGCCTGCTGACCCTCGGCCGGTCGCTCGAGCCGGACTTCATCGATGCCGGGCCTGTCGAGCTGCGCGCGTTCCTCGCTGACCTCCACACGGCCGTCCAGCCGCTCGCGCCCCGGCGCTGGGTCCTGGACTCCGTGCCAGACGTCGTCGTGCTCGTTGACCGGGAGAAGCTCCGCGGCGCCCTGCTGAACCTCGTCGACAACGCGATCAAGGCAACGGGACCCGCCGACACGATCGCGTTCGGGGCGGCATCCGGTCCGGGCGGCAGCGTGGTCATCTCCGTCGCGGACACCGGCAAGGGGATCCCCGCCGAGCTGCAGGAGCGGATCTTCGGCCGCTTCGAGCGGGGGACGCGGGCGGACGAGCGCGGCGCGGGCCTCGGGCTCGCGATCGTCAAGGCGGTCGCCGAGGCGCACGGCGGCGGCGTCGCACTCCAGAGCGCGGCTGATGCCGGGTGCACGATCCGCATCACGCTGCCGGCCAGTCGGGTGATCGCGATGGGCGGCCCGACTGCGGCGAGTGATGGGTTGGCGGCGCGGTGAACGTGCTGATCGTCGAGGACGACCCCCGGATCACGTCGTTCCTCGCCAAGGGGTTGAAGGCGGAGGGGCACGCTACCATCGCGGTGGCGGATGGCGACGAGGCCTGCGAGATCGCCGAGACGCCCGTGGCCGACTACGACCTCGTGCTCCTGGACCTGGGTCTGCCGGGGACGCACGGGCTGCGGGTCCTCGAGGCACTCCGCCGGACCCACCCTGAGGTGCCCGTCATCGTCCTCACTGCACGCGACGACCTCGAGACCAAGGTCCGCGGGCTCGACGCGGGCGCGGCCGACTACGTCACCAAGCCGTACGCGTTCGAGGAGCTTCTGGCGCGGATGCGGGCGGCCGTGCGAGCGCGGGACCAGGCCGTGTCCAACCAGCTCGTCGTCGGCGACCTGCGCCTCGACCTGCTGACGAAGGTCGCCTGGCGGGCCGGGCGACGCATCGACCTGTCCGTGCGCGAGTGGACGCTGCTGGAGTATTTCATGCGGCACCCCGACCAGGTGCTCTCGAGGGCGCAGATCCTGAACCACGTCTGGGAGCTCGACTTCGAGCCGGGCAGCAACGTGGTCGACGTGTATGTCGGGTACCTGCGCCGCAAGTTGAACGCGCCGGGGCTCACGCCGCTGCTCCAGGCACTGCGGGGCGCCGGCTACCGGCTGGTGCCGCCGGCCGGCTGAGCTGGCGCCGCCGGCCGGCTGAGCTGGCGCCCGCCGGCCAGACCCGTCGGCGCCCCGGGGACCTGTCGGGCTACGCCGCCGACCGCTTGGGCGTCGCCACCACCGAGCTGCGCTCGCGCAGCCAGTCCACCTCGCGGCGGTAGCCGTCGACGAACGGCACGCGGCGCGTCCAGCCGAGCACTTCGCGCGCTCGCGAGTCGTCGGCGCTGGTATGTCGGACGTCGCCGCGCGCGAACGGCCGGCGGTCGATCTCCAGCGGGTTGCCGACCAGCTCCTCGAGGATCTCGAACACCTCGAGCAGGCTGATCCGGGTCCCGCCGCCGACGTTGATCGCCAAGCCCGGCGCTCCGGGTGCCTCCGCAGCACGAAGGGTCGCGTCCACGACGTCGTCGATGAACGTGAAGTCTCGGCTCTGGGTGCCGTCGCCCAGCAGTTCGATGGGCCGCCGCTCCAGCGCCGCCTCGGCGAAGCGACGGAGGCCCAGGTCCGGACGCTGTCCGGGGCCGAAGACGGTGAAGTACCGGAGCGCGCCCGCCTCGAGCCGGTCGCCGTTCGCCGCGAGGCAGAGGCGCTCGGCCTCCAGCTTGGTCCGCCCGTACGGGGAGATCGGGGCGGGGGTGCCGGACTCCCTGAAGGGGAGCGGCGCGTCGCCGTAGACCGACGACGAGGAGGCGTACACGAGGCGGCGCACGGAGGTGGCGGCCGCCGCGGCGAGGAGGCGCTGTGTCGCCTCCACGTTGTCGTGCCAGTAGCGGTCCTCGATCTCGAAGCTCGGGCGCACGCCGGGCCGGCCCGCAAGGTGGAAGGCGGCCGAGGCGCCGTCGAGGATCGGCTCGAGCGGGAGGTCGACGAGGTCGCCCTCGACGAGCGAGTAGCGGGGTCGGCGCGTGAGCGCTGCCGTGCGCTCGCGCTTCTCGCTCACATCGTAGGTGTCCGTGTACGCGTCGATGCCGACGACGCGGCAGCCGCGGTCGAGAAGGCCATGGGCGACGCGCGAGCCGATGAAGCCGGCCGCGCCGGTCACCACGCACGTCTTGGAGGGGCCGATGAGGGCGGGCAGGAGGTCCGAGGCGAGGTTGTGTGCATCCATGGCCGGCATGGTGGCGGCCGGCGCTGAATGGCCGATGAGCGATCGATGAGACGGCCCTCATCGACCTGGAGCGGGCAGACCCCCCGGCTGGGCCGAGGACGCTACGCGCGCCGCCTCAGCGCCCGGTACCGGCGGATCAGCGCGCTCGTGGAGGCGTCGTGGTCGCTCGCGACGGGGTCCTCGGTGCCCGTCAGCTCGCCGTTGATCCTGGTCGCGAGCACCTTGCCGAGCTCCACGCCCCACTGGTCGAAGCTGTCGATCCCCCAGATCGTCCCCTGCACGAACACCTTGTGCTCGTAGAGGGCCACGAGCGCGCCGAGGATCCGCGGCGTCAGCTTGTCGGCGAGGATCACCGACGTCGGCCGGTTGCCCTCGAACACGCGCGCGTTGACCTGGTGCTCCGGCACGCCGGCCGCCACCACCTCGTCGCGCGTCTTGCCGAACGCGAACGCCTCGGCCTGGGCGAACAGGTTTGCCATCAGCAGGTCCTGGTGGGGTCCCATCTCGGTGGTGGGGTTCACGAAGCCGATCAGGTCGGCGGGCACGATGTGCGTTCCCTGGTGGAGCAGCTGGTAGTAGGCGTGCTGGCCGTTCGTCCCCGCGGTCCCCCAGACGATCGGCCCGGTCGCGTAGGTGACGTGCGAGCCGTCGATCCGGACCGACTTGCCGTCGGACTCCATGTCCAGCTGCTGCAGGTACGCCGGGAAACGGGTGAGCTCCTGGCTGTACGGCAGCACGGCGTGGCTCTCGAAGCCGAAGAAGTTGCCGTACCAGACGCCGAGCAGCGCCATCAGCACGGGCAGGCTGGCATCGAGCGGCGCCATGCGGAAGTGCTCGTCCATGTCGTGGAAGCCGGCGAGCATGGAGCGGAAGTCGTCCGGGCCTATGGCGATCATCAGCGACAGGCCGATGGCCGAGTCCATCGAGTAGCGGCCGCCAACCCAGTCCCAGAACCCGAACATGTTCGCGGTGTCGATGCCGAACTCGCGCACCTTCGCCTCGTTGGTGCTCACGGCGACGAAGTGGCGCGCCGTCGCTGCCGCATCGCCGCCGAACCCGGCCAGCAGCCATTCGCGGGCGGAGGTGGCATTGGTGATCGTCTCGACCGTCGTGAACGTCTTGCTCGACACGATGAACAGCGTCTCGGCAGGGTCGAGGTCGATGACCGCGTCGCGCAGCTCGGTGCCGTCCACGTTGGAAACGAAGCGGAAGCGCATCGTGCGGTCGGAGTAGTCCCGCAGCGCCTCGGTGGCCATCGCCGGGCCGAGGTCCGACCCGCCGATGCCGATGTTGATCACGTTCTTGATCGGCTTGCCCGTGTGGCCCAGCCACGCGCCGTCGCGGACGCGGACCGCGAAGTCGGCCATGCGGTCGAGGACTTCGTGCACCTCGGCGGCGACGTCCTGGCCGTCCACCACGAGCCGGCCGCCGCGCGGGATGCGCAGCGC
>JBJKRU010000189.1:0-6928 GCA_046704485.1 Candidatus Limnocylindrales bacterium | reverse complement strand
ACCGGCGACCGCGTCGTGTGCGGCGTCCGGCGGCGCCCGGCCGACGTTCTGCCCCTGCGCCGCGCCCAGCGCCGCCCGGGCCCCTGCGCTGCGTCCGGCGGCGCCCGGCCGACGTTCTGCCCCTAGGCCGAACCGGCGATTCGCGCGGATCAGGGCTCGTTGAGCCAGAGGCGCACGGCTGGGCGACTGAGGCCGAAGAACAGGGCGACGGCGAGCAGCGTGGCGAGAAGCGCGAGGACGGGCTCTCCCGCCAGCAGCCCCAGCACCACCGCCGGGACGGTCAGCGTCGACAGCAGGCGCGCCATCGCGAGCGACGCCTCCTTCCTCTGAAGCACGAGGGTGGTGGTGAAGATCGTGAATGCCAGCAGGCACATGTCCACGATCCCGAGCGGGGAGACCGGCGCGTCGATCGCCTGGTCGATCACCCAGCGCATCGACACGCCAATCACAGCCAGCACGAGGAAGGCATAGCCGAGGAAGACGCGGACGCCGGCTGGCATATCGATGAAGTTGCGGAGCATGGCGCGATGATGCCAGCCCACGAACGTTGCTGCGGGCGGTGGAGGGCTGGCATCCGGATCACGGCGATCTTGCCGGGCGGGCGGCATGACATTCCGGTTGCATTGGCCTGGAAGGCAGACAGTCAGCCTGCTGGGCACCGACCCCCGGCGCCAGCAGCCGCCGACGAAGATCACGCCCGGACCACGACGCTGCGCTGACCAGCCCGTGGCCCTGTGGTTCCGCGCCGGAACGGCCCGGCCGCGCCGTGGCCCGAACGTTGAGCCCAGCCCATTGCCGAGACTCAGGCGGGCCCCGCGGTGGCCCGCCTGAGCCGCGACGGAACCACGAGGCCTCACGGTGGCCAGCCTGAGCCGCGACGGAACCACGAGGCCTCCCGGCGGGCGTGGACCTGGCAGCCGAGCCGGAGGGACACGCCCTCCACTTCATCGGCCCGCTCCACGGGTCGCTCGCTCAGGCGATGAACCACGCCACGGTGGACGGCGTGGTGGCCGTCGGCCCATCGGCGAGCCATCCGGAGGTGGAGCAGATCCGCGCCGCCGGCGTGCCGCTCGTGATGGTGGATTCGAGCGCCCTGCCGGACCAGCCAGGCGTCGAGGTCGACGACGTGGGCGGGGCTCGGGCCGCCGCCGAACACCTCGTGATGCTCGGGCATCGGGACATCCTGATCGTCTCTGTCGAGCCGCCTCCCCCCGCGCGCGAGCTCGAGCCGGACGGCGTCATGGGCAGCCGGCTGCGCGGCTATCGCACTGGCCTGGCCGCGAGGGGCATCGACCTGGACCCGGCGGCCGTCGTCGTGGCGCCGGCGACCATCGAGGGCGGGCTGGTCGCCCTGCACCGCGCCTGGGCCGGCGGTCGCGAGCCCACCGGCGTGCTCGTGATGTCGGACGCCATGACGATCGGCGTCCTGCGAGCGGCGCGCGAACGTGGCCTGCGGGTGCCAGAGGACCTGTTCCGTGGTGGGGTTCGACGACACGACGTCAGCCAGCACGTGAACCCGCCGCTCACCACGGGGCACCAGCCGATCCGCCAGAAGGGCGGGAGCGCGGTGCGCCTTCTCCTGTCTGTCGTCCAACGACGGGATCGTCACCCCGAGCAGCTCCGGCTCGAGACCCGGCTCGTCATCCGGGCGTCGACCGGACCGTCGCCGCGCCTGCGGCAGGAGGTGGAACGGGTCCGAGGCTGATACGTCGGACGGCGGCGAGCGGGGATTCCCCGCCCCGCTGTCGAGTCACCGTATGCTCTCCGGGTGCCGATCGAGACGCCCGACTGGGTTCGCGATGCCGTCTTCTACCAGATCTTCCCGGACCGCTTCGCGCGCTCGGGCAGGGTGCCGGCGCCAGGGCCGCTGGAACCCTGGGACCAGCCCCCGACGCACCATGGCTTCAAGGGCGGCGACCTCTACGGCGTCGCCGAGCGGCTGCCCTATCTGGCCGACCTGGGCGTCACCGCCGTCTACCTGACGCCGATCTTCGCCTCGGCGTCCAACCACCGCTACCACACGTACGACTACCTCACGGTGGATCCGCTGCTGGGCGGCGACGACGCCTTGCGCCTCCTGCTCGACGAGGCGCACGGCCGCGGCATCCGCGTCGTGCTCGACGGCGTCTTCAACCACACGGGGAGGGGATTCTGGGCGTTCCACCACGTGCTCGAGAACGGCGCGGGCTCGCCGTACGTGGACTGGTTCCACTTCCACCCAGCGGCGCTCCACGGCAAGCGCCCGTTCCGCCCCTACCCCTGGCATGCCGACCACGACGAGTGGCCCGTTGACGCCGCGTACGAGTCCACCTCGGACGCGAAGGGCGACGAGTCGTTCCGACGGCTCGGCTACAGGGCCTGGTGGGGCCTGCCGGCGCTGCCCAAGCTGAACACCGACAACCCCGTGGTCCGCGAGTACCTCATGGGAGTGGCGGAGCACTGGCTCCGCTTCGGCATCGACGGCTGGCGCCTTGACGTGCCGATGGAGATCCACACCGAGGGCTTCTGGGAGGAGTTCCGCCGCCGCGTCCGCCAAGTCAACCCCGATGCCTACATCGTGGGCGAGATCTGGCAGGAGTGCCATGGGTGGCTGGCCGGCGACCGGTTCGACGCGGTGATGAACTACCCGCTCGCGTTCGCGATCCTCGGCTACGCGGCGCAGGACCACCTCGACCGCGAGATTGTGGGGCGGCAGCACGAGTACGGCAGGAACACCGCCGTTCGAGACGGTGCCGGGATGGCCCGGGAGCTGGAGCGGCTCATGACGCTGTACGACCCGGCGGTCACGCACGTGCAGCTCAACCTGCTCGACAGCCACGACAGCCCTCGCTTCCGGACCATGGCGGGCGGCGACCGGGCGGCCTGGCGCCTGGCCACGCTCCTGCTGGCCACGCTGCCCGGTGCCCCGTGCATCTACTACGGCGACGAGGTGGGCCTCGAGGGCGACCACGATCCGGATTCCCGGCGCGCGTTCCCCTGGGACGAATCGGGCTGGGACCTCGACGGCATGGCCTGGGCCAAGGCCGTGCTGCGGCTTCGGCACGAGACGCCGGCGCTCCGGCGCGGGTCGTTCCGGGCGGCCGGTGCTGCGGGCCTTGCGGTGGGCTACACGCGGATCGACCCAGGCGGCGAGGTGGCCGTGGTGGCGATGAATGCGGCCGAGGTGCCGACCGCGCTCTCGCTGCACGTGCCGGAGGCTGCCGGCCTGCGACTCTCACCGGCGCCCCTTCCCGGGGGCGACAGCACACCAGTCGATGTCGCAGCCGATGGCATGCTCTCGCTGGTTGTGCCACCGCGCACGGGAACCGTCCTGCTCGAGGCACTCGGACCCGCGGTCCTCGCAACCCGATAGCGCGCGGCGCGGCATTCGTGCGCCACGGGGTGGCGACTCCGCGTATGCTCGGCGCCACGTGCCTGACCTTCCGTTCGAACTCCCCGACCCGCTGGCCCAGCGTCTCAGAGTGGCCGCCGACACCGAGGGCAAGATCGTCCGAGCGCTCGACGCGCTGGGGCCCCTCTCCGGCCACGACGTGGCGCTGCTTGACGTGCCCACGGGCCCCCTCCGCTCGCGCCTTGTCGAACTCGGGGCCCGCCCCCGCGACCTTGCCCTGGCTGACCCGATGCGCCTAGGCCTGCCCGACGCCAGCGTCGACCGCGTGGTCGCACTGTGGGGAGGGTTCGCCGGCATCCGCCCCGCTGACCTGGCCGAGGCGGATCGCGTCCTCCGCCCCGGCGGGCGTCTCCTGGTCGTGCACGACTACGGGCGCGATGACGTCTCGGCCCTGGTCGACGGCGACGCGCCGCAGTATCGCGAGTGGAGCCATCGCTCCGGCCCCTTCTTGCGGGGAGGCGGGTTCAAGATCCGCGTGCTCCACTGCTTCTGGACGTTCCCGACCGTGGAGGAGGCGCGGGCCTTCCTCGCGGAGGCGTTCGGGCGCAGGGGCGAGGCAGTCGGTGCGTCCATGAAGCGCCCGCGGCTGAGCTGGAACGTGGCGGTGTACCACCGCTGGCGGGGCGGCCTCGACCCTGAGGCAGACTGCATCGTGCCCGCAGCCGAGGGCGCGGAGGCCTGATCCGCCGGCCGGACGGCGAGAGCTCGACGGTCCGACGCGGTCCCGCCTGCTACGCTCGGCGCATGAGCCGCCGTCAACGACCGCCGCAGGCACGGGCGCTTACTGGCCGAGCCCGGATGCCGGTGCAGCGCGGCCCGCACATCGGGCCGGTGCGGATCACGCCGCTGCGGGTGACCCTCACCGTTGCCCTGGCTGGCGGCCTGGGCTTCCTGGCCTGGTCTGTCTTCGTGCGGGACGCCAATCAGGTGCCGATGATGGCCACCGGCTTCGCGGTCTGCGGGATCGTGTTCGCCACGGTGGCCGTCCTCTCGGTGGGCCGGATCGTCAGCGCCGGACGGGAGGGTCGCGACGGCACCGCCGTGATGACCGCGCTGATCGGCGGACTCGTCGCGGTGGCCGCGCTGATGTTCCTCGCCGGCGCCGTGATCATGAGCCTGATCTGGAGCAGCACGAAGGCGAGCTGAGGGCGGTCGCGAGCTGATGGGGGCCCGGCGCCGTTTGCTACACTCGCCCGGCCCTCCGCTGGCGCGTGCCCCCATCGTCTAGAGGCCTAGGACGCCGCCCTTTCAAGGCGGAGATCACCGGTTCGAATCCGGTTGGGGGTACCAGCTGCCGGCAGTGCCGGCGACGCGACGCTCCTGCGCCGCCCGGGGCGGCAATCCACGCCCTGCTGGCGCATCCTTGGCCCATGTCCATCGTCTCGCTCGGCCCCAAGCACGTCGAGGCCGCTGCACGCCTGGTGGCGCAGGGTGTCGGCGGCCTCCGCCGGGTCGAACCCCTCGTGCCCGAGGCGTGGGAGGACCCGGCCGCCGTCGCCAGGGCGGTGGCCCGCCTCGTGGAGCAGGGCGCCGGGCTCGCGGTGGAGGATGACGGCGAGCTGGTGGCGTTCCAGGCCGCCGTGATCCTCGACGGCCATGGTGGGCGCTGGGCCTACACCCCCGACGTCGGCCACGCGGCTCTGGGCCCGTCGTCGAGCCGCCTTCGCGAGCGCCTCTACACGCAGCTCGCCGACGGATGGCTCCGGGCCGCCTGCCCGGAGCACGCGATCACGATCCCGGCCCACGACGCGGAGACACAGGCCACGATGGCCAGGCTGGGCTTCGGCCTGTACGTCATCGATCTCATCGGGCCGCTCAACCCGATCGACGCGGGGCCACTCCCCGAGGGCGTCACCATCAGGAGGGCGGGGCCCGATGACGCCGCCGCCGTGGCCGATCTCGACGCGGCGCTGTGGCGCCACCTGGGCGCCTCGCCGATCTTCCTGCGCCCGGCCCGCGCACTCTCTCCAGAGCTGGTGCGCCGTGACCTCGGCGACAGCGCCACCGCTGTGATGCTCGCCGAGCGTGGCGGGCGTGCTGTTGCACACCTGCGCATCGGACCGTGCTCGACCGACGTCGCCATGCTCGTCCGCGACCCTTCAACGGCGAGCGTCACCGCGGCGTTCACGCGCGAGGAGCTCCGCGGCACCTCCATCGCCTCGCACCTCCTCGACGCGGCGCTCGCCTGGGCCCGCGAACGCGGCTATGCGCGCTGGGCGGTGGACCACGAGTCCGCGAACCGCGAAGGCGGCCGGTTCTTCGTCCGCCACGCCACGCCTGTCGCGGTGTCGATGTCGAGGCGCCTGCCGCCAGGGCTCGTGACCTGAAGCGGCGCGCCATCCAGCGGGTCCGCGGGCTGCTATCCTCCGAGGCGATGGAGATCATGGGCGTCACGATCCGCACGATCGTCAGCGACAACATCGCGAAGCGTTGCGACGGCTGCCGGGAGGTCATCACTGGAACGCCGTGGCGGATCAGCATCCTCGACGTCGTTTCGCCGGAGGTGCCCGCTGGCTGGGCGGAGGCGGCGCCGATCAACCCCGGTCCCCACCAGTTCCATGGGGACCCGGCGTGCGCGCGTCGGTGGATGGCTGAGCACGGCTATCGGCTGTGCCGCAGGGGCGAGGTGCGCGAGATCATGCGCCCGGTCCCGCTCCCGACGGACCCGCCGTCGTACGGGCTGTGCGACGGGATCCACCGCGACGACCACGAGTTCGTCTCGGCCTGAGGAGCGCGCCTCCAAGGGCCCTCGGCGGGCGCCCGAGACCAGATGTATTCCACGCTGGGCGAGTGGTACACTCGCCGCCGTCGAGCGCCAGCGAGGCCTAGATTTCCCCATATTCTGGCGGCATCCGCGGCATACCGGGCGTCCCACCGGGAGAGACCGTGACCAATGATCGACAACAGGCAGACGGGCCCCAGCCTGAGCGCCTCGCCCTCGGGGCGGCGAGCCGCCTCCTGGGCGTCGACCCCGACACCCTCCGCCGCTGGGCAGACGAGGGACGGGTCCCCGCGTTCACCACGCCAGGGGGGCATCGCCGGTTCGAACGCAAGGCCCTCGAGCGCCTGATCGCCGCCCGGCGGACGGGTCCCGAGCACGGCCTGGCGTCACTCGGGTCCAACGCCGATCGGCTGTCCGCGGCGTATCGGCGACGCTACAGCGAGCAGCACGGAACCGCCCTGGATCCGCGGACCAGGGTGCCGGCCGCCGACCGCGACTCGTTCCGAGACATCGGCCGCCAGTTGGTGGTTGCCCTCGTCCGCCACCTCGACGAGACAGGGCAGGCTCGGGCCATCGCAGAGCGCGAGGCCATCGACCTCGCGGCGCGCCTCGGCGAGCGCCTCGCCCTGTACGGCGTCCCGCTCGCAGACGGCGTGTCGATGTTCGTCTCGGCCCGCCGGCCGTTCCTCGCGGAGCTGAGCGTTGTCGCACGGCGCCGGGGCGTCGACGCCGCCCGGGTCGGCGACCTCTTCGACGCCTCGACCTGGCTCCTCGACCGGCTCCTGCTCGCCTTCGTGGCCGGACACGAGGTGGTC
>JBJKRU010000188.1:0-29878 GCA_046704485.1 Candidatus Limnocylindrales bacterium | reverse complement strand
CTCTACGTCGCGGCGGTGGCGGGGGGCGTCGAGTCGCCGCTCGCCCGGGTCCCCGGGGACTTCCAGGCTCCGTGACGCCGATGGGCGCCAGCACGGGAACCCCGGAGTCCCGCCGCCCCCCGTCAGGTGGCCCCGCCGCTACAGGCGGTTGTGCTCTGTCGGCGCTGGGAGCCCCCGCCCGATCGTGGCCCGATGATCCGATCGGGTTGGCTGCCGAACCGCCGGCGACGAAGTGCGGGAGTGGCGCTCGTCTTGGCCCTCGCGGTGGCCGGCTGCGGGGGTGCTGCGCCTTCCGCGTCATCCCCGGCCACCGGATCCGCGGCGCCCGGGTCCGCCTCGCCCGCGCCGGTCGCCACCGCGGGATCGCCGGCCCCCTCGCCGAAGGGCTCGTTCAGCCTGCAGGCGGCGCTCGCCGTCGCCCGGGAGGCGTACGGTGCACCCGGGGCGCTGGCCGTCGTCAGCATCAACGGGACCCGGAACTTCCTGTCGGACGGCACCGCCGACAGCGCCGGGACGCCGATCGAGGAGACGACCCGCTTCCGGATCGCGAGCATCACCAAGCCGATCGTCGCCGCCCTGGTCGTGGACGCCGCAGCCCGAGGCGAGCTGCAGCTCGACGATGTCGTGGGCGACCTGCTCCCGGGCGTGCTTCGCGCCGAGCCGCCGGTCACCGTCCGCCAGCTGCTGAACCACACGAGCGGGATCTTCGACGAGAGCAACGGCGTGGCGACCCCGGCCGAGATCGAGGCCGACATCGCGAAGCTGGCCGATCCCGCCCTGCGCAAGGAGGCCACCGACACCCTCCAGCAGGCGCTGGCGGGCAAACGCGTGATCGCGTCGGACCGGGTGATCGTCGGGCTCTCGGAGACGCACGACCGGTACTTCGCGCCGGGCACGGCGTACCACTACAGCAACACGAACTACCAGCTGGCGGCCATGGTGCTGGAGAAGGCGACCGGGCAGCCGCTCGCCGACCTGCTGCGGGCCAGGATCGTCGAGCCGTTGGGACTCCAGCACACGACGATCGCGCCGCCGGACCTCGGGGCGCCCGAGATGCGGGGCTACACGCTCGCCGCCGACGGCACGCTGGCCGACGTGACGGACGACCTCACCTGGTTCGGCAACGGCGGCAACGGCGGGATCATCTCGACGGCTGGCGACCTGCTCACGATGCTGGAGGCGATCGTCGCCGGCGACCTCCTGCCCCCAGCGTTGCGGCAGGAGATGCTAACGCCGGGCCTCGAGTCGTACGGGCTCGGCATCGGCGAGTCCCGCCTCTCGTGCGCCACGGGGTGGGGACATCAGGGCGCGGTGAACGGCCAGACGTCGATCGCGTACGTGTCACCCGACGGGTCGCGGGGCGTGGTCGTCGCGATGAACCTGCGCAAGGACGCCGATCCCGACCTGCACGGCTTGGCGGACACGCTGCTGTGCGAGGCGCGGTAGGCACGCAGCGGGACATCACCGACCCGGCCCACGCCTGATCGGCGCCCGCCAGTAGCCGGCAGGAGAGCCGCCTGCTCAAGCCGGCGCGGGCGTGCCGAGCGTCGGCGGACTTGTCGAGCCCCTCACCCCCCTGCGGGCTCGGGGTCCTCCGTCCCGTCGCCCCGGCTGTTCCGTCAGCGATGGCGCCATGCGTCGGTTCGTGACGGCGGGCGGTGGTCGCGGCGAGCGTGCGCGGGTTCACATGCAGGGTCCCCACGCGAAGTCGCGATGCGGCCGAGCGCCCGATCACCTCCAGCGCGCCTGCACGGCGTTGGAGCGGACGCCGTCCAGCGAGGCGCGGATCGAGATCCAGTCGGCGCTGACGGACCTCCAGTAGAAGTAGACGACGCCTGAGTCGTCGGCAATGCGGGACGTGCGGGCCTTGAAGGCGCTCCACGTCCCGCCCGACTTCGTGGCGAACTCGATGGTGACGTCCTTGCCGGCCGCGACGGCACCGAGCGAGATCGCCACCGTGACGTAGCCGCCGGTCCGGCTGACCTTGGTGGCCGTGGTGAACGGGCCGGTCTTCGTCACGCCGAGAGCCGAGGCGGCGGCATAGGCTTGGACCGGCGCCGGCGGGGTGGCGATGGTGAAGGGCAGTTCCTGGGCGGAAGGGCTCGCGTTGGTCACGCGCACCGTGACGGTCCCCGTGCCCGCATTGCCCGGTGCGAGGTACGTGAAGGCAGCCGTCCCGTTGGACGTCGTGGCGCTGCCCACGATCCCGCCGTAGCCGACCACGTTGCCGACACCGTCAGACACTGCCGTGACCGGTGTGCCGTCGGGCGCTGCGAGTCCCTGCGCGTCGAGGACCTCGACCGTGAAGGCTGTGGCGTCGCCCGGGCCGACATTCGCCGCGGCCGGGATCACCGTGAACGAGCCGGGCGTCGAGGGCGCGAGCGGCGTTGCGCAGCTGAGCGTCAGGGCAGCCGTCGTGGCGGTCGCGGCCGACCGTCCGTCGTGTGCGGTGATGGTGACGCTTGCCGCTCCGGGCGCGAGGCAGCTCGCGCTGAAGTTCCACTCGTCGCTGAGCGCGTCGTACCCCGCGGCGGCGAGCGTGAAGACGGTCGCGGGGGCGTACGTGTACGTGAAGGTGACGTTCGACTCGATCGACGTGCCGGCGGCGTCCTTGACGGATACGGCGATCGCCTTGTTGGCGCGGTCGAGAGCGTACGCACCGCCGATCGGCTGCGCGGTCATGCCCATGGCGATGACGTCGTCGTTGTTGCTCCCCGTGGCCGTGGCGATGTCGCCGACGGACGCGACGGTCACATCCGCCGTGCCGCTCACTCCGCCGCTCGAGGCGGTCACGGTGAAGGGACCGCCCGCCGAAGCCGACGCTGTGAAGACCCCATCCGGGCTGATGCTGCCGCCGCCGCTCACCGACCAGGTGAGCGCGGGCTGCGGGCTCAGCTGCCGACCGTACTGGTCGAACGCGCTGGCGGTGAAGACCTGCGTCCCGCCGGTCTGTACTGACGTGCTGGCAGGGCTGACGCTGATGCTGGTCAGGACCGGCAGAGCCGTCACGGTGACGCTCGCCGTGCCGCTCGCCGCGCCGCTCGAGGCGGTTACCGTGAACGGGCCGCCTGCTGTCGGGCCCGCCGTGAAGACCCCGTTTGCAGCGATCGAGCCGCCGCCGTTCACCGACCATGTGATGGGTGGCTGCGGGTAGATCGGCTGGCCGAACTGGTCGACAACCGTCGCGAGGAAGCGATGCACGCCACCCACCTGCACGGCCTCAGAGGAGGGCGACACGTCGACTGCCGAGGGCTCCTGCGTGATGGCGCTGCAGCGCAGGTCGACGTCGTAGCCGCCCGACTGGTACTGGGTGAGCGCGACGCCGCCGCCTGTGAACCCGGGCCCGCCGCAGTTCACGCTCGCCTCGAGTGCGTTCCCGGAGCCGGCGAGCCAGCTCGGGTAGGCGGCGAATGCGTTCGTGCCGCCAGTGATCAGGTCCCATTGGTACTGGGTCGAGTAGAAGCCGATGCTCGCGACCCTCGCCACCGACTGGAGGAAGTAGACGGCCCCCTCGAGGTTCGCGACGTTGAGCGAGGCGTCGCTGCGCCAGCTGTTCGCGGTCTCGACATCGAGCCACCAGGCGCTGTCGGCGGGCGATGCGGGCGACGGGAGCGATCGGAACGCGGCCTCTGCGGTGGCGTACGAATCCGCCGCCGCGTTATAGCCGTAGTCGTAGGCGCAGGCCGCGGTGTCGGGGTTGCTCACGTCGCACGACATCGGGGTGATCTGCCCCTCGGGCCAGTGCGACGAGAGCCTGGGGCCTGGGTTCCCGGTGTTCGCGTACAGCCCGGCACCCTCGCCGCCAGCCCAGGCGAGCTCGGAGGCCAGGCAGTGGTTGGGGCTGAACACGATCCCTGCATTGACGCCGACGATCCCGTACGCCGGCTGCGGCGGATAGGGCGCGCCGCACTGCGGCCAGGAGATGTCGCGGGGCCACGAGGAGTCGTCGACGCCTAGAGTCGCAGCACCGCTCGCGGTGGAGGTGGCAGGCGTCGGGTTGCCCGCCGCAAGGGCTGATGGCACGGGGCCAGCTGCCGGCCCCAGGACGAGGGTGCACAACGCGGCCATCGCGGCCGCCCCCATGAGACGCGAGCGCATTGAGCACCTCTCCTATCGGAAACGTCCCGGCGTTGTGGGAGTTCGAGGCGTCAGCCCGCCGCCGGGCGTGCTTACTCTAGGCGCCGACGCTGCTTTCCACTCTTGAGGCGGGCAGCGCGATGCATGGTCCTCGGGGGAGGACCCACTGTGGCCTCGGGGGAGGACCCACTGTGGCGCGGCCGGATTGGCGCCGACCGGGTGTAGGCTGGCCGCCCAGTACCACATCACATGGGAGGCAGCATGGCCGACTACCCCGACGTCTCGGCCGACGGGTTCAGCCTCACGGTGGGTCCGTTCGGTGTCCTGGTGACGTTCACCCATGTGCTGCCGCCCGAGGCTGCGGGCGCGGTCCAGGGACAGCCGCAGATCAACACCGCGCCGCTGCCGGTCGAGGCCGTGGCCCGTGTCAGGCTCAACCCGGCCATCGCGCAGCAGCTCGCGTCGACGATCACGCAGATGATCCAGCAGCAGGCGACCCAGGAGCAGACGACGATCACGCACTGACCGCCGTGGGCGATTAGGAGACGCGATTGGGGCCAGACCCGCCCCCGTCGCGCCCGCGTCGCCCCGCCCGCCTAGGCTGGGAGCACCAGCAGGTAGCGCCCGTCCAGGCCCGGGTAGCTCACGGGCCGGCGGTAGGGGAGGAAGTTCCGCGCCAGCTCGGCCAGGCTGACCAGGGTGTCCGGGCGGTGCGGCCGTCCGAACGATGACGTCGTCCGCGGGTACCACGGGTCGCTGATCCGGACGCCGGTGACCCGGAACGCGCCGCGAGCCGGGTCACCGGTGGACGTGAAGCCCGACATGACCCAGGCGTGCGCGCCTCGCCACACGAGCAGCCCGACCGGGCGCCCGGTCGCCCGCAGGGCGGCTGCCGCCGTGGACAACGCGCCGCCGAACGTGCGCAGTGCGACGATCTTGTACGGCCCGATGCCGAGCTGGTTGAGCACGCCGGCCCAGCCACGGGGCTCGGACCCGGCCCCCACGAGGCGGGAGCTGGACAGCGCCCTGGCGCGCAGGTTGAGCGTCGACTGGCTGGGCAGGCGGCTGCTCGGCAGGCCGTCCATGAGGGCCATCATGTCGATCGCGGCGGGTACGCACCAGTCGCTCCGGGCCTCGGACACGAAGTCGCCGCGCTTGAAGAGGTCGATGGCGAACGGCTGGGCTTGGGCGGAGCTGGCCGAACTCGGCGCGGACGGCGCAGCAGACGGCGTGGTCGCCGGGGGCGTGGACGTCGACTGGGCGGGCGGAACCGGCACGGGGGACGGCGGAGGGGGAGACGGTGCCGTCGATCGGGTGGTCTCAACCGCCGACGGCGCCGGTGCTGGCGCCACAGATGCCGTCGAGACGGCCGCTGGCAGCGTGAGCGGGGCGGCGGCCGACGGGAGGACCTCCGGCGACGCGGCCGACGCCGTTCTGCTGTCGGCCCCTGCTGTCTCGCTGCACGCCGCGACGGCGATCGCCAGGCACAGCGCAGCGACACCTCGGGCCGCGCGCAGGGCGGAGCGGGGACGTGCCTTCATGCCGCGCCCAGCATCGCGCAAACGCGGGCTGTCCGCCGCAACTCGGCATGCGGCGTCTGCACTGGCCCGCGTCGTCGCGCCCACGATCGCGGATGGGCGAGAGCCGGCCCTGGGTGGCCGGCGGTCGCCCATCCGCGCCTCACCTCGCGGCGCTGGACCTCTCCCGGTGGCCACACGGTCAGGCGGTGGCCTCCCCGAAGTCGTCCTCCACGGCCGCTCCAACGCCAGCCGGGACCGCGCTGGTCGACTCGGGCGACCCGCCGCGGACCACCGACAGGCCGTGGTCCTGGACCAGGCCGTCGCGCATCCGCACCACGCGGTCGCAGGCCTGGCCCACCTCGTCGTCGTGGGTGACGATCACGAACGTCTGGCCGTGCTCGCGGTTGAGGCGGCGCAGCATCGCGATCATCTCGGCCGACCGCTCCGAGTCGAGGTTGCCGGTCGGCTCGTCGGCGAGCACGAGCGTTGGCCGGTTGACCAGCGCCCGGGCGATGGCGACGCGCTGCTGCTCCCCGCCGGAGAGCTCGGCCGGCCGGTGACCGGCGCGGTCGGCGAGGCCGACGAGGGCGAGCGCCTCGAGTGCGGCCGTCTTGGCGGGGGCGCCGTGGACGCCGGCGTAGTCGGTCGCCAGCATGACGTTCTCGAGGGCGGTCAGCGTCGGCACCAGGTTGAAGTCCTGGAACACGAACCCCATCCGGCGCGCACGGATCCCGGTCCGCTCGCGATCGCCCAGATCGACCACGTCACGGCCCTCGAACCGGAGCTGCGGTCGCGGCCCGTGGTTGAGGTCGGGGCCGTGGAGCAGGCCCAGGATGTGCATGAGGGTGCTCTTGCCCGAGCCCGAGCGGCCCATGATCGCGACCATCTCGCCCTGCTCGACCGAGAAGTCGACGCCGCGGAGGGCCGCCAGGTCGTTGTGGCGTCCGAGGTGGTAGGTCTTGCGCAGGTCGTGCGCCTCGAGGATGGGCATCGTGGTGTCTCCGTGGTGCGTGGGGCGCTGGGGTGGGTGGGCCTGGGCGGACGCGGCTGTCATGGCGGTCACTCGTAGCGGAGGGCTGACACGGGGTCGAGGCTGGCGGCGTGCAGGGCGGGGACGAAGCCCGCCACCGCGCCGAGGAGGGTCGAGAACAGCAGGGCGGTGGCGGCGGTCCGCGCCGTGAGTTCGAACAGGACGGTGCCAGAGGCGCGTCCGGATTCGTCGGCGAGGAACACCACGCCGGCGCCCAGGCCGAGCCCGATCAGGCCGCCGATGAGGCCGATCAGCGCGGCCTCGACGACGAGCTCGCGGACGATCCGGGGCCGGCTGCCGCCGATGGCGCGCTTGATGCCGATCTCGCGGGTGCGCTCGGCGATCGACATGGCCATGGTGTTGACGACCGAAAGGCCGCCGACGATGAGGCTGATGAGCCCGATCCCGACCAGGATGGCGTTGAGGATGGCCGTGGACGACCCGATCTGCTGGTCGAAATCCCGCTGGGTCATGGTGGCCACGTCGGGCATCGCCGCCTCGATCTCGTCCGCGATCGTCTCCGGATTGGCGCCCGCATCCGGGTAGACCGTGAATCCGGTCGCGACCTCGGACGGGGTGAGCTTGCCGGCAACGATGGGCGGCAGCGTCGAGACGAACAACTGCTGGGCGGCGGCCAGGGGGACGATGGCGTCACCGTCGGGCGCGGTGAGCGTCGGCTCGAGGATCCCGACGACCGTGAATGGGCGGCCGCGGAGCACCATCGTGTCGCCGACGGCCCTGTCATGCTGGCGGGCGAGGTCCGAGCCCAGGACGACGACGTCCCGCCCGGCGTCGGATGCGTCGATCGCGCGCCCGGAGGCGTAGTGCAGGGGGAACGTCTCGTGACCCTGGTCTGCGTCGGCCGTCGCGCTCGTGATCGCCTGCGGCGTGCCCATCGACATCGTTGAAGGGTCGTCCGACATGAGGAGGGTGACGTGGGGCACGACGACCGCGACGTCGGGCAGCGTCGCAATGTGGCCGGCAATCTCGATCGCCAGCGGGCCGCCGAGCCCCATCATGCCGCCCTTGGCGTTGACGGTGACCTTGCCCTCGTAGAAGTCGCGGCCGCCGGCGACGAGGCTGTCGATCTTGTTGGCCATCGAGCCGAAGACCACGAGGGCCCAGATGCCGATGGTGATGCCGAGGACGGTGAGGGCCGTGCGCACCTTGCGCCGGCCGAGGTTCCGGACGAATTGCATCGGTCAGCTCCTGTCCGCAGCCCGGGCGGTCAGCCAGCGGGGGGTCCACGCCTCGCGGGCGTGGTGGGTTGCGGGCCTCGCAGCGGCCCGGGCCTCGCGGGCCTCGCGCACCTGCCGCGCCTCGCGGCGCAGCCGATCCTCGTGGTCGCGGGCGCCCCGGCCGGTCGTGGCGAGCGGCATGGCGAGGCGACGCTCAAAGAGCTCCATCGTTTGCCTCCGGGCGGCGTCCGCCCTTGCGTGGGGCCCCGGCCTCGGCGTCGGGCGCTGGCGCGTCGTCGGCCGGGGCAGGGGAGCGGGTGATCGAGACGAGCTCGAGGCCGGCGTCGCGGATCCGGGCGATCAGCCCGTAGGTGGCGGCGGCGTCAACCGCCTCGACCACAAGCTCCGACCGGCCGTCCGGGAGCAGCCGGCAGGTCTCGGCGCCGAGGGCACGGGCCCTCCGCGCGTCGATGTGTCCGGCCACCTGGATCTCGTAGCGGTTCATGGCGCCATGCTCGGCGCGGCCGGGCCGCGGGACGCCCATCGGAAGGATGGTTCCGGGGATGGTTCCGCGGATGGCCCGCGCGGGGAGGGGCGCGGCGGTCGGGTCGTGGCCCCGCTTCGGACCATTCCGTTCGGCCCTTGCCCGGCTGTCGACGGCGGGCCACCCTCCGCACCGGATGCCCCGATGACCACCCTCGAGACCAGCCAGTCGTCCGACGCGTCCACGTGCGCCCCCGCCTCGGGCTGCGGGCCGGGCGATGTTCCGCCCCCTGCGTCGCGTCCGTCGCCGCTGATCCCGGGCAAGCTGCGGGCGCCCGTCCGCACGGCCGGCTATCTGGCGCGTGCCCGGCTCGACCCGCTGCTCGCGAGGACCCTCGACGAGGGCACCCGCCTGACGCTCCTGTCCGCGTCGGCGGGCTACGGCAAGAGCGTCGCCGTCGCGGGCTGGATCGCGGCTGCGGGCACCCCGTGCGCCTGGCTCTCGCTCGACCCCGCCGACAACGACCCGGTGCGCTTCTTCCGCTACCTCGCGGCCGCGCTCGGGCACGTCCGGCCCGCCGCCTCGCTCGCCGCCGCCGGGCTCGAGGACCTGCCCGCCCGCGAGCAGGCGGCCCTCCTGATCGACGCGATGGCGGCCGCTGACGACCCGTTCGTGCTGGTGCTGGACGACTACCACGTCATCACCGCCGAGGCGGTGCACGCGCTCCTCCGGGTCCTGGTCGAACAGGGGCCACCCTTCGCCCACCTCGTGGTCATCACCCGCGAGGACCCGCCCCTCCCGCTGCCCCGGCTGCGCGCCCACGGACAGCTGGTGGAGGTCCGGGCACAGGACCTGCGGTACACGGACGACGAGGCCGCCGCGTACCTCGGGTCGATGTCGGGCGTCCGGCTCGACGCCAGCCAGGTCGGACAGCTGGTCGGCCGCACCGAGGGCTGGATCGCCGGGCTCCAGCTGGCCGCGATCTCCCTCCGCGACCGCCCGTCAACGCCGCTGATCGAGTCGTTCGCCGGGAGCCAGCGCCACGTCCTCGACTACCTCGGCTCCGAGGTGATGGACCGCCTCGACCCGGCGATGCGATCGCTGCTGGTCCACACGTCGGTGGCCGACCGGTTCACCGCAGCCCTGTGCGACCGCCTGACGGGCCGGACGGATTCGGCTCGGCTGCTCGACGCGGCCGAGCGGATGAACCTGTTCCTGATCCCGCTCGACGACCAGTGCTGCTGGTACCGGTTCCACCACCTCTTCGCCGACTACCTCGGGACGCTGCTCGACCCGACCGAGGAGCGCGAGGCCCGCGAGCGGGCGGCCGAGTTCCTCGAGGACGCCGGCCTGTGGGACGAGGCCATCGGTCAGGCGGTCAGGGCGGGCTCCGTCGAGCGCGCCGTGCGGCTGCTCGAGGCGCACGGCCAGGCGACCTACGAATCGGGCGAGCTCTCGACGCTGCTCCGGTGGCTCGACGCGCTTCCCGACTCGGCCGTCGGGACGAGCGGTCAGCTGTGCGCGCTGCGCGCTTGGTCGGCGTTCAACATCGGGCGGATCGCGGACGCGAGGCGCGCGTGCGCGGCAGCCGAGGCGGCGCATCCGGGCGAGCGGCCGCCGGCGCCGATCCTCGCGGTCCGTGCGCTCATCGCCGCGTTCACGAACCAGCCCGACGCGATCGAGCTGGCCGAGGCCGCCCTGGCCGGCACGGGCACCGACCCCCACTACCGGATCCTGGCGCGCCAGGCGCTCGCCAACGGCCAGGAGTCCGCGGGCCTGCTCGAGGCCTCGATGGCATCGGCCCGCCTGGTGCTGCCGGAGGCTTCGGGCCCGGGCCGCTCGGTGCTGGTCGCCCCGGCCGCGAACACCATCGCGTCGTGCCTGCTGTTCCTCGGCCGGCGCGACGAGGCCGAGGAGCTCTGCCGCGACGTGCTGGAGCAGCACCGGGGCGAGGCGCGGGTCCTCGCGGGGGGCACACCCTACCTCGGGTACTGGCTGGGGATGATGCTCTACGAGGCGGGCGAGGTCGACGAGGGCCTGGCAGAGATGGAGCGCGGCTGGGCCGCGATGGGCACGTTCGGCTTCGGGCGCGCGCTGCTGACCTCGGCGGTCTCGCACTTGGCCCTCGCGAGGCTGGCGGTCGGCGCCCGCGATGACGCGCTCGACGCCGTTCGGACGGTGCGCCGCGACTCGGCGAGCGCGGGCCTGGGTGGCATCGGCGACGTCCTGGACGAGATCGAGGCCCACGTGCAGATCCTCGGCGGGGACGTCGTCGCCGCGGCCCGCTGGGCTGAGTCGGTCGAGGGCGGTACGGCGCCCAACGCCGCGGCGCACGTGCCATGGGTGCCGCTCGCCCGGTCGATCACCCTGGCAAGGGTCAGCCTGGTGCAGGGCCGCTGGCGCGACGCCGCCGACCACCTGTTCGCCGCGCGGTCGGTCGCCACCGCCATGGGCAACGTGGCCGAGCTCGTCACGATCGGGGTCCTCGAGGCGGCGGTCGCCCTGCGGTCCGGGGAGCGGGCCGTGGCCCAGCAGCGGCTCGAGGGCGCGGTCCGGCTCGCCGCGCCCGGCGGCTATGTCCGGCGCATCGTCGACGACGGCGCGTCGCTGGCACCCCTGCTGCCGGGCGTCAGGTCGAGCGCGCCGGCGTTCGTGGACCGGGTGTCGGCGGCGATGGCCGCCCTGGAGGGCCGACCTGGGCCGGTACGAGGGACGGGAGCGCCGGTCCAGGCCCGCGGCCAGGCGGAGCACGCGGCGCGCACACGGCCTGTCCTCATCGAGCCCCTGACCGACCGCGAGCTCGACGTGCTGCGGCTCATCGCCCGGGGCCGCAGCGATGCCGCCATCGCCGACGAGCTGGTGGTCTCACTGGCCACCGCGAAGTGGCATGCCGCGCACATCCGGGCCAAGCTCGGCGTGACGAGCCGCACGCAGGCGGTGCTGCGCGCCCAGGAGCTGGCGCTGATCTGAGGCCCCGCCCGAAACCGTCCGGCTGGAGCAGGGGGCCCATCGACGGGTCACGCAGCCCGCCTCCGCCGGGCACCGCACGTCGCCGGCTCGCCAGAGGCGTGAGCGCGCGGCCCACTGCAAGCGCTGATCGGTCAAACGACCGATGTCGGCTGGCGATCCCCGCTGACCGGATGGGTCGGCAACCGGATGGCGACGCCCGCTCGGGCGAGGAGTCTGTGCCCATCGGCTCGATCACCCCAGCACGGGAGGTCCAGATTGGCCAAGTTCATGGACGTCCACTCCGGGTTCATCGGCGTGACCGCGAGCCAGCTCAGGGAAGCGCATGAGCGAGATCTCGCGATCGAGGCGAGCGAGGGCGTGCACTTCGAGCACACCTGGCTCGATCCCGAACGGGGGAAGGTCTTCTGCCTCGCCAGCGGACCCACCAGGGAGGCGGTCATGCGCGTCCACGAGCGCGCGGGCCACCCCGCGGCCGAGGTGTACGAGCTCCAGATCGAGGCGTGAGCCGGATCACGAAAGGAGGAACCGCATGCCGCTGTTCATGGACACCCACAACATCAGCGGCGGGGTGAAGGCCGCCGACGTCGCCGGTGCCCACGCCGCCGACCTGAAGACGCAGGAGAAGTACGGGGTCAACTACCTGCGCTACTGGGTCGACGAGGAGGCGGGGAAGATCTTCTGCCTCGTCGACGCCCCCGACGCCGAGGCCGCGAACCGCGTCCATCGCGAGGCCCACGGCCTCGTGGCCGAGTGCGTCAGCCCCGTGATCGAGGGGTCGTGAGCCTTCGCCCCGCCGCATCCCCGCTGGGCGCCAAGCGCGCCGAGGCGCCGCGATCTGAGCCGACGCGCCAATTCCGACACAGCACTCGAGGTACCACGATGACAACGCTGCTCCGTCCATCCCGAAGGCGGGCCTTCCGTCCGGCGGCAGCCGCCCTGCTCAGCCTGGGCCTGGTTGTCGCGACCCTGGCGTTCGGTGCTCCCGCCAGCGCCGCAAGCCCGGTCAATGCCGGCAGCCAGGTCGACTGCACCCAGGCCGTGACCAGCGCCCCGACCGGCCCGGCGACCGTGTCGGCCACCTCCACGCGCTACGGCCGAGTGCTGGTGATTGGTGCAGGCGACTACGCCGGCTGCTCGCTGTACGTGCTCACCTCTGACGCGATGCACACGCTCACCGGCGACCCGTACGCCTGCAGCGACGGGTCGAACCCGACCGGAGCCCCGTGTGACACGGTCCTCTGGCCGGCACTCCTCACCGATGGGGCGCCCGTCGCGGGACCGGGGGTCAACCCCACCCTGCTCGGGACCGTGCCCCGCACCGACATCCTCGACGGGACCACCGTGCAGCAGGTGACGTACGCCGGTCTGCCCCTCTACCGCTTCATCTTCGACGAGCATCCGGGGGAGACCGAGGGAGCCAACCTGTTCGACCCGGTGACCAGCCCCACCGGCACGTGGTACCTGGTCAACCCGAGCCGGGGCGAGGTGGCGCCTGGCCAGGCGCAGATCGTCTTGGAGACCGCGCCGCTCGACGGCACGGGGCCGGATGAGACGGTGCTGGCCGCCACGATGAACCCCGACTTCAGCCTCTTCGCCGGCGTGAGCTTCCCCGTCTACACGTTGAGCACCGACACCAGGCAGGGCCCCGACAAGAGCGCCTGCACCGGGGTGTGCGCGGCCGTGAAGTGGCCGCCAGTCCTGACCTCGGGGCGACCTATGGCAGGCCCGGGCGTTGACCAGAACGCCCTGGGCACGATCGTTCGGCCCGACGGCACCCACCAGGTGACCTACAACGGCCAGCCGCTGTACCTGTTCTACAAGGACGCGTACATCGCGCCGATCCCCGGGACTGGGACCCAGGGCATCTACGGGGCCGGCGTGAACAGCCCGTGGGGCATGTTCAACACCATCCCGACGCTGCCCTAGCCGAACCGCATCGGCTGAGCCGCGCGACCCTGAGCCCGCCGACCCTCCTGGGCGCCGGGCTCAGGTCGCGCCAGGCAGGTCCCGGGTGGCGCGGCCGGAGGTCGTGGAACAGGCGGGGGGTCCGCCTCGGCTATGCGAGGTGCGCCCGGAGCAGGTGCACCGGCGCCGCGACGCCTTTGAGCTCGACGTCGCCGATGTCCAGGTAGGCGACCTCCTCATGCCTCGGGGCGTCGGCCACGGCCTGGCTCACGAGCACCTCCCCTGGCCGCGCGTAGTCCGCGATCCGCGAGGTGAGGTTCACGGTCTGCCCGAAGTAGTCGCCCTCCTGGAACAGGACCGGGCCCGCGTGGTGGCCCACGTGGGCCGGCGGCAGACCGGCGGCGCCTAGGCCGTCCAGCATATCGAGGGCCGCGCGCACGGCAGGGCCAGGGTCACGGAAGTGGAGCATCACCCCGTCGCCCAGCCACTTGACCGGCATGCCGCCGCGGTGGACAGCGCTGCGGCGCACCAGCCGGGACAGGGTCGCGGCGATCTCGGCGGCCGCGTCGTTCCCGCGCTCCTGGGTGAGTCGCGTGTAGCCCGTGATGTCGAGGAAGCACATCGCGGGCGGCCGCTCCAGGCGGCTGAGCAGCCCGGCCTGCGCGAGCACGGTCTCGAAGCCGTCGATGAGGTTCGCCGTCCAGGCGCGTGCCTGCTGCGCGTGGTACATGGCGAGGACGGTCGCCTCGGAGAGGGCCGAGGAGAGGCTCGCCAGCTCCGGGTCGGCGAACGACTCCGAGCCCTTGCCAGCCGCCATCGCCGGCGCGATCACCTCAGAGAACCACCATGCCGCCTCCTGTTCCGTGATCCTCCGGGTGCTGTCGCCCTGGACCCTGAGCAGGCGCTCGATCGAGACCGGCCGGAAGCCGCGGGCGACTTGGAGCTCGAGGAATGGCACGATCGCCATCTCGTCGTCGCGGAGCCGGTCGTCGGGCGACGGCTCCGCCAGGCCGATCGCCTCGCGCATGACGGTCAGGAGCTCGATCGGGACGCCGGTCCGGGCGCTGACCTGGCGGAAGGTCTCGGGGGCCAGCGCCGAGAAGCGCTCATAGGCCGGGGTGTCGAGGAAGTCGATCGAGATGCGGCCGTCGCGGATTGCGGCCGCCACGCCGTCGAGCGGGATCCCGGCATCCGCGAGGGACCTGGCCATGATCGCCCGCCGCACGTCGCCGGAGGAACAGCGCTCCGGATCCTCGGGCGCCACGATGCCGAGCTCAACCAGCCGATCGAGGAATCCGAGCTCGACTCCCGCCCGCTCGGCCGCCACCGCCCGCGAGTACTCGGTCATCGGCACAGCCTACAGCGCGCCGGATCCGGGCAGCGCGAGCCGCCGGCGGTCCGGCCGCGGGCCGCCAGAGCAGACCGGCGGGCGCGGCGCTGGCCGGCCGGCGGCGCGGCACGCGAAGGACCATCGGCGGTCGCCCTTACCCGAAACGTGCACCATGGGCGCGATGTTCCCATTGGTGCGCGGTGGGAGATCGGGACAGCCATGATTGCCCAGCCTCGGGATCTGGGAGATCCGGCGCCGGACGCGGCGGGGGCCGGCTGGTTCGATCTGCAGACGAGGCTGCCCGGCCCGGCGTTCTGGGAGTCCGTCCTGGCGACCGAGTCGGCGCGGTGCGCCCTTCACCACCGTCCGGCAACCATCGTCCTCGCCGAGGTGGTCGGGCACGGCGAGGCCGGCCGAACCTGGGGCGGTGCCGGCGCTCGACTGCGCGCCCTGGCCGTTGGCCGGACCCTGCGGTCCGGCTGCCGCGACAGCGACTACCTCGCGCGCCTTGACGGCTCCCGCTTCGCCGTGCTGCTGACGGAGACCGACGAGATCGCCGCCATCAACACGGTCGAGTGCGTGCGTGCCGCGTGCGACCGGGCACTCCAGGAAATCGCCGGAGACTCTTGGGTCGCCTTCGGCTGGGCCAGTCCAGTCAAGCGGCAGCCCCTGCTCGCAGCGGCGAAGACGGCAGAGGACCGCCTCCGACGAGAGGCCGCCGCTGGCAGACCGCGATAGCGGTCGACAGCGGTCGACCGGGACTCCCCGGGCCACACACAACCGAGACGTCGACCCCGCGGCCGGACTGCCGGGCGGTGGACGTCGTTGAGTCCGCGTGACGGGGCATCCGGGCCGCGCTAGATTCGCTGTCGCTTTGAGTGTTGGCGTTTCGGAACCCATAGACTCCTCCGCCGCAACCACGACCACCGCGCTGCGCAAGCGCAACGACCGGCTCCTGGTCGCCGCGGTCCTCGCCTACACCGTCCTGGTGGTAGTCCTGATGGTCGTCGCCGGGGTCGCCATCACGCCCGACGTGCTGGCCGTGGCGTTCTGCCTCGCTGCCGTGGTGGCGGGCCGCGGACGTCTGTTCGTGCGCGACTGGGTCCCGTTCATCGTCCTGCTGCTGGCCTACGAGCTGATGCGCGGCTTCGCCGACGACGCGGGCATGCCGCTGCACGCCGGCGATCTCGCGGCGGCCGATCGGATCATCGGCCTCGGCGCGCTGCCGACCCAGGTGCTGCAGGACCCCCTGCGGCCGGCCAGCGGGGTCGACCCGGTGGCGGTGCTGGCGACGCTCGTCTACATGCTCCACTTCGCCCTGCCGATCGTGACCGGCTTCGTCCTGTGGCTGTGGCGCCGCCCGCAGTACTACGACTTCGTCGCGGCGCTGATCGTGCTCAGCATGGCCGGCTTCACGACCTACCTGCTGATGCCCGCGGCGCCGCCCTGGTACGTCGCCGACCACGGCATGCTCAACGGGCCCGACGGCCAGCCGGTCATCAGCTACCTCAAGCCGGGAGCCTTCGAGACCATCGCGAACGCGCTGGGGTTCGACGGCCACTACGTGTACTCGCTGGCCTTCGGCAGCGTGAACCCCAATCTGGTCGCCGCCTTCCCGTCGCTCCACTGCGCCTACCCGTTCCTGAGCTTCTTGGTGCTGCGCCGGGCGTTTGGCCGGATCGGCTGGCTCGCGCTGGGCTACACCGCGCTGGTGATGTTCTCGGTGGTCTACACGGGCGACCACTGGCTGATCGACGGCCTGGCCGGGATCGCGTACGCCTACGTGGCGTACTACGCGGCCATCCACGCGCCGGCCCGGCTGGACCGGGTCCGCTCCCGCCTGCGGCGGAGCTCGCCCTCGCCCGCCTGACCCCGTGATGTGTCGCGCCCCTTCGCGACCGCCGGCGGCCATACCCCCGGAGCGTCTGGCCCGGACATGGGTCGCGGCCCGGGGGGGTGACCGGGCCGCGACGGGCGATGATGAGGGAGGCGGCTGATGGCTTGGCAGCGTCAGCGCCCTCCGTTGCTCAGGAGGCCAGCTTGGCGCTGGCCCCGTCGTCGCCCGGCCCAGCGAACGCCGCGTCGGCCCGCGCGTGCTCCTGGATGTTCTCCTTGGGCTTGGCGATGAGGAGCCAGAGCAGCCCGAGGAGCGCGACGATCCCGGCGCTGACCGGGACCAGCCACTTGTCGAGGAAGTCGTTGGTTGCCGCAGGCGTCTTGAGGGAGAGGACGATGATCGCCGTCACGCCGTAGCCGAGGGCCAGCACGTTGATCAGCATGCCCCACCGGCCGAGGTTGAACTTGCCGCTCGGCTGCCAGCCGCGGCGCCGGGCGATGATCGACGCCAGGACGACGCTCTGGAAGCCGATGTAGATGCCGATGACGGCGAACGTGATGATCTTCGCGACGGTGGCCGACGGCAGCAGGGTGATGACCGCCGGGATGATCGTGGCGACGAGCACGGCGCCGGGCGGCATGTGGAACCGCGGGTGGACCCGCGACAGGGCCCTCGCGCCGGGGATCATGCCGTCGCGCGCGAACGAGTAGACCAGCCGGATCGAGGCGCCCTGGATCGCGATCGTGCAGGACACGTAGGCGAACAGGATCATCGCGAGCGCGATCTTCGAGCCCACGTCGCCGAACTGGGCGAGGAGGATCGAGTCGATCGGCGCCGCGTCGCTGCCGCTGATGACCGCCCCGATGTCCGGGATCGCGAGGAGCAGCGCGAAGACGAGCAGGATCGTGACCGCGCCGCCGACGGCGAGCGTCCAGATCATCGCCCGCGGCACCTTGTGCGACGGGTCGTGGACCTCCTCGGCGATGTCGCCGCAGGCCTCGAAGCCGTAGAACACCCAGACTGCGGCGAGCGCGGCCGCGAGGAACGCACCGACGTAGTCGCCAGCCCCGGCGCCACCGGTGTCGAAGATGACCCCGACGCCTTGGTTGTGGGTGGTGAGCAGCAGCCAGACGGCGAGGCCGACCGTCCCGGCGATCTCGACGACGACCCCGACCCGGGCGAGGATCGCGAGGCGGCGGATGCCGAGCATGTTGAGGATGCCGCCGAGCACGATGATGACGACGGCCGCGGCGATGGTCGTCGTGTCGTTGAGTTCGTAACCGAACAGCGGTGCGGCGTACAGGTTCGCCCCGTAGGCGACGGCGGCCACCGTGATGAGCAGCGCCATCGTGTACATCCAGCCGGACATGAACGCGTATCGCGGGCCCACGAGGCGCTTCGACCACTGGAAGATGCCGCCTGCCAGCGGGAACTGGGAGGCGACCTCGCCGAACGTGAAGACGACGAAGAACTGGCCGATCAGGACGATCGGGTACGACCAGATGTAGGCGGGACCGGCCGTCGCGACGCCGAACGCGAACAGCGTGTACACGCCGACGATCGGCGACAGGTACGTGAACCCGACGGAGAAGTTCGACAGCAGCCCGAGCGACCGGCTCAGCTGCTGCCGGTAGCCGAGCGCTGCGAGCTGACGCTCGTCTGCACCGGCCCGGGTTTCAGCATCGGACGCGAATCCCATCAGACCTCCTCCGATCACAGGACACGACCACGGAGACGCCGAGACGCTGGGACAACTCTCGGCATCGGGTTCTGGGCGCGAGCCGAGTTCGCGCAGTCTGGAACACGCGCTACGGGCGCGGCGCGGCCGTCCTGCGATGTGAGCCGGGCGCGGGGGGTTGGCCCGGATCCGGAACGTTGAGCCGCGCGGCGCTCGTGGGCGGGCTGCCTGCCTACCCGCTCAGCGGGCGTTCCAGCGCGTATGCCCTCCCAGCGGTCAGCGTGGTGCACGAGATGCGCGTCGTGGCGCCATCCGTGCGCTGGTCTGCCCGCGAGGCGGGAATGTGCAACGGAGTGCCCGCTCGGCGGGCAACGCCGCGGTGGGGGAGACGCCTCGCGGCCCATCGAGGTCCGGAGGGCTCCGCGGCCCCGGCAGGGGGCCGATCCGGCCGCGATGCCCGCCGGAACCTAGCGGTGCAGGTTCCGCGCCGCCACGAACGCGAGGCCGTGCTCGGTCAGCGCCCGCGCCGTGTGGCAGGTCGCGTCGAGCTTGTCGAAGAAGTCGTCCTGGAGCGCGTCCCAGTCGCCGCTCGCGATGACCTCGTCCTTGTCCCGGAAGTAGTCGAGGATGTCCGACGGGTGGGGATGCGCGGCGTCGACGGCCGGGTCGCCGCCCTCGTGCTTGGCCGAGATGTTGGCGACGTGGTCGGCCAGCGCGATCAGCTCGTCGCGGCGGTCGTACGGCTGGCGCACGATGCTCTTCTGGGTCTCGGTGATGTGGTGCTCGAATCGGACCTGGTGCTCGAGCCCCAGGGCGCGGCGGATCTCCGCGGCGTGCTCGAGCGTGGTGTTGTCCACCGAGTTGCTCCAGTTGAAGCCCACCAGCGGGGTCGAGCCGTCCTCGCGGGCGAACAGCCTGGCGCCGAGCAGCGTCCAGAGGCCGGCGAACGGGTTGTCGTTGCCCATGAAGACCGAGATCTTGAACTGGATGTCCACGCCCAGCCGGTACAGGAAGTAGCCGGCCAGCACGGTGCCCGGGTTGAGGTTCAGGACCTGCTGGACGCCGTACTCCGTGTAGTAGTGGAGGAACTCGTCGACCCACAGCAGCGGGTGGTCATTGGGCTGGCCGACGCCGCCGAAGTAGCCGGTGATGGTGGCCGGGCCGTCGAGATGGATGTTCGAGCCGTCGGTGCCCTTCGTGTCGAGGGTCTCGACCACGCTGGCGCCGATGATCTGCATCGCGGCCGCCACGGCCGGCAGGTCGCCGTCCGACTCCTGCTCCCTCATCTTCCGCACCCGGATCCACCGGCCGGGCATGAGCGTCCGGTCGGCGATGGCACGGCGGGCGGCCCCGATCACCCAGGGGAAGTACTGGAGCGAGCTCACCTCGAGGGTGACGGCCAGCGCCTCGTCGTACCCCATTGTGTCGGCCCGGTCGCCCAGCACGCCGCGGCGGAAGTCGGCGACGGACACGAACGCGGCGCGGTCGCGCTGCTCCTCGAGCCATGCGAGGTCGTCGAGGTAGGCGGGCTGCACCGACCGGACGCGGTCGAGCAAGTTCGGCAGCCGCGCGGCCTTGCGCGCCTTGCCGTTGATCTCGTCCGGGGTGCCGTAGCGGGCGACCACCGCGAGCAGGTCGCTGACCAGCCGCGAATCGGGGTCTGCGAGGTAGGCGTTGAGCTCGGCGAGCCGGGCCGCGGGGATGGCCAGCCGGGAACGAAGGTCGCTGGCCGGGATTGTCCGTGCCGCCATGGATACGGCTTCCTCCTCGTACGCTGGATCGCGCGGTCGGCGGTGCTTCAGCCGAGCAGCGCGACCAGCTCGTCGAACTCCTCGTCCTTCATGCCGAACCAATTGTCGGGTGCGGGGAAGGTGCGCCCCGTGACCTCCTGCACGTAGGCGGCGAGGCCATCGCGGATCACCGCGCCAGCGTCGCCGAACACCTTGGCCATGCGGGGCTTGAACTTCGGGTACAGGGCGAACGCGTCGTGGTAGATCAGCAGCTGGCCGTGCGCGTCCGGGCCGGACCCGAGGCTCATGATGATCGCGCCCTGCGAGCGCTCGGTGATGAGCCAGCACACGCGGTCGGGGACCAGCTCGAGCAGGATGCAGAAGGCGCCGGCATCCTCGAGCAGGCGCGCGTCGTCGACGATCTTCCTGGCCGCCGCGGCGCTCTTGCCCTGGAGCCGGAAGCCGCCCAGCGCGCTCGCGCTCTGCGGGGTGAGCCCCAGGTGGCCGATGACCGGGATTCCCGCCCGCGCGATGCCCGCCACGCGGTCGGCCATCTCGGCGCCGCCCTCGAGCTTGACGGCGTCGCAGCCGGTCTCGGCCATGAAGCGTCCGGCATTCCGGATCGCCGTCTCCACGCTGGGCTGGTAGCTCATGTACGGCATGTCGCCCACGACCCAGGCGTTGGGGGCGCCGCGCCGCACTGCCGCCGTGTGGCGGACCATGTCGTCCATGGTGACCGGCAGCGTGGAGTCGTAGCCCAGCATCGTCATGCCCAGGCTGTCACCCACCAGGATCATGTCGATGCCGGCCTGGTCCTGCAGGTACGCGGTCGGGTAGTCGTAGCAGGTTAGCCAGGTGATGGGGATTCCCTGCTGCCTCTTGTCCATCAGTGCAGGCAGGGTCATCCGCTTCCGATCGGCCACCGTAGTCTCCGTCGCTGGTCGTGTCCCGTCGCCGTCGATCCTTGGCGGACGGTGCCGGGCCCGGTAGGGTCCTTGCGCCCGACATCGCGTGACCGCGCTCGGCAGGTGGGCGGCCAGCGTGGATGATGATGTACCCGCAGCGTCCGGGCCGTGCCCGGGTACGATCATGGGAGCGCGGCCTAGCGGGGAGGTGGAGAGCGATGAAGCTGCTGATGGCGATCGTCCAGCCTGACGATGCGGATCGCGTCGCGGAGGCGCTCCGCAGCGCCGGCCACCGGTTCACGCGCCTCGCGTCGGCCGGGGGCTTCCTCGAGACGCCCAACGTCACGCTGGTGCTCGCGGCGAGGGACGAGGCGCTCGACGACGTCGTCGGGCTGTTCCGCAGCAACTGCGCGGGCCGCGATGTCGAGCTCCCGCTGGTGCTGGCCGAGCGCCTCCGCGACTGGCAGGAGCGCGTCGTGAGCTACGCGGGTGCCACGATCCTCGTGGTCGACCTGGAGGACCTGATCCGCCTCTAGGGGGACGCCGCCCCGGCGCGACGCCCCTGCCCGGCCCGTCGCGCCGACGCCGCCGCGAGCAGCAGGACCACCCCCAGCACCACGACCATGGCTGCGCCGGGGTAGTCGGCGAGCCGCTCACTGATCCCTCGCGGCCCGAGGCCGGCAAGGAAGGAGCCGGTGCCGACGAGCCCCACGATGCCCGCCCCGCGCGCCAGCCGCCCGACCCAGCGGCTCCGCAGCACGGTCGACAGGCCCACGGCCAGCATGCCGAGGTTGAGGCAGACCAGGCCGCCGAGCGCTCCCGCGGCGTGGGCGCCCGGGTTGACGTTCTCGGGCGCGAGGCCCGCCACGGCCAGCCCCGCCCCGGCCGCCACGAGCAGCGCAGCGCCCAGGCGGCCGAGGCCTCGGGGCCGGGCGCGGAACGCAGCCAGCGCGCCGCCGGCATGGCACACGCCGGTGACGACGAAGGCCGCGTTCACCAGTGCGTGCAGGGGCGAGCAGATCTCGGGCGTGCACGCGGTGTTGCCGAGATCGCTGATCAGGTTCGTCGCGAGGCTGTAGGGCGCGGCCGAGGCCGCCTGGGCGACCGCCTGCGCCACGAAGAAGAGGACCGATGCCGTCCACAGCGCTCCGCCGACCACGATCCCCCGCGCCATCGTGGCCGGGAACCCGGTCGACTGGGTCGGCGGGGCCGGCTCGGTCGGCATCACCACGCGAACGGGACGAGCGCCCTCGTCCGCGCCCGGTCGTCCGGGCACGCGGGCAGTTCGCGGACCGGCATCGCCTCGTCGTCGGCGATGCCCCGGGTGGCGCAGCGGCCGGCGCCCGACGCAGCGTGACTCGACGGTGCGCCCCGCCAGCGCGGGGACAGGCCCACCGCCGAGCAGCCGGCCAGCCCCGTGTACGCCGCGGGGAGCCAGCGGCCGGAGACCGAGCAGCGTGTCGACGCGGCCATGCTCAGCGGAGCGTACTCCCGACGCCCAGTCACGGCGCCGACGCCGGCCGGGCCGGGGTCGCGGGTTCCTGCCGGGGTCCCCGGCCGCCCTCCCGAGCCCTGCCGCCTCGCCGCTCGCGGGTCCAGCGGCGGTGCTCAGATCCGGCGCAGGATCCGCCGGCGGGCCTTGCGGTGCTCGTCGTCCGTGACCAGCCCGGCGGCACGCAGGGCCTCGAGGTCGCGGAGGCTGTCCTCGACGGTCCTGCCCGCACGTCGCTGGGGACGGCCCTCGTGGTCGTCCAGCCCGGGCACCGCATGTTCGGCGGCGCCGCGCGGGGCGGCCACATCGGAGGCCGCGGTCAGGGGCTCAGGGGCGGCGTCCGGCGCGGCGCCGGCTCGCTCCCCGTGGTGGACCCGCTCGACCGCGCGGCGGTCAACGGTCATGGCGCCACTCGCGCGCGTCAGCGTCGCGTCGGGGTGCAGGCTCGGGTCCACCTCGGCCCGGCCGACGGCCAGCCGGAGTGACAGCCCGGTGCCGAGGCGCCGGTCGAAGCCGTCCGCGACTCGCCGGAGGACGACGTCGGCGGCGCGTCCGTCGGTGTGGGGGAGGAGTCCTGCGATCCGCCACTGGCCGATCCTCGCGAACGTGTCGGCACCGCGCGTGTCCTCGCGGACGGTGTTCGCCAGCACACCGACCATTCGGTTCGCGGCGGGCGCACCGAGGGCGGTCTCGACGTGGGCGATGTCCGAGACCTCCAGCAGGATGACGGTCGTCCTGGAGCCGTACCGCGCGGCGCTCGCGTGCTCGATGTCGAGAAGGCGGCGCCACGCGTCGGCTGGGCAGAGGCCGAGCGCATCGGGCGCCGTATCCGCGCCGTCGGGGTCGCGGACGGGGTGGCCCGGAGCCTGGACGACCGGGGCCGAGGGCACCTGCGCCGCTCCCGTGTCGCCGCTCGCCACGACGCCCCTCGGGTGGATCAGCGCGTCGATGACCCGGCGCACGCGCTCGTCGTCGTCGGCCGTCCTCAGGTCGTCAAGCGCGCGGCGCAGGTCCCCAGGCCCGTCAGCCTCGTCCATGGCGGGCTCGCCACCGCGCATCGTGCCCCTCGCGTCTCCGTCCATCACACCCGGCCACACTGCGGCCGCGGCACGGAGCCACGGCTCGGGGGCGCGGCGGGGACCTTCGCGGGGTGGCGGCCGCGAACGGCGCGCGCCCCTCCCAGTCCCACCGCGCGATCCACGGCCGAGGGCCTCCTGCCATTGGCGACGACCTCGCAGACGCTCCCCAGGGCCCGCGGGCGTGTGCTCCGGTTGCGTCGAGACGCGACTCGAGCGCCGCTGCCCCCTGGCGAGCGGCCGCCTCCTGATGATAGGAGGGGGGCCGGGCGCCAACAAGGTGCAGGCGCGGGACGCCCATGGCGACAGGAGTCTAGCGTCGGCCGCCGCGCGCGCCGATCAGGCGGCCGAGGCGTCCCGCGACGTCGAGGCCCGGCGGGTCGACGACGACGTGGACGGTCGGCACGTCGGCCGGTGGAGCCGCCTCTCCGGCGAACTCGGCGGCGAGGCGGCGGTAGTCCTCGGCGCCCGCGCTCTCGGGCGCGTACTCGGTGATGGGCAGCCGGAACGAGGGTGCCTCGGCGAGCCGGATGCTCTCCCGGACCTGCGTCTCGAGGAACGCCTCCGGGAAGCGCTGGCGCAGACGGTCGGCAACCGCCCGGGTGTGGACCGTCCGGTTGACGCGGCAGGCGACGACCCCGGACAGGCGCAGCCCGGGATTGAGCTTGACCTGGATGCGGGCCATCGTCTCGAGCAGGCTCGTCGTTCCGGCCATGGCGAGCACGTGCGCCTCCACCGGCACGAGCGCCTCGTGGCACGCGGCGAGCGGGGCGACGCCGAGGTAGCCCAGCGAGGGCGGGCAGTCGACCAGGACCATGTCCCAGATCGCGGGGAGCCGCTCCATCGCCCGGATGAACCCGAGCGCGATCTCGGTCTCGCCGGCCGCGTGCGTCGTGACGAGCTGCGGCGACGCGGGGACGAGCCCGACACCCGGCGCCGTGGTCTCGTGCACGAGGTGGGCGAGGCTCGCCCGGCCCAGGATGGCGTCGATCACGCCGGAGTCCGCGTCGTCGACGCCGAGCCAGGAGGTCGCGGACCCCTGGGGGTCCATGTCGATGACGAGGACCCGGCGTCCCGCCTCGCCGAGGGCGGCCGCGATGTTGACCGTGGTGGTCGTCTTCGCGCTCCCGCCCTTGTGGTTGGCGACTGCGACCGTCCTCATGGCGTCGGCGCGTTCTTGCGGGCGGCCAGGTCGTCGATCACCCCGTCGATCGCCGAGCGCATGTGGCGGGACACGACAGGCCTCTCGAGCGGGTCCTCGCCGAGCGCCTGGCGCTTCGCCCCCGGCCTGGCCGGCTGGACGGCGTCGGGGGAGCGGCGCGGGCCGCGGCGGACGACGGCGACTGGCGGTGGCGGCAGCGGCTCGGCGGGTCGGGCTGAGCGCTGGCCGGATCGGTCCGCCCGCGGCCGTCCGCCGACCGGCGCCTGCGCGAGCGGTGTCCGCGCGAGGGAGGCGTTGCCGACGGGCGCGACGATGCCCAGCCTCGTCCGCACCGAGCGGGCCAGCGCTGGCGCCCGGCCTCGGGTCGCAACCCACGACTCGCGCCAGACGAGGGTGCGCGACGGTATCCGCGGATCCAGCTCCAGGGCGACGACCGTCACCACGGCGAGGACGATGACGGCGCGCGCCGGGTCCCACATGCCGACACCGATCAGGGCGCCGGCCACCAGGCCCGAGATCGCCACGCTGAGCACGACGCCGAGCACGAGCTCGGCGAGGCGGGAGTCCAGGCGCCTCAGGCGCGCGACGGCCATGCCGGGGGCGAGCAGTGCGAAGGGGATCGTCACGAGGAGGCGGATCGGCTCCGGCAGCCCGAGCGCCACCGCGAGGGCTGCCGACAGGACCAGCCCCAGGATCGCGACGACCCAGCCGACGGACCAGGCGTCGGCCAGGAACCTCGACGCCACGGCGAGGGGGATGTCCACGCGCCCGCCGGGCCGGTGATCCGCATCGGTGCTCACCGGGGACACACCCGTGCCGGCCCCGGAAATGCGGTGCGTCCGAGCACCACGAGCCGCCGCCCCGGGGGCCGGCAACGCGTTCCTCTGCTGGTCGACTGCCACAAACGGCGGGCCTCGGCTGCTCGCGGACACGTTCGCCGTGCTTGGGCGAGCGTGGACTGGTTCGGCGGTCCTAATCCTAAACGCGCCCGTGGCGGAACCGGAAGGTGCGGCGGTCCCGGGCGCGTGTGCTCAGTGCTCCCGGTCCCCGGCCTCGTCGGCTCTCAGGAGGATCCCCGCCGGGAGGATCGGGGCCATGTCGACCACCTGCACGCGCGCCCCGGGGCCGGCGGCGAACGCCGCCACCGACACGGACACGTCGCCGAACCGCTCGGTGAACAGCCGCAGCGTGCCCGGTGACCGGGCCAGCGCCCAGGACACCTTCGAGCGAGAGGTCGCCAGGAAGCGCGGCGGCTCCGGGCCGAGCACCAGCAGCTCAGGCCGGCGGCCCGACGTGTCGGCGGCCAGGCGCACGAAGTCGGTGAACAGCTCGCGTTTGCGCGGGTCGTCACCCCCCGTCCAGCTGGCGAACTTGAACTCCGCGACGCGGAGGTTCGTCTCCACGTCGAACGGCCGCCCGGGGTCCTCCCCGGCGGAGAGCGACGGGCGGCTCACGAGGGTCTCGCCGTCCTCGAGCAGCTCGGGCAGGAGCGTCATGATGGCTGCCGCGTGGATCAGGTCGCCCAGGTGGCCCAGCTCCCGCCGCACCGTGACGGCGGCCGCCAGCAGCTGCGCGTCCACGCCCGCGGCCAGCGCAGCGGCGTGAACCTCGAGTGCAGTCGCGTGCTCCGTCGTGGCCTCCAGCTGGGCGATGGCATCGCCGATCGGCCGGCGGCCGAGGAAGGCGGACAGGATCTTGACCGACTGGCTGAGGGTGGGCTCGCGCATGGCCCCATTGTGGGGCGCGCGGCGATTTCGCGGCCTGACCCCCACCGGTCAGGGAGCTGGTCCCGGCCGCGGAGCAGGCGGGCCGAGTGCCCCGCACGAGAACGTGCGGCTGGAACGCCACCCCGATTCGGACTACCCCGACGTCGCGACGAGGGCGTCACGGAGCCGCGCCGGCTCGTCGCTGCCCAGGACCACGCGTCCGTCAAGCGTCGTGTAGAGCAGGTTGAGGCTGATGCCAGCGTCCGCCACGTGCCGCAGCAGGGCGGCGGCGCTGCCGGGCCGGTTCTCGACCGTCAGCACCGCGACGGCCTGCTCGCCGCAGATCTCCACGTCGGCGTTGAGGAGCGTGCGGCGGGCCAGCTCCGCGTCGCTGACCACGACGTGCAGGACCGCCCCCTCGCCGGACTCGAACCCGCACGCGCCGTCGATGTTGACGCCCGCACGCCCGAGGGCCTCGGCCACGCGGAGGAGCGTGCCCGGCCGGGTGGGCAGGCACAGGGCGAAGTCTGTCGCCATGGTTCGCACCTCCTCGAGCGCTCCCCGTGCCCGCGCTCTGCCCGCAGCCTACGCTGGCGGGCGGCCGGAGTCCATGGGACGGCCCTGCCGTCTCCGCGTCGGCTCGTCGCTGGCACCGAAGCGCAATCCGGCCCACGCCCCGGGGCCCGTTCGGCCTTCGGCCAGACGGCGCCAGGCTTCGATACTGGCCCTTCGATGCGTCCCCGAATGTCGCCGCCGACCGACGACCAGCGAGGGTGGGATGATGACCGTCGCCCCGATCGACCCGTTCCTGCGCGTGCTGCCGCTGACCGCCGCCGCTGCGCGAACCGAGGCCGAGCGCTGCCTCTACTGCTTCGACGCCCCCTGCGCCCACGCGTGCCCGAGCGAGATCGACGTGCCGGGATTCATCCGCAAGATCGCCACCGGCAACACGGCCGGGGCGGCTCGGACGATCCTGGACGCCAACCCGCTGGGCGACACCTGCGGCGCCGTGTGCCCGGTCGAGCGCCTGTGCGAGGGCGCCTGCGTTCGCAACCAGCTCGACCGCCCGATCGCCATCGGCCGTCTCCAGCAGGGAGCGGTCGAGGCGTTCGCCGCGTCGGGCGAGGCGTTCTTCACCCCGGGTGCGGAGGCGGGCGTGTCGGCGGCCATCGTCGGCGCCGGGCCGGCCGGGCTCGCATGTGCGGCCGAGCTGCGCCGGGCGGGAGTGGCCGTGACCCTGTACGACGACATGCCGCGCGCCGGCGGGCTCGCGGATCACGGGATCGTGCCGTGGCGGATGGCGCGCGACAGCGTTGCCAGGGAGGCGGCCGAGATCGAGCGCGCAGGCGCGAAGTTGGCGCTGGGGACGACCGTCGGCCGCGACGTGGACGCGGAGCAGCTGCTGGCCGCGAACGATGCACTGGTGCTGGCCGTGGGCCTGGGACGCGCACGGCCGCTCGGGATCCCCGGGGAGGCGCTGCCGGGCGTGGTCGACGCCCTCGATGTGATCCGCGTCGCCATCGCCCCGGAGCCCGGGGCGGCGGCGGTGGTCGGGCGGAAGGTGGGCGTGATCGGCGGGGGCTCGACGGCGTTCGACGCCGCCGCGGCCGCCGTCCGGCTGGGCGCGGCCGAGGTGACCCTGTTCTACCGTCGGGGGATCGGGGAGTGCCCCGCGTACCCGCACGCGATCGACTTGGCGCGCCAGCTGGGCATCACGATCCGCTGGCACACGGCGCCGGTCGAGGTGCACGGCGCCGGTCGCGTGGCGAGCGCCACGTTCATCGCCATGCAGCCCGGCGAGCCTGACGCTTCCGGCCGCCCGCGGCCCGAGCCCGTGCCCGGCTCGAGGTTCGAGGTGGAGCTGGACACGCTGGTCCGCGCCGTCGGCCAGGATCGCCCGGACACGGCGGAGGGCGTGCTCGCCAAGCTCGGCGTGCCCTTCCGGGACGGCACGGTGGCGGTCGACGCCGCCACGGGCCGCACGACGAACCCGAAGGTCTGGGCGATCGGCGACATCGCCTCGGGCGGCAAGGAGGTCGTCCACGCGGTCCAGGCGGGCAAGCTCGCCGCGCGCTCGATCATCGACGCGCTGGGCCTCCGCACCCGGGTCGAGCCCGTTCGACGGGCCGTGGACGCGACCGTGCCGGGCGTGGACCTGTCCGTCAACCTCGCCGGCATCAAGAGCCCCA
Source organism: Candidatus Limnocylindrales bacterium (assembly GCA_046704485.1). Lineage (GTDB taxonomy): Bacteria > Chloroflexota > Limnocylindria > Limnocylindrales > CSP1-4 > CAIXZV01. The sequence continues at coordinate 1,609 of JBJKRU010000188.1, read as the reverse complement.
ACCCGTTCTGGCTGGCCAGCTGCCCCATCAGCAACAACGCGGACATGGTGTCGCGCGCCTTCGACGCAGGCTGGGGCGGCGCCGTCTGGAAGACCATCGGCGACCCGATCCGCAACGTCACCGCGCGGCTCGGCTCGTTCGAGTACGGCGGCAAGAAGATCGTCGGGATCAACAACATCGAGCTCATCAGCGACCGCCCGGTCGACGTCAACATCGCGGAGATCCGCGAGGTGAAGAAGCGCTACCCGGGCCACGCGGTCGTGATCAGCCTGATGGTCGAGTCCACGCGCGAGGCCTGGCACGAGATGCTGGCCAAGTGCAACGACACGGGTGCCGACGGATACGAGCTCAACTTCGGGTGCCCGCACGGCATGAGCGAGCGGGGCATGGGCGCGGCGGTGGGCCAGGTGCCCGACTACGTCCAGATGATCACCGAGTGGGTGATGGAGAAGGCCGAGATGCCCGTCTTGGTCAAGCTCACGCCCAACATCACCGACATCCGGTTCCCGGGCCGCGCCGCGAAGCGGGCGGGTGCTGACGGCATCGCGCTGATCAACACCATCAGCTCGCTCATCGGCGCGGACCTCGACACGTGGGCTCCGCTGCCCGACGTCCGGGGCAAGGGCTCGCACGGGGGCTACGCCGGCCCGGCCGTCAAGCCCATCGCGCTCAACATGGTCAGCCAGCTCGCCGCCGACCCGGAGGTGGGCATCCCGATCTCGGGCATCGGCGGTATCGAGACTTGGCGCGACGCCGTCGACTTCCTGCTCCTCGGCGCCACCGCCGTCCAGGTGGGCACGAGCGTCATGCACTACGGCTTCCGCCTCGCGGACGACCTGGTGGACGGCCTGTCCACATACCTGCGCTCCAAGGGCCTCACCAGCCCCAGCCAGCTCGTCGGCAAGGCGCTGCCGGGCATCACGGACTGGGGGCTCCTGGACCAGGAGTGGCGGCTGCTGGCCAAGATCGACCAGGACAAGTGCATCCGCTGCAACCTCTGCTACGCGGCGTGCACCGACGGGGCGCACCAGGCCATCGTCCGGTCGGGGACCAACGGCACGTCGCGGCTCGATGTCGACCCTGACTACTGCGTCGGATGCCGGCTCTGCCAGTACGTGTGCCCGGTCGAGGGGGCGATCACATTCGAGGGGCTCGAGGGGGCGGCCGCGATCCACTGAGGTCTTGGCCGCTGCGGGGACGGCCTACGACGCCAGGCCCCGGAGCCGCCCCCGGGCGACGGGGTGGCGGACCAGGGCGGCTGCGCCCACGCCCGCCGGGGTGGCCCATGGCCGCCCCGCGCCTGGCCGCCCGCGCCCGTCACCTATGCGTCGTGTGACTCTTAGCCGCCGTCCGGAACGCTGGAGCCGTCACCCATTCCCCTCGGGCATAGGTGGGGCTCGAACGATGCGGGGGAGCGACCTCTGCCGCCTCACTTCGCGGATACCAGTCCTGACAGGCATGCCTGACGGAACAGTGGAGCGAGCCGGCTGGGTGAAGGCCCCCAAGAACCGTCGTGACCATCGCCGATCCAGCCGCCACGCGGAGCCGCCGCCACGCCCCGAGCCGCCGCCACGCCCGGAGTCGCCGCCACGCCCGAAGCTCTGCACGC